>NZ_JBEOVL010000010.1:0-222817 GCF_040295485.1 Streptomyces sp. NPDC002793 | reverse complement strand
CGTGGTCGGTGACGGCTGGGAACAGCCTGGGACCGGTGAGCACCAAGTCCCCAGAGCATGACGGCAAAAGCCACTCGGAACTCCTGACGAAATGACCCTCGAAATGGTTGGATCACTCCGGGACTGACCATCCGGGGGTTGGAGTGGCTAAGGGCTGTCCCGGCGCCGCCCGGACGTGGTGCCGGGCGACCGCGGCTACGACCACGACAAGTACCGCCGCCTCGTCCGGGATCTCGGCGTGAAGCCGCTGATCGCCCGCCGGGCACCGAGCACGGCTCGGGCCTGGGCACGCGAGGATGTGCACTGATCTGCCGGCAACGCCTGAACTCCCGGTAGAAGTTCAGAACAGGCACGACCGACGTTGATGGCCCGATGGCCGGACCTCAGGCCGGCTTGCGCCACACGGAGACGTGCTTCGCGGAGTCCTGGGTGAACGGAGACCCGTCCCAGTCCGCAACGCGACGTTCGAGCTCGAGCCCGGCGATCCGTGCCATCAGGTCGAGCTCCGTCGGCCAGGCGTACCGGTGCCGGGAGTTTTCGCGGCGGTAGTGGCCGTCGTCGCGGGTGAAGTGGTGCGAGACGAGAATCTGCTCGACCAGGTCGAAGGTGTCGAAGCCGAGATGCTGATCGGAGACATCGAACGGCACCGCGACCTGGCCGGGCGGCAGGAACCGCAGCGGCGGCACACCCAGCTCGATGACGAATCGGCCGCCGGGCTCCAGATGACGCGCGGCGTTGCGGAAGCACTCGACCTGTTCGTCCTGCGTGAGCAGGTTGGTGATGGTGTTGTAGACGAGATAGACCAGAGTGAACCCGCCGGGAACGACGGTGGTGGCCATGTCCCCGATGACCACCGGGAGGGTGCCCTCGTCGATCTTGCGCCGCAGCACCGCTGCCATGTGCTCGGACAGTTCGATGCCCACTACCGGCACGCCGCGTTCCCGGAGCGGGACGCCCACTCGTCCGGTCCCGATGGCGAACTCCAGTGCCCGGCCGTCTCCGGCGAGCTCGGCGAGGAAGGCGAGAGTCGGTCCGAGAACGGCAGCCGAGGACGCTTCGGCCTCCTCGATGTCGTAGCGGTCGGCGGTCGCGCGGGTCCACAGTTCGCTGCTCGTCACGGGTGGCCACTCTGCCGGGTGCCGAGAGGCGCTGTCGACGCATTTAAGTTCTCCGCGGTACAGCGTGCACCGCCCACGACTCGTCGTCACCCTGCCAGGGCTTCGACTGAACAACCCCGCACCCCGGCTCATCAGTCCCGAAGCCACCACCCTGCAGATCATTTCGTCAGGAGTTCTCATCCGTCAGGGTGCTCCGGCAGGGCCAGCCAGTCCGACCAGGAGATCTCGCGGCCGAGGAAGCGCGGCTGCTCGAACGGCCAGTCGGTGGCGATCCACTGCGGCACCAACTCGTCGAGGACCTGCTCGACCTTGCTGCCCACCAGCTCGTCCACCACCCACCAGGAGATCTCGCCGTCCGCGCCGGCCCTCTCCGGTGGGTCGATGTAGACGCAGCCGAGCAGAGCTGTCTCCGCCGCGTCGAACAGCGCGTAGTTGAAGGACTGGTGTGCGGCGATCTCCTTCTCGTGCCGCAACAGGTCGGCTCGGTCGGCCTCGTACGTCATGGTGGCCGCGGGCCAGCCCCAGGCTGGGCCGAAGATGGTCCACAGCCGCTCGCGCGAACCCATGACAGCCAGATAGTCGAGCGGGGTATCCGCCTCCCGGATCGGCCGCAGGTGATGACCGCTGCCCGGCAGCGGCACGAGGGCGGGATGGACGAAGTCATCGGGGAGCCAGCTCATGGCGCCCGACCGTAGCAGCGCGTGGCCGTCCGCTCCCCTGGATTTCCTGACGACGATCAGCAGACCGGACATGGGTCTCGGTGAGGGCCTGAACGGTACCGCCGGCGCACCCGGGACACCCGGGCTCGCACACGGCGGTGCGCGGGGCCGTCGTACGTCTGCGGATGTCCCGCAGGCCATCCCATCGTCCGCGGACTCCGCAGGTCAGAGCGAGTGGAACATCTCAGCCTCCCACTCCGTCCGCCCCGTATTGACGCCCCTGGTCGGCCCATGACGACCATGCATCCGCCGGCGCTCAGCGACTCGGAAGAGCGTTGAGCTCCGGTACACACGCTCGGACTCGCACACGCACGAGCGCGCACACCCACCGACCCATGGGGGACGACCACATGAAGAAGATGCGGGCACTGCACGCCAGGACGGGGCTCTCCGTCTTCGCTGTCCTGCTCTCCTGTACCGGGCTCAGCCTGGCTACGGCCACACCGGCCGCCGCATACGCCGGCCAGTGCAATGCCCAGGTGACCAAGAAGAGGCCGGCTGCTTCCGGCGGCACCTACGCCGCCGTGCTCCCGGCCCACGGCAGCAACATCGACTGCTACCTGAACCCGGGCGCCGAGGGCAGCGCCGTCAAGGCCTTGCAGCAGAACCTGAACCGGTGCTACGGACGGAGCCTGGACGTCGACGGGATCTTCGGCGACAACACCAAGAACGCGCTCATGTACGCACAGGGTCAGGAAAAGATCGGCAAGGACGGCATGTACGGCAAGGAGTCGCGTACGCATCTGAAGTGGCGCTGGTACGAGAACCGCAACCTCTGGTACTGCGGCAGGCTCTGACCGTCGCCGGCCCCCTCGCCCGGCCCCCGAGCCGATACGATGACGCGTCGGCACACGACCGTGTCATCGGGGAGGGGACCCGGGGGGATGGGACACGACGGGGGCAGGGAGTTCGCGGCGGCGCTGCGAGGGTTGAAGGAGCGTACGCCGCACAGTTTCGAGACATTGGCGGCGCGGACCGGAATCAGCCGGTCCGCGCTGCATCGTTACTGTTCGGGAAAGTCGGTTCCGGCCGACTTCGCGACCGTGGAGCGGTTCTCCAAGCGGTGCGGTGCGGGTCGGGAAGAACTGCTCGGACTGCACCGGCTGTGGGTGCTGGCAACCGAACCGGAAGCACCGAAGGTCGAGCCGGGGCCGCCTGAGCCCGAACCGGCGGAGGCAGGTGCGGAGCGGGCAAGGCCTGACCGTCCGGCTTCGGAGCGGTCCGGCCCGGACAAGCCCGAACCGGCCGCAGAACCGGCCCCGGTCGGAAGACCCTGGTGGCGCTCCCCGAGGCTCGTCGGCGTATGGGTCGCCCTCGTCGTGGGTGCCGGGCTGCTGGGTGTCGTACGGACCACCGCGGGGGCGGCCGACGAGGAGAGGATGCTGCTCTCGGACGCCTGCCGGGGGCCGGTCGGCATGGGAGAGAAGGGCGAGTGCGTTCGGGAGGTCCAGCGCCTCCTGATGGCCGCCGGCGGGGACATCGAGGTCACCGGACGGTTCATCGGGGACACCCGCCGTTTGGTCGTGGTCTTCCAGACGCTGGCCGGTCTGCACGACAACGGCGTCGTCGACAGGTCGACCAAGCAGGCCCTGTACAACGAGGACCTGGACGTTTCCCTGGCAGCCTGGGACACGAAGCGGGTGGCGGACCGTATCCGCGAGGTCTTCGGCGAGGACGCCGAGCAGGCTCTCCGCACAGCCGAGTGCCAGTCGCTGCTGGAGCCGCTCACCACGACGTCCCAGGCCGATGCCACCCGTACCTGGGGCGTCTTCCAGCTCTCCGAGGACCATCTGCGAGAACTGGGCGGGACGCCCGTGGACTCGCTGGACCCGGAATGGAATATCCAGGCGGCCCACCGACTGTGGTCGCGGCACAAGGACTTCCGCGCGTGGCCACACTGCATCGTCAAGGTGGAACCCGTGGAAGAGCAGTGAACGACGCCGAGATCCAGCCGGCCGCTCCCTACCGGATCCCCAGTCCTCGTGATATCCACCCCTCGCGTGTCGGGGGACCATGCAGCGGAGGTACGGGAAATGCAGGACGACGAGCGGGCGAAGGCCCGTGCCGAGGAGTTCGCCGAAGCACTCCTCGCGTTGAAGGAACGCACACCGCACAGCTACGAGACGTTGGCAGCCCGCCTGGGCATCAGCCGGTCCGCGCTGCACCGGTACTGCTCGGGAGGTTCCGTTCCCGCAGACTTCGAGGTCGTACAGCTGCTGGCGCGGCAGGCCAGGGCCGGCCGGGCCGAGCTGACCGAACTGCACCGGCTGTGGGTCCTGGCGAGCGAACCGGACTCACCGGCCCCCGAGCCGAACCCGGCAGCCGCCGTGATCCCGTCCACGACGTCCTTCGAGAACAAATCGACCCTGAGTCCGACACCCCCCGCTGACCACGGGGAGACCCACGAACTGCAGGAGAGCGACGAGGCGCCGGGCGAGAAGAAGGCGGACGAGAAGAAGCCCCCCGCCGTGGCCGCGGCCCCCACCGCCTCGCGCCGATGGCAGTGGGCCGCCGTCGCTCTCCTCTGCGTCTCCGCGCTCGTCTTCGGCGCCGTCCTCATGTGGAACGGGCGCGGTGGCGAGAAGTCCGAGGAGGTGGCTGACAACCGGCCGCTGTTCTCAGGAGAGTGCGAGGAACCGGTCCGGGACGGTCAGAGCGACAACTGTGTCCGGGAACTCCAGCGACTGCTGGCCGCCACCGGGGTGACCATCGGGATCGACGGCATCTTCGGACCCGAAACCCTTCGCCGCGTCGAGGCGTTCCAGTCGAGGGTCGGCCTGAACGTGGACGGCATCGTCGGGGACGACACCAAGCGGGCGCTCTACGACGGGAACGTGTCCCTCAGGACCTGGAGCAAGGAGCGCGTGGCGGCCCGTATCCGCCAGGTCTTCGAGGAGAAGCCGGACACGGCACTCCGGATCGCCCTGTGCCAGTCCTTCCTGGACCCTCTTCACATCACGCCCAACACCAACGGCACCCGGAACTGGGGCGTCTTCCAGATCTCCGACGCCCGGCTGCGCGATCTGCGAGGCACCCCGGAGAAGGCCATGAACCCGGAGTGGAACATCAGGGCAGCCCACCAGCTGTGGGCCCAGGACGCGGACTTCTCCGACTGGGCGCATTGCGCCGCAGCCGCCGAGGACCTTCCGAAGGAGTACCGGGAGAAGGGCAGCGATGCCACCTGACCACTTCGAGCACTCGGCTGCCCGGTGGCCCGTATGACCGGGGCGGGGCCCCGGCCATACGGGAGAGGTCAAGCACCGGGCGGCGGGGTCAGCGGCAGTTGACCCACTTGTTGGAGAGGATCTTGAGGGTGTCACCGTCGACGGAGCTGCCCTTCTCCCCGCGCGCGAGCGTGCCGAGGGAGCCGCTGTAGTTCTTGCCGCTGTACACCCTCACATCACAGCTGTTGCCGTTGTTGAAGGCAGAGCGGAAGCCGTTGGCGAAGACGGTGTACATGGACAGATTCGCGTTGTCGTACTGGACCTTCTGCATACGGCCTGTGTAGTTCTCGCCGGCCCACACACAGAACCAGCCCTTGGGGCAGTCGCTCGACGCAGCGGTTGCGGTGCCGCTCGTCGCGCCGAGCCCCAGCCCGGCCATCAGGACGACGCCTGAGACCATCCCCACCTTGGCGCGCAGGCCCTTGATCGCGCTCATGTCTGTTCCCCCGTCGTCGGATCGGAACCCGGCGCGTCCGTCTTTCTCACGCTGGGCCAGGACGAGGTCTCTCACATGACGGAACGGCGGATCAACCGTGGGAGCCCCCTCTGGGAAGCTGGGACATCTCATGCGTCCCGGCCTGCCGGTTCCCGGAGAGAAGGGACGCCACAAGGGAGGCCCCCGGACCGAACACCGCGTCCACGCCGTGCTCGGCACCGTCCGCCTGCACGACCTCACCCTCACCGGATGACAGGTAGACGACCACGCCCAGGGCACTTACGGGACACCATCCAGCGGGCAGCCCTTCAAGAAACAAGTCGGGCCCTCGGCCCGTCGCCCGTCATCGCCCCTCGGTGGTGCACAGCCGACGTCCGTGTGCCCATGGCGATGTCCGACGTGTGCTTGGTGATCACCTGCTGGTAGATGAGGACTGCCTCGACGCGGTTGCGGACCTGCAACTTGGCCAGTAGGTGGGAGACATGACTTTTGACGGTCGCCGCCTTGATGGCCAACAACTTCGCCACTTCCTCTGTAGACCGTCCGGAGGCCAGGTGGGACAGCACCTCGAACTCCCGGTCAGAGAGGTTCAGAAACTGTTGTGCCGGATCGGGTTTCGCCGCATCCCTTCCCGGACGGAATTTCTCACCGCTTGCCCAGCCATGTCCCGCGACCGGCAAGGCCAAGGCGTCGAGTTCCGAGTCGACGAGTGTGTAGTCGGCGACCGCCGCGCTGACCGCGACCACGAGCCGGTCCGGCCTGGCGTCCTTGGTGAGCAGTCCCGTCGCACCTGCCGCCAGGGCCGAACGTACTTCTCCCGCAGTCCAGCGGACACTCAACAGCAGGACCCGTATGCGTCTGGCGGCGAGTACACGTACCTCACGGCTCACGTCGATGCCGGGGCCTATCGACCACAGCACCACCTCCACTCCGTCGAGCCGCCATTCCCGCAGTGGCCGTCCGGCGTCGACGGTGGTCACCGCCAGCACCATGCCGCTGTCCCGTAAGGTCGTCCCGATGATGTGACGGGACAACGGATCGCTGTCCGCCACCAGGACGGTGGGGGCCGGGGAGCGTCTGGTCCTGGCCGTGCCATCGCTGATGGTGTGGAGGTCCATAGCACTCCCTGGAAGCAACTTCTCTGCCATGTCTCTTTCCCCAACATGTCGGCGTGAACAAGGGTCGCGAACGCAGGCGGACGCAGCGAGGCGCACCACGCGGCTGGGCTGGCTGCTCAGACGCAGCGGAGAATCCGTGAATCGAGGAGTGGCGGCACAGGAACGCGACGAAGCGGGGGCCTGAGGCCGCCGTGGTTCACGTGCCGGATGCCCTCGTACGCCTGGGACGGTGCCGGCCGGGACATCGCACGCGGCCACTGGGCGCATCGGTGCGCACGGCATGACCGGGCGGACGGAGCCTGCGGCCCGTCTCTCCGGGCACGGGCTCAGTCGAAGTCGCAGCCTTGAACAAGCAGCGGGGCGTTTCGTACGCCGCCATGTGTTTCCCCCGAATGTCGTCCGCACCACGGCGTAGGGAACAGCTCGCAACCTCGCCGTTCCCTCACCTCGAACGGATGGACCTCACTGACCGCGTGTCACCTTTGGCGCGCTGCATACAGTTTCCCATCCGCTGCTGGGGAGGCGACCAAATCCGAGTAAACAATCTCGGGACAGGTCGAGAGAAGGCCGGCCGAGCGCTCGCAATCGTCGTGAGCAGGGGCTCTGCGAGCGCTCGACCGGGCGCGGTCAGTCGGTGTCGGCCAGGAGACGGACCACGTCGACGGTGCGGTGGGAGAAGCCGGCCTCGTTGTCGTACCAGCCCACGACCTTGACCAGGGAACCGCCCTGTCCGTCGTCGATGACCATGGTGAGCGGGGCATCGAAGGTGCAGGAGGCGGAGGTGCCGATGATGTCCGTGGAGACGAGCGGGGCCTCGCTGTACACGAGGATGTCCTCAAGCGAACCGCGCGCCGCTTCCGCGAAGGCGGCGTTGACTTCCTCCACCGTGACGGAACGTTGGAGTTCGACGGTCAGGTCGACGATCGAGCCGTCGATGACGGGTACCCGCATGGACAGGCCGTCCATGAGTCCGGCGAGTTCGGGCAGGACCACGCCGATGGCCCGGGCGGCGCCGGTGGTGGTGGGGATGATGTTGTTGGCCGCAGCCCGGGCCCGGCGGAAGTCGCGGTGCGGAGCGTCGTGCAGGCGCTGGTCGCTGGTGTAGGCGTGCGAGGTGTTCATCAGCCCTCGCCGGATACCGAAGTTCCGGTGCAGCACCTGGGCGAGGGGGGCTGCGCAGTTGGTGGTGCAGGAGGCGTTCGAGACGATCCTGTGAGAGGCGTCCAGGGCGGCGTCGTTGATGCCGTACACGACGGTGAAGTCGACGTCGGTGGCCGGTGCGGAGATCAGGACGCGGCGCGCGCCCGCGTCGAGGTGGGCCGCGGCGGCCTTTCCGTCCGTGAAGACACCGGTGGACTCGACGACGACGTCCACGTTCAGGTCCGCCCAGGGCAGGTCGGCCGGGTTCTTCTCGCGCAGGACCGGGATGGTGCGCTCACCGATGACGAGCTTGCCGTCCAGGACGTCGACCGGCTCCGCCAGCCGGCCGTGGACGGAATCATGACGCAGCAGGTGAGCCAGGAGCTGAGGATCCGTCAGATCGTTGACGGCGACGATCTCGATGTCCGGGCGGCCCAGCGCGACGCGTGTGACTGTTCGTCCGATGCGGCCGAATCCGTTGATGGCGATGCGGGTTGCCATGGTGCTGTACCCCTTGTTCCAGAAAAATCAGAGGGCGGTGCGCGCCTTTGCGTTCCGCCAGGAGGACAGGGCGAGCAACGCCGCGGCGAAGAAGGCCACCGAGGCGATGAGCGCCGAGATGTGCAGGCCGAAGACCAGGTCCCGACCCGCGATGAGGGAGGCGAAGAGGGCAACGCCGAGCGAGTTGCCGATCTGACGTGCCACGTTGAAAACCGCTGACGCAACACCCGCGTTCTCGGCGGGGGCGGCTTGCACGATGGCGGCGGTGGCCGCCGGGACCGTGCTCGGGGTGGCCAGGCCGGTCGCGATGAGGGCGGGCAGCAGCATCCAGTACGGAGTGTCGGGACCGGCGAGCAGCCAGCCGACGAACCCGACGGCACCGAGCAGCAGGGCCCCGGTCATCGGGATGTACGGGCCGTAGCGGGCGGTCAGTCGGCCGGACAGCGGCGCCGCGACGACGGCCATGCACACCGTGGGCAGCAGGGCCAGACCGGCACCGAGTGCGTCGTAGCCGCGTTCGTTCTGCAGATAGAGCGTGGACAGGTAGAGCATGCCGTAGTAGCCGAGGTTGAGCAGGACACCCACTGCGGCGGTGGCGGAGAAGCCCGGTGACCGGAAGAGCGACAGGGGCAGCAGCGGCGGCTTCTCCGTGTTCCCCCGTGCTTCCATCCATCGCTCAACGAGGACGAACAGGACGAGCGCGACCACGCCGAGGACTCCGGCGGCCAGCACCACGGGCGAGGTCCAGCCCTGGGTGCCGGCCTCATTGAGCATGCCGGCCAGCGCCAGCACGGCGACAATGCCCAGGACCTGGCCGAGGGGGTCCAGGCCACGTGCCCCTGCCCGGCCGACGGGGGCAGGAACGTACTTGCAAGTGAGCCAGACGCCCAGCAGGGCGACGGGCACGTTGAGCCAGAAGGCGGCGCGCCAGTTCAGGCCCGCCACCAGCAGACCGCCCACGAGCGGCCCCGCCGCGAACGCGATACCGGAGATGCCGGCCCAGACGCCGAGAGCCTTGGCCCGAACGGCCGGGGCCGGGTAGGCCGCGGTCAGCAAGGCCAGGGAGGTGGGCACCAGCAGGGCACCGCCGGCGCCCTGGGCGAGGCGCGAGGCGATGAGGGCCGCCGGGGTGGCGGCCAAGGCGCAGCCGACCGAGGCGACGGCGAAGACACCGAGACCGGTGAGGAACACCTTCCGGTGCCCGAGCCGGTCGCCGAAACCGCCGCCCATCAGCAGCAGGCCGCCGAAGACGGCGCTGTAACCGTCGACGATCCAGGCCATCTCGGAGGCCCCGGCGTGGACCGAGTCACGGATGGCGGGGACGGCGACAGTGACGACGGTGACGTCCAACATCACCAGGAAGTAGCCCAGGCTGAGGGCGATGAGCGGGGGCCACGAGAGTCGCCCGGCAGCAGGGGGCAGCGCCTCGTTCGCCGCTGCCATTCCGGTCGTTGTACTCATGCGGCAGATCCTCACCCTTCAACAGTTAGCAGTTCATCAAAGTGTGCTTGTATGGCGGACATGGAAGCAGCCGAAGGCCGAGCCACGGACCAAGCCACGGACAGGACCGAGCCGGAGCTGGCGCGCGCCGCGCGCCTGCTGGCCAGCGCCTCCAGAGCACGGATGCTCAAGGCGCTGTCCGGCGGCCGACCGCTGGCGGTCACGGTCCTGGCGACCGAGGCCGGCGTCAGCGTGCCGACGGCGAGCGTGCACCTCGCTCAGCTGGCAGAGGCAGGGCTCGTGCTGGCCGAACACTCGGGACGGCACCGCTACTTCCGCTTGGCCAGTCCCGACGTCGCCGCCGCACTCGAGGCGCTGGCCCTCATCGCACCGCCCGATCCCACCCCGGTGACCACCCTGCGCGCCCACAGCAGGCACAACGCGCTGCGGCGGTCGCGCACCTGTTACGACCACCTCGCGGGGTCCCTGGGCGTGGCGCTCATGGGTGCCTTCCTCGACCAAGGGCTGCTGCGGCGGGAGAAGGGCGACTCCGCGTCCGGTTCCCGCCCCGACCAGCCTGCCTCTTACGGCAGGCAGGCGACGTATCACCTGACTCCCCGAGGGACCGAGCGCTTCACCGGGTTCGGCATCGACGTGGACGGACTGGTCCAGGGGCGACGCCCGGTGGTGCGCTACTGCGTCGACTGGAGCGAGCGGCGCCATCACCTCGCCGGCGCGCTGGGAGCCGCGATGGCCGCCCGGTTCTTCGAGCTGGACTGGCTGCGGTACGGCGTCTCGCCGCGCGTGGTCCATCTCACCGACGTCGGAGAGGGCGGGGTCCGGGACTCCTTCGCGATCGAGATCGCTGACTGACCCCGGCGCGGTGCCGGGCGGCGGACGAAACTCCGCCGCCCGGTGCCGCGGGGCTTTCCCGACCGGGTCAGTCGATCTCCCGGGACACCGTGGGTGCCTCCCGCACCCCGAGCACGGTGACGCCGGTCTCGGTGTGCACTCGGTGCAGACTGCCCGGTTCCTCGATGACCAGATCGCCGACCGTGTAGCGGTCGCCGTTGTCGTTGATGAGTTCCCCATCGAGGACGAACATCATTTCGTAGCCCAGGTGTTCATGCAGATCACCGTGCGCCCCCGGGCCGAAGCGCACCAGGAACGCGGTCGCGTTCTGCGGTGCCTGGGTGGCGTACAGCGGCCGCATCTGCACTCCCGCCCTGCCCGGCTCGTCCCAGTCGTTCCAGTCGAGGGCCTCGCGTCCCTCGGTGGTGAGCAGGCCGCGGAGCACCGTGACGGTGCGCTGCTGGTGAATGCCGGTCCGGGCTGCGATCGTGCCGCTCATACCGGGGCTCCTTCCGGTTCCGGTGCGGGTACGGTCGCTTCCACGACCGGTGCGGGCGCCGTGATGTCGGGGGCGGGCTTCGGTGGTGCGTCGAGGGCCGCGGCGGCCACGGCGTCGGCGTCGCGGATGAACTCGTTCCATGGTCCGGGCCGGCCGCTGCCGACCAATGTGAACCAGCGGGTGTGCTCGGTAGGCAGGCCCAGGACCGTCAGCCCGGTCGCCGGGTGGCCCTCGGCGGACAGCGGATGGAACGGGGCACGGGTGACGGCCACGCCTCCGGTGCGGAAGGCCTCGTCGCCCTCACCGTTGACGAACTCCGTCCACACCCCGCGTCGCAACAGATTCGCAGTGAGCGGCGAGGGGTCGAGCGTCACGTCCGGGTTGGGGATGCGCGCGTCGATCAGGACGTCCGCGAGGACCGCCGAACCCGGCACGGCGTCGGAGGAGAGGACGAAGGAATCCGCCTCGCCATCCGCGGTGAAGCGGGTCTCGGGCCCGACGACGCGCAGCAGTCCGGCCTCGATGAGGGACATGGCGTAGCGCACCCGGATCCGCGGCGGTCCGGCTGCGAGGAAGGAGTGGCGCGGCGCGAAGTCGTCCAGGAAGTCGCGGTGGGCCTGCGGGTGGAACCCGGCGAAGTCCATCAGCTCGCGGATGGCCCAGCGAGTGTCGCGCAACACGTCGAGGGACGTTTTCAGGGCGTCGTCCACATTGCCGCGCTCGGCGTGTTCGAGGTCACGCCGCATCGCGTCGACCAGTGCCCGGTCGAAGTCCTCCACCCCGTTGAACGTCCACCCCTCGAAGGGACGGCTGAGCCGCCACAGGTCAGGTGCCGCCGAAGTGTCCCGCACGCCGTGCACCTTCGCGAGCGCGAGCACGTCCGGCACACCCTGCCTCGACCGGGTGATGACCTCGGTGCGAAAGGCGTCCACCCGCTCCGGGGCCTCGGCGCGAAGTACCGCGGTGAAGTACGTCAGATGGATCTCGGCCAGCAGCCAGGGCAGCACGTCCCGGGTGAAGTCCAGAAGCGCGCCGGCGCTGTGCGCCCGGACGTTGTCTGGCGTGAACAGGGCGCTACCGGCCTTGTAGGCCGCCGTCTTCTGGTTGCGTCCGCGGGCGGGCAGCGGCACCCCGCTGCGGGAGCCGACGACCATCCGGGGCTCGTCTCCGCTCGGCTCGTAACGGACCTCGCCGTCCGGGCCCTCGACGAATTTGCCGCCGCGCCCGACGGTGAGCGCGTACATGATGTCGTAGAAGGACAGGCCGATGCCCACGATCCCGACGGTTGACGTGGCGTGGATCTCGTCCAGCGGCATGTCGGCCGGGGAGTCGCCGCGTATGTAGCGCAAGTGCGGTCGGACGGCGGCGAATTCGGCGAGTTCGCGGTGCGCCCCCAAGAGGGCGGGCGTCGGGTGTCCCGTGGTGAGAACGACCCGGTCGGCTCTCAGCCAGGTGCCGTCGGACAGTCGGAGGGTGTATCCGACGGGACTGGGAACGAGGTCCTCCACAGCGGCGGTGATGCGATGCAGCGTGGCCGACGGCGGCAGGTGTGCCTCGGCGACGTCCACGACGTAGCGCATGTACCGCCCGTGCAGAGCGCGCGGGGCGTAGGCGTTGGGCCCTGGGCCATCGGGGTCGTTCCGCTCCCACCACTGGGCCAGCGACGGGCCGGCGCCCGGGCGAGTGGGACCGTCGTCGGGCGGGCCGGAGAACATGGTGACCTCGCCGCAGACAGTGTTCATCAGGAACCAACCGGCCTGGTCTGAACGCCAGATCCGGCCGCAGCCGACCTCCACGGCGTCCACCAGGAAGATGTCCGTGCTGCGGGACGCGTCGGCAGCCAGCCGTGCCGCCAACCGCTCCAGTACACCCACTCCCCGTGGGCCGCTTCCGACTATGACGATGCGATGTGAGTCTTCCACCACGTGGGACCTTTCGGCTTTTCGTCCGAGATGCTGCCCGGGCCCCCTGAATCTTCTGGAATCACGGGCCCGAGCAGACTCCAAGGGATTCTGGATGCGCCCTCGAAGGAAAATGCGAATTTCTTTCGCGGAAAGCAGGCTAGCGGGATTCCGGTACACAAAACAAACAAATTCGCTCATGCCACCATGAGCGACGCTCATGGAAATAGCGCAGTCCGCAGGATGGCGGCTATTGTTACGCCGCACGTAATTAGCCCGCCGCAGTGGCGAAATCATTGATTCGCCCCCAGCGACAGTGGAGACACATCGTGGGACGCCCCGCACTCATCCTCATGGATCTCATCAACGACGTCGTCCACCCCGACGGCAGCTACGCCAAGGAGGGCTACGCGGAGCAGGTCGCCTCCCGCGGCGTACTGGAGCGGGCCGCCGCCGCGGCGGACCTCGCCCGGGAGCAGAACATCCCGGTCATCCATGTGACCGTCGGCTTCTCCTCCGGCTACCCCGAATGGCCGGCAGGCTCCCCCGTCTTCGCGCCCTGCCGCGACGAGAAGCGTCTGCAGCTCGGCGCTTGGGGCACCGAACAGCACGAACGGGTACGGCCGCGCCCGGACGAGGTCCTGATCGCCAAGCACCGGCTGAGTCCCTTCCACGGCACCCCGCTGGATGTCGTCCTGCGGGCCCAGGGCGTGGACCGGCTGCTGCTGGGTGGAGTCTCCACCGACCTCGTGGTGATGTCGGCTGCCCGTGACGCGCACGACCGCGACTACCGCGTCGAAATCCTGGAGGACGCCACAGCCGCCGCCGACGCCGAGCTGCACCAGGCCGCCGTCAAGCTCTTGGCCCGAACCGCCACCGTGACCAGCGTCGCCCGAACCCTGTCCCACTGACCGCCACTGCACGAGGAGCGACCATGGGCTCGACCCTGGCCGAAAAGGTGTGGAACACGCATGTCGTCCGTCCCGGCGACAGCGGCGAGGACCTGCTCTACATCGACCTGCACCTGCTGCACGAGGTCAATACCCCGCAGGCGTTCGACGGCCTGCGCGCCTCGGGCCGACGCGTGCGGCGCCCGGATCTGACGCTGGGCACCGAGGACCACAACATCCCCACCATCGCCGTCGACAAGCCCATCCAGGACCCAGTGGCCCGCCGCCAGTCCGAGCTGATGCGCGAGAACTGCGCCGAGTTCGGCATCCCGCTGCTGCGCATCGGCGACTCCCAGCAGGGCATCGTCCATGTCATCGGCCCGGAACTCGGCCTGACCCGCCCCGGCATGACGATCGTGTGCTGCGACTCGCACACCACCACGCAGGGGGCCTTCGGCGCACTCGCCTTCGGTATAGGGACCAGCCAGGTCGAACATGTACTGGCCACCCAGACCCTCGCGATGAAGCGCCCCCGCGACATGGCCGTCACCGTCAACGGCACCCTGCGCCCCGGTGTGACAGCGAAGGACCTGGCCCTCGCCCTCATCGCCGAGATCGGTACCGCGGGCGGCCAGGGCCACATCGTGGAGTACCGCGGTACGGCCATCGACGCCCTGTCGATGGAAGGGCGGATGACCCTGTGCAACATGACGGTGGAGGCGGGCTCACGCGCTGGGATGATCGCCTCTGACGCCACGACGCTGGAGTATCTCGCCGGACGCCCCGGCATGCCGCAGGGTGCGGCCTGGGACGCGGAGGTCAAGCGCTGGAAGGGGCTGCGCGGCGATCCCGACGCGGTTTTCGACAAGGAGGTCACCCTGGACGGTGACGCCGTGTCCCCGTTCGTGTCCTGGGGAACCAACCCCGCCCAGAGCGTGCCGCTCCACGGCGTGGTCCCGGACCCGGACGTCCTCGGCACGGAGTCGGAGCGCGCGGCGGCCCGGCGCGCACTGGACTACATGGCACTGACCCCGGGCACGGCGATGCGCGACGTGCCGGTGGACTGCGTGTTCGTGGGTTCCTGCACCAACGGCCGGATCGAGGATCTGCGCGCCGTCGCGAAGGTCCTCGCCGGCCGCGAAGTGGCCGAAGGAGTTCGGATGATGATCGTGCCGGGGTCGGCGACCGTACGCCGACAGGCCGTCGCGGAGGGACTTGCCGACGTGTTCGACCGGGCGGGCGCGGACTTCCGGGCCGGCGCCGGCTGCTCGATGTGCGCGGCCCTCAACGAGGACCGGCTGCGCCCCAGGGAACGGGCCGCCTCCACCAACAACCGTAACTTCGAGGGGCGGCAGGGACGCGGGGCGCGGACCCACATCGTCTCCCCGGCGGTCGCCGCCGCCACCGCCGTGTCCGGGCGGCTTGCCGCCCCCGAAGACCTGTAAGGAGGCTGCCTTGGAGAAGTTCACCGTCCATCACGGAACCGCGGTGCCGCTGCGGCGCAGCGACGTCGACACCGACCAGATCATCCCGGTGCGGTTCCTCAACCACTCCGAGCGCACCGGACACGCCGACTCGCTGTTCGCCGACTGGCGTACTGATCCCGACTTCGTGCTCAACCAGCCCCAGTACCAGGGTGCCAGCGTGCTGATCGCGGGCAACGACTTCGGCACCGGCTCCTCCCGCGAGTACGCGGTGTGGGCGCTGCTGAACTACGGTTTCCGTGCCGTGATCGCCCCGCGCTTCGGCGACATCTTCCACGGCAACGCACTGATGAACGGCCTGCTTCCGGTCACGCTGCCCGAGGAGACGGTCGAGCGGCTGTGGGACGTGGTCACCGACGAGTCGACCCGTCAGGTCACCGTAGACCTGACGCAGTCACGCTTGAGCTGCGGAGAGATCCGAGCCTCCTTCCGCGTCGAGGAAGGAGCCCGGCGACGCCTGCTCTCGGGCCTCGACCTCATCACCGACACCTTGCGGCACGAGGACTCCATCGCCTCCTACGAGAGCAAGCGCCCGTCGGCCATGCCCACGACGACGTCGCTCTGAAGGCCGGCGAGGGTCCGCAGTTCGTTGATGCGCCGCCCGGCGATCTCCCGGGCGGCGGCGGCGAAGGCCCGCACCCGGCCGTCGTCGTACTCCGCGGGCTGGGTACTGATGGACAGCTGACGCGAGCGGCGGGGGATCAGCCGCAGAACCCGCAGATCGGGCAGCACCGTCGGCAGGACCGTGTCCGGCAGTATCGTCGCCCCCAGTCCCTCGCCGACCATGCACAGCACGGTGTTCAGGTCGCGTATGTGATGCGAGATCACCGGCTCCCCGTCCGCCTCCCGCAGGGCGCGCAACACCGCCGTCTCAGGGTCCCAGGAAGGAATGATCAGCGGCAGGCGCACGACCTGCTCGTACGACACGGCCCGGGCATCGGCAAGCGGATGGTCCCGGGCGACCAGGGCGTACAGCGTCTCCCGCACCAAGGGCGCCGTGACCACTCCGGGCGGCGTGGAGTAGGTGACGCCCACGTCCACGGCGCCGGCCCGTAGCCAGCGGCATATCTGCTTGTCGTCGGCCTCTCTGACAATGATGTCCGGCTCCCGGCCCGGGGCAGCGAGCTCGGCCATCAGCCGCGGCAGCAGCTGTGAGGCGAACGTGGGCACCGCCGCCACCCGCAGCGGCCCGTCGTCGACCCGGGCGTCACGCGCCCGTACCGCCACCAGTTCGACGTGGTGGATCACAGCCTGGGCGTGCTGGAGCGCCCTTCTGCCCTCCGGCGTGAGCAGGACACCGCCACGCTCGCGGCGCAGCAAGGGCACTCCGAGTTCCTTCTCCAGCGCCGCCACGGCATGACTCACCGCCGACTGACTGATCCCGAGCCGCAGTCCGGCCCGGGTGAAGCTTTCCGTCTCGGCCACTGCGACGAATGCAGAACACTGTGACAGTTTCACCTGTTCTCCTCAAGCGAAATTCGTCATGCATGACGCTCATGATTGGACGGCCACGGTAGACCCGGTGGCGGGGAATCCGGTTGCGGCACCCGTAGAACGGAGGAACGACGACCGTATTTTTGCCACCTTTCTGATGGACGCCTCCACCTTTTGATGAGGCCCGTTGACGCCGTCGGGGAACCCGTCGGATATTCCTTCCTGAATCCCCCACGCGGCCGTTGTCCGGCATATACGCGTGGCGACTGTCGACCAGGATCAGGAAGCGAGCGATGCGACCCATCCACGCGCTGGACAAGTCGGAACACGATGAGCTGTACGACCTCCTCGACTCCGTCGGAAAACATCCGTACGAGGACTACCCGGCCTTTTTCCAGGCGATCACTGACCTGATCGACCAGGGTCGCGTGCCTGCCTTCTTCACCGAGGTGTGCGGCCGCATCAAGGACGAGCGCCGCTCCGGCGTCTCGCAGGCACACGTCCTGCGCAACGTCCCCATCGATGCCGAGGTGCCGGTCCTCGATCACGACGACCCGGTCAGCGACAAACACAGGAAGAAGAAGACGTTCGTCGGTGAGGCGCTGCTGGAACTGTTCAATCAGCTCGTCGGGACACCGCTGCTCACCTACGCCCGCAATCGGGGCGACTTCTTCACCGACGTCGTCGCCTACAACCGCTTCGACGGGATGTTCAGCGGCTACAGCGACAGCGAACTGTACTTCCACAACGACCGCACCGCCCACCGGGTTCGCGCCGACTACATCTCCCTGCTCGGCATGCGCTGCCCCGACGACGTCATCTACACCGGGTACGTCGACGGCCCGGCCCTGCTGGAACACCTCGACGAGGACACGCAGAGGACGCTGCGGCAGCCGTACTTCGTCACGGCCTTCGACGTCTTCTCCCGCGAGTTCAATCCGGCGCTGACCGAGTCCGCGGAGCACGCGATCATCTACAACCACCACAGCTTCCGGTACATGGACACCGCGACCACCATCGCCCCCGGTGCTCCGGTCGAGGCCCGGGACGCGCTCATCGCTGTGAAGGACGCGCTCGCGAAGGCCGACAAGCAACGCCACCGCATCCTTACCGGCGACCTGTTCGTGCTGGCCAACCAGGACGGCATGCACAGCCGGGAGAAGATCGAGATCCACGACCCGGTGCGGGCCAAGTCGCGCTGGCTCCTCAAGACCTACGCCTTCCGCGACGATGCCACCGCCGACTCCCACGCCGACGCGTGGGTCGACGGCGTACGGGGCCGCGTGGCCGACTGACGCCGGGAAACCGGCTGCCCCGTAGACGGTCCCTCGTCCCGCGCCGCCCGCGCATCACCCCCGCGCGCGGGCGGCGCGCACCTTCACCCCGTGCTCTACCGACAGGAGAACCCACTGTGCCCGTCTCTCGCGTAGCCTCCCGCTTCGCAGGGATCGAGAAATCCCCCACCTACGCCATCCTCGATCTGGCGGCAGCACTGCGTGCCCAGGGCGAGTCGATCCTCGACCTCAACGGCGGCGAGCCCGACTTCGACACCCCCGGCCACATCACTGCCGAGGGCATGCAGGCGCTGAACGACGGCTTCACTCACTACACGCCCAGTCGCGGCCTCCCCACACTCCTCGCGGCCATCGGTGACAAGCTGCTGAAGGACAACGGCCTGGCCGTGGAACCGGCCCGCCAGGTCATCGTCACTCCCTCCGCCAAACACGCCCTGCTCCTCTCGGTCATGACGCTGCTCGGACCGGGTGACGAGTTGCTGATACCCACGCCGAGCTGGGTGAGCTACCCCGCCATGGCCCGCCTCGCCGGAGCGGATCCCGTCTTCGCCCCGCTGAGCGCGGACAACGGTTTCCGCATCACCCGAGAGCTCCTGGAAGAGCGCATCACCCCGCGTACCCGCGCCCTGCTGATGAACAACCCGAACAACCCGACCGGCAACGTCCTCACCGGCACCGAGGCCGAGACGGTAGCGGACGTCGCCCGGGACCACCACCTGTTCGTCATCACGGACGAGATCTACGAGAAGGTCCGCTTCCGCGGCGAGCACATCAGCATCGGGGCGCTGCCCGGCATGGCCGACCGCACCGTCACGGTCAACGGCTTCTCCAAGGGCTACGCCATGACCGGCTGGCGCCTCGGCTATGTGGCGGCGCCCGACGATGTCTCGGCCCAGATGCTGAAGGTGCAACAGCACACGGTGGGCTGCGCCGGCTCCTTCGTGCAGCGGGGCGGGATCAGCGCGCTGACCGGCCCCCAGGAACCCATCGAGGAGATGCGCGCGGCGTACGAGTTCCGCCGTGACCTCCTGGTGGAGGGCCTGTCCGGCATCCCCGGCTTCGTCTGCCCGACCCCGGATGCCGCCCTCTACGCCTTCTGCGACATCAGCGGCACCGGATTCGCCGACTCCACGGCCTTCACGACCTGGCTGCTGCGCGAGGCGAAGGTGGCCGTCACCCCCGGCTCCGCCTTCGGCCCCGGCGGCGAGCGGCACATCCGGCTGGCGTTCGCCACTGACGAGAAGACCCTCGGCGAAGCCGTCGGCCGGATCAAGAGCGCCATGGGGCGGCTGTGACCGCCCCCGTCGCCGACCCGACCGAAGCGCAGCAGCCGGATCGGCGCCCGACGCCGATCACCGCGGCCACCGTACGGCAGCGCCCCTCCGCCATGCCCGTGCACCGGTACCGCCCTTACGAAGCCGTGGACCTGCCGGATCGCAGCTGGCCGTCGAGGCGCACCACCGCGGCCCCACGCTGGTTGTCGACCGACCTGCGCGACGGCAACCAGTCCTTGATCGACCCCATGCCGCCCGACCGTAAGCGGACCATGTTCGACCTGCTCGTCCGGCTGGGCTACAAGGAGATCGAGATCGGTTTTCCGGCCTCGGGCCAGACCGATTTCGATTTCGTGCGTTCGCTCATCGAAGAGGACGCGATCCCGGACGACGTGACGATCTCGGTGCTGACCCAGGCACGCGAGGCACTCATCGAGCGGACCCTGGAGAGCCTGGTGGGCGCGGACCAGGCCACCGTGCACCTGTACAACGCGACCGCCCCGCTCTTCCGCCGCACCGTCTTCCGCAACGACAAGGAGGCGACGCGGCAGATCGCGGTCGATGGCACCGACCTGGTGATGCGGTACGCCGACAAGCTGCTGGGCGGCGACACTGCGTTCGGTTTCCAGTACAGCCCGGAAATCTTCACCGAGACCGAGTTGGACTTCGCCCTGGAGGTCTGCGAGGCGGTGATGGACGTATGGCAGCCGGACGAGGGACGGGAGATCATCCTCAATCTGCCGGCCACCGTCGAGCGCTCCACTCCGTCGACGTACGCGGACCGCTTCGAGTGGATGTCCCGCCATCTGTCGCGCCGCGCTCACGTGTGCCTCTCAGCCCACCCCCACAACGACCGTGGCACCGCGGTCGCGGCGGCCGAACTCGCCGTGTTGGCGGGCGCGGACCGGATCGAGGGCTGCCTCTTCGGCCAGGGCGAACGCACCGGCAACGTCGACCTCGTCACCCTGGGCATGAACCTGTTCAGTCAGGGCGTGGATCCGCTGATCGACTTCTCGTCGATCGACGAGATACGGCGCACGGCCGAGTACTGCACGCAGATGGAAGTCCACGCCCGGCACCCCTACGCCGGAGACCTGGTGTACACCTCGTTCTCGGGATCGCACCAGGACGCGATCAACAAGGGTTTCGCCGCGCTCGACGAGAGGGCCGCCGCCCTGGGCCGGCCGGTGCCGGACACCTTCTGGGACGTGCCGTACCTGCCGATCGACCCCAAGGACGTCGGCCGCTCCTACGAAGCGGTCATCCGTGTCAACTCCCAGTCCGGCAAGGGCGGTGTGGCGTACATCCTGAAGACCAACCACCACCTCGACCTGCCCCGCCGCCTGCAGATCGAGTTCTCCCGGATCATCCAGAACCATACGGACGCACACGGCGGCGAGGTCACACCGGAGAGCATCTGGTCCCTCTTCTCCGACGCCTACCTCGCGCCGCCCGCGAACTCATGGAGCCGGATCCTGGTCCGTGACCACCACATCGAGACCACGGCCGACGGCACCTGCCACCTCGCTCTGGACGCGGAGACGGCCGGCGAACCCACCACCCTGACCGGTGCGGGCACCGACCTGTCCGAGGCCCTGACCGCTGCCCTGGCACCCCTACGCCACATCTCCGTACTGGAAACGGTGAACCAGCCCCTCGATACGGCCGCAGGGCAGACGGTCTGCGTCTACGCCGAATGTTTGGTGGAGGGCGAAGTGCGCTGGGGCGTCTGCATCGGGACCGACCTCACCAGGGCCCTGGTCGGCGCGGTGGTATCAGCGGCGAACCGGCACGTCGGACGGCCGGTCCGACTCCAGGCGCGCGACCAGCCCGAGGCCCGTCGGCCACAGAACTGACCGGGTCGACGTCAGTACACCGCGACACCGCGCGCTCTCGCGCGACACGGGCGGCCCGCACCGCGACGCCGGTACGAGCCGCCCGGAACCCGCCATTGGCCGCACCACACGTGTCCCCCGGCATGCTACGCATGACCACCCTCCGCGCACGTGCCACATCATGGCGTTGCCATGCGGAAACAGCTCTCCAGTCACAACGTGAAGACGACTCCACATGATCTTCACCTTCCGACCACTTCCAGCCGCAGCGTGTGCGCGGCGTGCCTCGGGGTGCAGACGACGCCTCGGGGCCGTGCCTAATCTCCCGGGCCATGAGATTCAGTCGCACGAGACACTTCGGCCTCGCCACGATCATCGGCCTCGCCCTCGCACTCTTCGGCACGGCTCCCTCCGCGAGCGCCGCCGACCCGGCCCCGGCCGAACTGTCGTTCAGCACCGACGTCGCCACCACCACACCCGGCGGCACGGTGAACCTGTCCATGACGATCAAGAACAATCAGACGTACGACATCTGGTTCATCTACCAGGCCATCGACCCGACCTGGCTGACCACGCAGCGCCCCGACCTCACCTACAGCTTCACCGGCTGCAGCCTGGTGACGGACGCCGGGGCCGTCCCATGTTCCGGCACCGGTCCGGCGAACCTCGGCAGCAACTACGGCACCACGATCCCGCCCGGTCAGAGCCGTACCGTAACCCTGACCCTGCAGGTCGCCGCCGATTCCGGCTGCAACGGCAACATCGGCTTCTACTCCTACTTCTACGCCGAGTTCAGCGACAGCTCCAGCCTCAGCGGCGGTCCGGTATACACGCCCGAGACCCGCGTGCTCTGCGCGTAGTCAGACCTCCGTGCGCGTCGAACCGCGCACGCCCCCGCTGAGCGGGGACCTCATGGACCAGGACGGCGGCCGACCCCTACTCCACGTCGGCCGCCGTCGACGTGCCATCACCGGGAATGACTTGATCCAGCTCCCCACCGATCGGCACTTCGGCCGAGCCCGCCGATGCCCCACCCCCCGCCACCCGGCCGCCCACATACGGCCGTTCGCGTTCCGCAGCAGCGCACCGGCACGTGACCCGGCCCTCAGCACGACGACCGGGGGCACCGTTCCACTCACGACCGCCACCTTGTCGCACTAATGGACACATATGCTTTTCCGTCAAGTTCCGTGACGGTCACACAAAAACTCCACACAGACCTCACTATGTGACACGACGGATGCGTCGACGGTCGGTGCCTCAGGGGGCGCCGGCGTGGTCATGGGGGTGGGGCAGGCTCCGACAGGAGCCCAACCTCCCCTGCCCTGGGGAGGGGTTTCCACCGCATGAAGCGGACCATTCGCACCACCGCGCTCTTAATGGGCGCACTGATGGGAACGATCGGGCTGCCTGCCGCCACGGCTCAGGCGGACGACCCGCCACCGCGCGTCGATCTGCGTGTGCTGGTCGTGAGCGACGGGGGGCCGTCCACCGATGCCATCGCCGCAGAACTGGAGAACGCCGGAACGCCGTACACCGAAGTCGATCTGGAGGACACCGGCCGGCCCGTGGTCGACGCGGACTTCCTCGCCGACACGGTCGACGGCCGGCCACGGGCGAAGTACCAGGCCGTCGTCCTGCCCAACGACAACCCGTTCCCGACGGGCTCCCCCGAGATGGCCGCTCTCGTGGCCTACGAGCAGACGTACTCGATCCCGCAGGTCGACGCCTACACCTACGCACGTCCACAGGTGGGGCTCAACGCGGCGGTCGGCACGGGATACGCCGGCAGCATCGACGGGGTGCGGGCCGAGGTGACACCTGCCGGCAAAGCCGCGGCCTTCGGCTATCTGGAGGGCGCTGTCCCGTTCGAGGACAACTCCCCCACGGTGGGCGAGTCCTACGCCTACCTCTCGACACCGGCGGCGGGCGCCGACTTCGTCCCCTACGTCCAGGCCGCCATCCCCGGCAGGACGACGAAGGGCTCCCTGGTGGGTGAGTACCGGCACGACGGGCGCCGCGAACTCGTCGTCACCTTCGTCTACAACCAGCACCAGCAGCAGTACCGGCTGCTCGCCCGGGGCATCGTGGAATGGATGACCGGCGGGGTGCGTCTCGGCGCCGACCGCAACTACTTCGCGGTCCACGTGGACGACGTCCTCGCCGCCGACGACCGCTGGGACAGCACGCTCAACTGCACGCCCGGTGACGTGGACTGCCTGCCGGGTGAGGGCACCCCGAACCCGATCCGCATGGTCCCGACAGACGTCGACCACGCCACCGCCTGGCAGAACAGCCGGGGACTCACCCTCGACTTCGCCTACAACGCCTCCGGCACCGTGGACCACCGCGAGGACAACGGAGGCCAGGACGCCCTCGCCGACAAGCTGCTGGCCGACCGCGACCGGTTCAGGTGGATCAACCACACCTACACCCACGCCTTCCTGGGCTGCGTGCAGGACACCGGCGTGGTGCCGTGGAGGTGCGCGACGAACGCGGACGGCTCCACCCGGTGGGTCGGCCGGAACGAGATCGCCGACGAGATCGCGACCAACGAGGCGTGGGGCGTGGCTGCCGGACTGCCGCTCCACAGCGATGAGTTGGTGACCGGTGAGCACTCGGGTCTCAAGGTGACACCGCAACAACCGGTCGACAACCCCAATCTCGGGCCCGCCCTCACCGACACGGGCATCGAGTGGCTGGGCTCGGACAACTCCCGTGACCCCGTGCAGCGCCGGGTCGGCAGCGCCACGACCGTCTCCCGCTACCCGATGAACGTCTTCTACAACGCCGGACGGGCAGCCGAACAGGTCGACGAGTACAACTGGATCTACACCGCCCGTGCCCAGGGCGGCAGCGGGATCTGCGAGGACAACCCCACCACGTCCACCTGCCTCGCCGCGCCGCTGGACCCCGCCACCGGCTTCACCGAGCACATCGTGCCGCTGGAGACCCGGATCGCGCTGGGCCACGTCCTCGCCAACGACCCCAAGCCCCACTTCATCCACCAGTCGAACCTCGCCGAGGACCGCATCGCCTACCCGGTGCTCGACGGCGTCCTCGGCGACTACGACGACCTGTTCACCGAAGACACCCCGGTGGTGAACCTCCGCATGAAGGACATCGGCGTCGAGATGCAGCGGCGGGCCGCCTGGCGGGCCGCTCTCGACGCCGGCCAGGTCACCGCCTACCGGATCGGCGACAGCGTGAGCGTGCACGCGCCCGGTGGTGTGGCGCTCACGGCCACGATGCCCGCCGGTACCCGGCACGGCGGCACGGGCTTCGGGGCCGCCTACGCGGGCTCGGTCTCCGGCTGGGCCGCGGCCGACGGGCAGCCGTACACCCTTGACCTGCCCACGTCCGCCGGTGAGCCGGACGGGACACCCGACGTGGCCGGCGCACCGACGGATACCGCGCCCCGGACCGAGGTACCCGCCGGCGTCAGGGAGCCGGTCCCCTACGGCGCGGAGCGCTGACAGACGCACGCCCTCCCTGTCCCGGCCGCCGGTGCGGCGGCCGGGCCCGGGCCCGCGACCCCTGGGCCCGGCACCCCCATCTCCCGGCCGTGGAGCACACTGATGCACGTTCCCCACGGCGCGCGACACACCGGCGCGTCGCGCGTCACCCTGCTCACCGAAGGCACCTACCCGCACAGTCACGGCGGTGTGAGTGTCTGGTGCGACCAACTCGTCACCGGCATGCCCGACATCGCCTTCGACGTGATCGCCGTCACCGGCACCGGCCGGGAGCCGGTCGTCTGGGACGTCCCCGCCCACGTCGGCCGCATCGACTCCGTCCCCATGTGGGGCCCCGCCCCGGACGGCCGCGCGCCACGCGGCCACCACCTCCGGCGGCTCACCGAATCCTACGAGCGGTTCGTGACCGCGCTGCTCGACCCGCGCGCCGAGGACGGCTTCGGCCCGGCCCTGTACGCGCTCGCGCGGGCCGCCGAGGACGGCCGGCTCAGTCCGTTCCTGCGCGGGGACCGTGCCGTCGGCATCCTGACGTCCCTGTGGAACCGGCCCGGGATCGCGGTACGCGAGGCCCGGCCGACCCTGCAGGACGCGGTGACCGCGACCACGCTGCTGGAGCACGCGCTGCGGCCCCTGACCGCAAGGCACCCGGAAACCGGTGTGGCGCACGCCGTCAGCGGCGGCGTGGCGGTCCTGCCGGCCCTCGCCGCGCTGGAACGGCACGGCGTCCCGCTGCTCCTCACCGAGCACGGCGTCTACCTGCGCGAGCGCTACCTCGGGTACCGGACCGCTCCCTACCGGTGGCCGGTGAAGGCGCTCGTGCTGGGCTTCTTCCGGCTGCTGGCGGAGGAGACGTACCGGCGGGCCGCCCTGATCACTCCGGGCAATCGCTACAACCGGCTCTGGGAGGAGCGCGGCGGCGCGGCGCCGGAGTCGATCCGGACCGTCTACAACGGTGTGGACCCCGCCGCGTTCCCGCCCGCCGGCCCCGAACCGGCCGACCCCGTGCTCAGCTGGGCCGGCCGCGTCGACCCGATCAAGGATCTGGAGACCCTGATCCGCGCCTTCGCCCTCGTGCGGGCGCAGATGCCCACCGCGCGACTGCGCCTGTTCGGCGGCACGCCCCGCGGCGGGGAGGGCTACCGGGACCGGTGCGCGGCACTGGCCGCGGAGCTGGGCCACGCCGACGCGGTCACCTTCGAGGGCCGCGTCGAGGACATCAGGGACGCCTACGCGGCAGGCAACGTCGTGATGCTCTCCAGCATCAGCGAGGGCTTCCCCTTCACCCTGATCGAAGCCATGTCCTGCGGGCGGGCGACCGTCTCCACCGACGTGGGCGGCGTCCGGGAGGCCGTCGGCGACACCGGTCTCGTGGTGCCACCGCGCGATCCGGCCGCGATGGCCGCAGCGGCACTGGAGCTGCTGGCCGACACCGAGCGGCGCCGGAGGATGGGTGAGGCGGCACGTCTCAGGGTGATCGAGCAGTTCACCCTCCGACAGACCATCGACACCTTCCGCTCCATCTACCAGGAGCTGTCGGTGACCGGCGGCCGGAGCGCGCACCAGGCGGTCGAGGACCACACGCCGGCGACGACCGGCAGGTCACCGGTGAGGAGCGCGGCCGGATGAGCGGACCCATGTCCCTGGAGCCGGGCGGCGCCGAGCAGGACACGCTGGCGCTGCGCCTCGCCGACGACCTCACACCGGCACTGCGCCTTTCCGACCGCCCCACCCCGGCCCTGCTCCTGCCCGGATCCGGCGTGCGGCGCGACGCGGTCGACCGGCTCGCCGCCGAGTTGGCCGACCGCGTCGCGCCCGCGGTCCATCCGTACGAGGTCGCCGCACTGCTGGAATCCGAGGGGCTCACCGGCGAGGTGATCCAGGAGCGGTACGGGCACGCCGACCTGTTCTCCCTGGCGACGGCGTTGTACCAGCGCGTACCGCGGACGTTCCCCGAGCCGCCTCGGCCGGCCGATCCCTGGCGGCCGGACCATCTGCGCTGCGCCTTGCGGGGGCTGCTGTTCGCGCTGCCCGGCCTCGCCTACGCGCTCGCCGGGCGGCTGCTGCCCCCTGACGGCACGGTGCGTGCGCTGGTGGTGGCGGGGCTGATCTCCTGGGCGTGGAACCAGGCCCTGAGCCACCGGGCGTACGTGCGCCTGGCGACCGGGCTCCCGGAGGCGGGTCGCACTCTGGCGAAGGGGGCGCCGCTGGGCGCCGCCGCGGCGGCCGCCGCCGGAGCCTTCACGGCCGGGTCGGGCGTGGCGGCCATGGCCGTCGCGACCCAGTCGGCGTACCTGGCCGCCGCCGGTGTGCTGCTGGTGCTGGGTCGCGAGCGGCTGCTGCTGGCGGTCCTCGTGCCGGTCACCGCCGGCGGGACGGCGCTGTTGTGGTGGGAGCCCGGGCCGGTGCTCCGGGCCGGGCTGCCTCTGCTGTCGCTGCTCGGCGCGGTCGCCGCGGCAGGCTGGGCACTGCGCGCCACCCGCACGGCTCCGGCCGCGCCCGGGGCCAGGCGTCCGGGGCTGTGGCCGTCCCTGCCGTACGGGCTGTTCGGACTGTCCGCCGGGTCACTGGTGTTCCTGGCAGGCCGGGACAACCCCTGGACGGCGATCGTGCTGACCCTCAGCATGGGGCCGGCCGAGTGGCTGCTGTACCGCTACCGCGGGCTGTCGGTGGCGGCACTGCGGTCCACGAGGACACCGGCCGCGTTCCGGGTCCGTTCCGCCGCCGTTCTCGCCGGCTGCCTGCTGGTGTACCTCGGACCGCTCGCGCCGGCCGCGGCACTCGTGGACGCCGAGCCCGTCACCCTGCTGCTGCTCGCCGCCGCGCTGTGGATCTCCCTGCTGCTCCAGGCGTTCGGCATCGCCTGGCCGCCGGCGGCCCTGTGTCTCACCGCGGCGGTGTTCGCCGGCTCGGTGACGCTGACCGGCGCCCCACCGGGCACCGCGGCGCTGCCGCTGAGCTGCGGTGGTGCCGTGCTCTGCCTCATCGCGGTGGCCGTGCGGCAGTTGGGCCGGCCGTCCGCACACGGCTGACTCCCGTCCACCGACCGCGCCGGTGCCGTCGCACCGCCGCCATCCATCTGACACCGACCACCGGAAGGACACCACCTTGACCGCTCCGCCGCTCGCCGCCGTCACCGGAGCCGAGGGCTTCATCGGTTCCCACCTCACCGAGGCGCTCGTCGCCTCCGGGCACCGCGTGAGGGCCATGGCGCAGTACAACTCCTTCTCCTCGTACGGCTGGCTGGAGACCCTGTCCCCCGAAGTCCTGGGCCAGGTCGAGATCGTCCTCGGCGACGTCCGGGACCCGGGTTCGGTCCGCCATCTCGTCGAAGGGGCCGACAGCGTCTACCACCTGGCCGCCCTCATCGCCATCCCGTACTCCTACCGGGCGCCCCACAGCTACGTGGACACCAATGTCACCGGCACACTGAACGTGCTGGAGGCGGTACGGGCCGCGGGCACGCCGAGGCTGGTGCACACCTCCACCAGCGAGACCTACGGCACCGCGCAGACCGTGCCGATCACCGAGGACCACCCCATCAACACCCAGTCCCCCTACGCGGCTTCGAAGGCGGGCGGAGACCGGCTGGCCGACAGCTACCACGCCAGTTTCGACACCCCGGTGGTGACGCTGCGGCCGTTCAACACCTTCGGGCCGCGGCAGTCCATGCGGGCCGTCATCCCGACCGTCATCGGCCAGGTCGCGGCCGGGGAGCGGACCATCACCCTCGGCGACCTGCGTCCCACCCGCGACTTCACCTTCGTCAAGGACACCGCGCAGGCCTTCCTGGCGGTCGGCACCGCACCGGCCGAGCAGGTCGTGGGCCGTACCTTCAACGCCGGAACCGGCGGCGAGATCTCCGTCGGCGACCTGGTCGCCCTCATCGGCAAGGTGATGGACACCTCGCTCGACGTCCGCGAGGACGCGAAGCGGCTACGGCCGGCGAATTCGGAGGTGATGCGCCTGGTCGCTGACGCCGGCCGGCTTCGTGCCGCCACCGGCTGGAGCCCTGCGCACGGGCTTGAGGAAGGCCTCGCGCAGACAGTGGAGTTCTTCCGCGAGCCGGGCAACCTGGCCCGCTACAAGACCGGCATCTACAACATCTGAGCACGTCCGGCACTCGAGCAAGGGGGAAGACCATGTACGCAGTGATCATGGCCGGCGGCAAGGGCGTCCGGCTGCGGCCCTACACCACGGCGCTGCCCAAGCCGCTCGTTCCCATCGGAGACCAGCACGCCATCCTCGAGATCGTCCTGCGCCAGCTCGCCTCGGCGGGATTCACCGGCTGCACCATCGCCATAGGGCATCTCGGCGAGATCATCCGGGCCTACGTCGGCGACGGCTCCCAATGGGGCCTGAGAGTCGACTACTCCACCGAGGAGTCCCCGCTGGGGACCATGGGGCCGCTGCTGACGATGCGTGAGCGGCTGCCGGAACACTTCCTGGTGATGAACGGGGACATCCTCACCGACCTCGACTACGCCGATGTGCTCCACCGCCACCAGGCCTCCGGAGCGCCGCTGACGATCGCCACGTACGCGCGTCAGGTACGCATCGACTTCGGGGTGCTGACCACGGACGCGAGCAACGTCGTCGGCTTCACCGAGAAGCCGAGCATGGACTACCGCGTTTCCATGGGGGTGTACGGGATGTCCCGGGCCACACTCGACGGGTACACCGCCGGGCTGCCGCTGGGCTTCGACGAGTTGGTGCTGGATCTGCTGGCTTCCGGCAACCTGCCGCACGCCTACGACTTCGACGGCTACTGGCTGGACATCGGCCGCCCCGACGACTACGACCGCGCCAACGCGGAGTTCACCAGCCGCAAGTCCCTGCTGCTCAAGGGAGCCTGAGCGTCTCATGCGCATTCTCGTCCTGGGTCACACCGGCTACCTGGGGACCCACGTCACCGAGCGGCTCGGCGCCCTTCGGGGCGCTCGGGTCCACGGCGGTGGCCGGTCCCCCGCCGCCGACGTTCCCGTCGACCTCGCCGAAGACTCCGCAGACCGGCTCGCGAAGACCCTGGCGTCGGTGGCCCCGGACGCCGTGGTCAACTGCGCGGGAGCGACCGGCGGTGACCCGGTCACGCTGGCGGAGGTCAACGCCCGGGGGCCCGCCGTCCTGTGCGCCGCGATGGCCGTGGCCTGCCCCTCGGCCCGGCTGGTCCATCTCGGTTCGGCCGCCGAGTACGGTCCGGGGACCGGCCGGGTCCCGACGGCGGAGTCGTCGGCCACCCACCCGCTCAGCGCCTACGGGGCCACGAAACTGGCCGGGACGGTCACCGTCTCCACCTCGGCCCTGGACGCGCTCGTCCTCCGGGTCGGCAACCCGGTGGGACCCGGGGCACCGCCTGCGGGGCTGCCCGGCCGGGTCACCCGGTTGTTGCGTGAGGCGGGTCGGGACCCGGACGCGGTGCTCCGTCTCGGGGACCTGTCGGCGTACCGGGACTTCGTCGACGCACGCGACGTGGCCCGGGCGGTCGAACGGGCGGTGACCGCGCCCGGACCGCTGCCGCGCGTCCTCAACATCGGCGGCGGCGACGCCGTACCGGTACGCCACCTGGTGCGCACGCTCGCGGACATCGCCGGCTTCGACGGGCGCATCGAGGAGCAGGGTTCCGGCTCCGCACGTTCGGAGCAGGTGTCCTGGCAGTGCTCCGACATCTCCGCCGCCCGGACCGCTCTCGGCTGGCAACCCTCGTACGCGCTCCGCGATTCGCTGTCGGCTCTGTGGGCCGCCGCTCACCCCCCGCCCCCGCACGAGGAAGGCGAACGGCCGTCATGAGCCTGCTGATCCCGTTGTACGTCCACCCGGCCGAGGACCCGGGCTCCTGGCACCGGCTCATCGCCGCGGCCGACCGCACCTACGCGGTCGTCGTCAATCCCGCGGACGGACCGGGCACCGCAGCCGATCCCGCCTTCGTCTCCGCAGCGGGCGCACTGCGCGGTGCGGGCGCACGACTGCTCGGCTACGTGGACACCGACTACGGCACCCGCCCCGCGGCGGACGTCATCGCCGATGCCGCCCGGCACCAGGAGTGGTACGCGACCGACGGCTGTTTCCTGGACCGGGTGAGCACGGCCGCGGACGCGCTGCCCGCCTACCGGAGGCTGGTGCGCGCACTGCGCCGTCAGGGCGCGTCGCCCGTGGTCCTCAACCCGGGGGCGCACCCGGCTCCCGGCTACGCCAGGATCGCGGATCTCGTCGTGACGTTCGAGGGCCCCTGGTCCACCTACGTGTCGGCGTTCAGCAGACCCGACTGGACGACGCGCCATTCGCCCGATCGCTTCTGCCATCTCGTGTACGGCGTGCCCGAGGCGCTGGCTCCGCTGGCCGTGCGCACCGCGCACGAACGTGGCGCGGCGGTGTCGGGCCCGGTGACGGGGGAACCACCCAACCCGTGGGCCCGGCTGACGCCGGTGCTGGCCGGAGCGGAGGGATGAGGCACGGGAGCCGGGCGTGGACGGCCCTGCTGGGCGTGCTGGCGGTCCTGGTGACCGTCACTACGGCCGGTTGTTCCGATACGGGCGGCCGCCCCGCACCGGACAGCCCGCGGGAAGCACGGTGGCAGCCTCGTCCAGGGCTGGCCTGGCAGTGGCAGCTCGACGGAAAGGTCGACACCGCGGCGGCCGACGTGCCGGTCTACGACATCGACGGGTTCGAGAACGACGCCGCGGACGTCGCCCGGCTCCACCGGGCCGGGCGCAAGGTGATCTGCTACATCAATGTGGGCGCTCGGGAGGACTACCGGCCCGACAAGGACGACTTCCCCCGCTCGGTGCTGGGCGGGCCCAACGGCTGGGAGGGTGAGCGCTGGCTGGACATCCGGCGGATCTCCCTGCTGCGGCCGATCATGGAACGACGGTTCGACATGTGCCGCGAGAAGGGGTTCGACGCGGTGGAGCCCGACCTCGTGGAAGGCTACGCCGACGACACCGGCTTCCCGCTCACCGCGCGGGACCAGCTGAGGTACAACCGTATGATCGCCGACATCGCCCACGAACGCGGTCTGTCGGTGGGCCTGAAGAACGACCTGCCGCAGATCCCGCAGCTTGTGGACGCCTTCGACTTCGCGGTCAACGAGCAGTGCGCACAGTACGGCGAGTGCGCCCGGCTCACGCCGTTCATCGAGGCCGGCAAGGCGGTCTTCCACGTCGAGTACACCGAGCCGACCCACCGCTTCTGTCCCGAGTCCCGCAGGCTGGGGCTCTCCTCCATGCGGAAGAAATGGGAGTTGGGGACCTGGCGCAGTGCCTGCTGAACGGTGAGACCGGAAGTCGGCGGGGCTCGGAGCCCTCGAAGCCCTCGCGGGTCCGGGACCACCCCTCCAGGTCGCGACAGGGACGCCGGCCTGCCTGGACGCCGGACGCCGTGGGTGTGGAGCCGCACTCCACACCCACGGCGTCGGGCCGGTCACGGGCCACCCGTGGGTGGCCCGCGCCGGTTCTCGTCGCATCGGCCGCGACCCGGCCGGCTCGCAGCTGACCTTCTCCCCCACCGGACACGGATACGGATCGCGTCCCGTGCCGTGGTGCGAGGAGTGATCACCGGCTGCTGCCGGTCGGACTGACCGACGACTGCTGCGGCACTAGTGCCGGCGGCCCGGAAGCAGCGTTCCCGGCTCGGCGGCGGCGACGCCGGTGCCTTCCGTCTTGGGGTTACGGCGCTGTCGTCTGGCCACCCAGGTGGCGAACCAGGAGAGCAGCATGCACATCCCGATGTAGATGGGCGAGATCACCATGACCACGGGGATGAACGGGAGGTCGTAGTCGAGGTTCGACGCGATGAGCTTGCCTGCGTGGAGAAACTCCTCGTAGGTGATCAGATAGCCCAGCGAGGTGTCCTTGAGGGCCACCACCAGCTGGCTGATGATGGTGGGCAGCATCGCCCGGACGGCCTGCGGGGCCAGGACGTGGGTGGTGACCTGTGTCTTGCGCATGCCCAGGGCGTACGCCGCCTCCCGCTGCCCCCTCTCCACGGAGTTGATCCCCGTGCGGAAGACCTCCGCGAGCACTGACCCGTTGTAGAGGGTCAGCCCGGCCACAAGTGCGGGTAGCGGCTGGACCTTGAGGGCGACGAAGATGAAGAAGATCATTACCAGCACGGGCATCGCCCGGAAGAACTCGACCAGCAGCGTCGCGATCCAGCGAACCGGCTTGTGCTCGGAGAGCCGGCCGACGGCGAGGACGGCCCCGAGGGCCAGGGAGAGGGCAGCCGCGTAGGCGAAGGCCTTGAGGGTGTTGCCGAGACCTCGCAGCAGCAGCTCCTGGATGCCCTTGTACGTGAAGGGCATCCACTTCGAGCCGGTGAACTGCTCCGTGTCGAAGAGCAGATGGAGGAGCCATGCGAACAGCGCGAGGACCACGGCCGTGGAGAGCACTCCGTAGAGGAAGTGCCGCTTGCGGGTGGCGGGCCCCGGGATGTCGTAGAGCGCGGAGGCGGAGACGGTGGAGTGGGTCATCGGGCGACTCCCCAGCGCTTCTCCAACACGTTGAAGAGAGCGCTGATGGCGAGGGTGATGATCAGATATCCGACGGCGATCCAGACGAAGGACCAGATGATGCTGTAGCCGAGTTCGTTGAGGGTCTTGTACGTCCCAAGCAGCTCGGTGACGCTGAAGGCGCCGGCGATCGCGGAGTTCTTGGCGAGGGCGATGAGCGTCGACCCGACCGGGGGGATCACCGCCCGGAAGGCCTGGGGCAGCACCACGTTGCCCAGCGTCTGCCCGAAGGACATCCCGAGGCTCCGTGCCGCTTCGCCCTGTCCCGTGGGCACGGTGTTGATGCCGGAACGAAGGGCCTCGCAGATGAACGCCGAGGTGTAACAGCCGAGGGCGAGGACCGCGAAGAGCTGGAAGGGGAGGACCAGGCCGAAGCGCGGCAGGCCCAGCAGCACGGCGAAGAACAGCAGTGTCAGGGGGGTGTTGCGGAGCACCGCGACCCAGACGGTGCCGATCAATCTGAGCGAGCCGACGGGTGCGACCCGGAAGGACGCCATGACGAAGCCGAGCGCCAGGGCCAGGACCGAGGCGTAGACGGTGAGTTCGACGGTGCCGAGGAATCCCTTGCCGTAGAGCGAGAAGTTCTCTGTCAGTACGTCCATGGTGGTGGCCGGCCCCTCAGTTCGCCGGGTAACGGTCGATGGGCGGAGGTTTCGGCGCGGGCGCTCCGGACAGACCGAGGGTCGCCTCGAAGGCCTTCTTCCAGTTGCCGTTCTTCTCGTTGGCCTCCAGCGCGTCGTCGAGCGCGGCGCGCAGCGCGTTGTCGGCGCGCGGGACCCCGATGCCGTAGGGCTCCTCGGAGAACGGCTTGCCGACCACCTTCATCTCCTCCGGGGCCTTGGCCGCGAAGCCCAGCAGGATGGCGTCGTCCGTGGTGACGGCGTCCACCTGGAAGGTCAGCAGGTTGTCGACGCAGATCGAGTAGGTGTCGTACGCGACGAGGTCCGCCTTCGGGAAGTCCGCCGCGATGCGCTGGTACGGCGTGGATCCGGCGGCCGAGCAGACCGTCTTGCCCGCCAGGTCCTGCGGTCCGTGGATGTCGGTCTCGTCGGTCCGCACCAGCAGCCCCTGCCCGGCCAGGTAGTACGGCCCTGCGAAGCCGACGAGTTTCTTGCGCATGTCGTTGATCGTGTAGGTGCCGACGTAGTAGTCGATCTGCCCGTTCTGGAGCGCCGTCTCGCGGTTGGCGGAGGCGATCGTCCGGAAACGGATCGTGTCCGGGTCGAAGCCGAGCGAGGCCGCCATCATGCGGGCGATCTCGATGTCGAAGCCGGAGTACATCCCGCCGGCCGGGTCCTTCTCGCCGAGGTAGGGCTGGTCCTCCTTGGCCCCGACGACCAGATGGCCACGCCTCTTGGCCTTCTCCCAGGTCTTCGACTGCGGCAGCTCGAAGCCGGTGTCGATCTTGTACCGGGGCAGCTCCCCGGCCTTCGGCCCCTTGACCGGCGGGCTGCCCTCCCGGCCGCAGCCGGCGGAGAGCGCGGCGAGCAGGAGGCAGACCAGCACGGTGGCGATGTTCCTCGTACGCAACACGGTGGCCCCTGTCAGTGCTTGAGGATCTTGGACAGGAAGTCCTTGGCGCGGTCGCTCTCCGGGGAGGTGAAGAAGTCCTCCGGGGTGCGGTCCTCGATGATGCATCCGTCGGACATGAAGACCACGCGGTTGGCGGCGGACCGGGCGAAGCCCATCTCGTGTGTGACGACCACCATGGTCATGCCCTCCCGGGCGAGCTGCCGCATGACCTCGAGGACCTCGTTGATCATCTCCGGGTCGAGCGCGGAGGTCGGCTCGTCGAAGAGCAGCGCCTTGGGGTCCATGGCGAGTGCGCGGGCGATGGCGACGCGCTGCTGCTGGCCGCCGGAGAGCTGGGCGGGGAATTTGTCCGCCTGCGAGGCGAGACCGACCCGCTCCAGCAGTTCGCGGGAGCGCCGGTCGGCCTCGTCCTTCTTGCGCTTGCGGACCTTGAGCGGAGCGAGCGAGACGTTGGCGAGCACGGTCTTGTGTGCGAACAGGTTGAACGACTGGAAGACCATGCCCACTTCGGCCCGGAGCTGCGCCAGTCCCTTCCCCTCCTCGGGGAGCGGCTTCCCGTCGATGGCGATCTGGCCGGACTCGATCGTCTCCAGCCGGTTGATGGTCCGACAGAGGGTTGATTTGCCCGATCCGGAGGGGCCGATGACCACCACCACCTCCCCGCGGCCTACGGTGAGATTGATGTCCTGCAGTACGTGCAACTTTCCGAAGTACTTGTTGACGTCCCGCAGTTCGATCAACGGATCGACGGCCATACGCTGCCCTACCCACTTATCGCTTGTGTCGAGGTCAGCGCAAACTATCCGGGGCGGAAGCGCGCTTCGACGGCGACACGCACCACGTGCGTATAAGGCTGTTTATCGCGTTTTGGCTTCTGGGCCGCTCTCCGCGGACTCCGCGTACATCTCGGAGAGCTCGGGGCTGCCCGACATCGCCCAGTCCAGACCGGCGGAGACCACATCGATCTCACGCCCCGAGGCCAGCCGCACCACCGGCTTCCCGCCGGCCAGGATGTCCCAGACGGCTCCGGGCACGGTTCGCACCAGCACGGTGCCGAGGTAGAGACCCGCGTCGTTCCCCACCCAGGGCAGCTCTTCGGGATCATCACGCCAGATGGGCGGCAGCTGGTCGAGGGCGGACAACGAGGCGGGGGTGTCGTCGAGTTCGAGGCCACACTGCACGGCCCGGGCGCGCAGCAACTCACATTCCGCGAACAGCTGGGCCACGCCGTCCGGATCGGTCTCGACGGCAGCCGCGAGAGCCACCTCCCGCGCACCGCCCTGGCGCTTACGCCAGTTGTCCAGGAAAGGGATGTTCATCCCTCCAGGATCCCATCCCGGACGCCTTCCGCCTCACAGGGCGCGCGACTGTGCCCACTCGGGGACCTGCCCCGTGCATGACCTGGCCATATGTCTAGGCTGAGGGCATGACACCGCAGAACTACCTTTCCGAACTCTTCTCGCTGGAAGGCCGGGTCGCCGTGGTGACCGGCGGCAGCTCCGGCATCGGCAGGGCCATCACGGGCGCGCTCGCACAGGCCGGTGCGAGCGTGGTGGTCGTGGCCCGCAGGGAGGCGGAACTCTCGCGCACCGTCGGCGAACTCACCGGCGACGGCTGCCGGGCGGCCTGGGTGAGCGCCGACCTCGGGACCACCGAGGGCGTGCGTTCGGCCGGCGAGGAGGCGGCTGCCGCGTTCGGTGAGCCCGACATCCTCGTCAACTGCGCGGGCGTCAACCTGCGGCCGCCGATGAGCGAGCTGGACGAGGACGTCTGGGACACCACGATGGCGGTGAACCTCAAGGCGCCCTACCTGCTGGGCCGCAGGTTCGGACCCGGCATGGCGGAGCGCGGCTTCGGGCGGATCATCCACATCACGTCACAGCAGGCGCACCGGGCGTTCGTGCGGAGCGGTGCGTACGGAGTCTCCAAGGGCGCGCTGGAGTCGCTGGCCCGCTCCCAGGCCGAGGCCTGGTCTCCGCACGGTGTCACCTGCAACACGTTGGTGCCCGGATTCGTCATGACGCCCCTCAACGAGCGCCTGTCGTCCGACCCCGAGCGGGTTTCGGCTCTGGCCGCACGCACGATGGTGGGGCGCAACGGGCTGGCCGGGGACTTCGCGGGGGCCGCGGTGTTCCTGGCGAGCACGGCCTCCTCCTACGTCACCGGGCAGTCCCTGTTCGTCGACGGTGGATTCTCGGTGCACTGAGGCGATCCGGAACCCTTCTCAGCCTTCGACGCCCGGAGCCGCGTCCTCCGCCTCCACGGCGACCGCGGCGGCGACGTCGGACGACGCCACGTCCTTGTCGATGCCCAGCCCCGACAAAACCCCCGCGCCCCCTTCGAATTCCAGCACGGCGAGCACGATGTGCTCCGTCCCGATGGACCGGTGGCCGAGGCGCAGCGCCTCACGGAAGGTGAGCTCCAGGACCTTGCGGGCCCCGGCGTCGTAGGGGATCAGCTCGGGGACCTCGTCAGCAGCGGCCGGCAGGGCGAGTGCCGCCGCCTCACGGACCGCGTCCAGCCGGACCCCCTGCCCGGTGATCACCTGGGCGCCGAGGGAGTCCGGCTCGGACAGGAGACCCAGGATCAGGTGCTCCACCCCCACCTCGTCGTTGCGTGCGGCGTGGGCCTCGTTGTTCGCGCCCATGACGACGTTCCTGGCCTGCTGGTCGAACTGGCCGAAGCCCTGGCTCGGATCCAGGTCGGAGACCTCGCCGGGCTTCTTGGGCACGAACCGCTTCTGGGCGGCCTGGCGGGTGACGCCCATGCTCCGGCCGATGTCCGTCCAGGACGCGCCGGAGCGGCGCGCCTGGTCCACGAAGTGGCCGATGAGATGGTCGGCGATCTCACCCAGGTGATCCGCGGCGACCACGGCCCCGGAGAGCTGCTCCAGCGTGTCGGTGTGGGATTCCTTGATCGCGTCGATCAGGTCGTCGAGACGGATGGGCGGGTTGGCGCGCAGCGGCTTCGTCATGAGGCAACCCTAGGTTGACACGCGAGGGTCGTCAACCCGTCGTTGACAACTGGGCCCTCTCGGCCGCACACAGCCGTCACCGTCAGAGGTCGAGGTCCACGACCACCGGGGCGTGGTCCGAGGCCCCCTTGCCCTTGCGCTCCTCTCGGTCGACGTAACCGTCCTTGACGGCCGCGGCGAAAGGGGCGTTCCCGTAGACCAGGTCGATGCGCATGCCCTTGTTCTTCGGGAAGCCGAGCTGGCGGTAGTCCCAGTAGGTGTACGGGTGGTCGTACTTGAGGGGACGCGGCACCACGTCGGAGAGTCCCGCCTCGCGCAGTGCGGCGAGCGCCGCCCGCTCGGCGGGGGTGACGTGGGTGGCCCCCTCGAAGAGAGCGGGGTCCCAGACGTCCTCGTCCGTCGGAGCGATGTTGAAGTCTCCGAGCACCGCGAACGGCAGCGTCCCCGCCGCGTCCCCGGCGACGGACTTCCGCAGGGCCTCCAGCCAGCGCAGCTTGTAGGCGTAGTGGTCGTGGGCGACCTCGCGGCCGTTGGGGACGTAGACGGACCAGACACGGGCGGGGCCGCAGGTCGCCGAGATCGCCCTCGGCTCCTGCACGCCCTCGTAGTCCGGGCCGTCGGGCAGGCCCGTCACGACGTCCGCGAGGCCGACGCGGGAGAGCAGCGCCACGCCGTTCCACCGGCCCGTGGCGTTGACCGCGGACTCGTAACCCGCCTCGCGCAGCGCTTCGGCGGGGAACTGCTCCAGCGTGCACTTGGTCTCCTGGACGCAGAGCACGTCCGTGCCGCTGCTCTCCAGCCAGGCGAGGAGCCTCGGGAGCCGGGCGGTGATCGAATTGACGTTCCACGTGGCGATGCGCATGCAGTCAACCTAACCGCTCCCACTGACAGCCGGGTCAGAGAAGGGTCGCGTCGCCCGGGGCCAGCCGACCGTGGTCGGCCCCGCCCAGGGCGCCGATCTGCAGGTCGTAGACCGGCCGGGCCAGGTCGGTGAGCAGGGCGTCGTGGATGTCGATCGCGCGGCGCGGCTTCACTTCGCGTACGTAGTCGATGACCTCCGAGATCTTGCTCCAGGGGGCCATGACCGGCAGCATCAGCGTGTCCACCGGGTGGTCGGGCACCGTGAGGGCGTCGCCGGGATGGAAGACCGAACCGTCCACGAGAAAACCGATGTTGGTGATCCTCGGGATGTCCGGGTGGATCACCGCGTGCAGTTCACCGTGGACCTGCACCTCGAGTCCCGCGGCCGTGAACGTGTCGCCGTGGCCGACCGTGGTCACGCGCCCCGGGAACGCGGCGGACAGCTGCTCGGCCACACTGCGCAGGGTCCACACCCGCGCGGCCGGGTTGGCCTCCAACGCCGCGCGCAACCGCGCCTCGTTGAAGTGATCCGGGTGCTCGTGCGTCACCAGGATCGCGTCGGCACCGACCGCGGCGTCGTCCTCGGCGAACCCGCCGGGGTCGATGACGAGCGTCTGCCCGTTTCGCTCCAGACGGACGCAGGAGTGGATCTTCTTGGTGAGGGTGAGAGGCGAAACGTTCATGTCACCATCCTGCTACGTGGGCGGTGTGGTTTCCTCCTGGATCACGGACTGCGCGATCTCGAACGCCGCGCCAGCCGCCGGGATGCCGCAGTAGACGGCCGTCTGCAGCAGCACCTCCTTGATCTCGACGGGCGTGAGACCGTTGCGCAGGGCGGCCCTGACGTGCTGGGCGAGTCCGCCCAGGTGTCCGGACGCGACGACCGCGGTGAGCGAGACGCAGCTGCGGGACCTGCGGTCGAGTCCCTCCCTGCTCCAGATCTCGCCCCAGGCATAGCGGGTGAGGAGTTCCTGGAAGTCGTCGGTGAAGCCGTCGGACCCGGCCGTGGCTGCGTCCACATGGGCATCGCCCAGCACCTCGCGCCGGACCTTCATCCCCCGGTCGTAACGGTCGCTACGGCCCGTGGTGGAGGATTCGGGCAGGTGGGCCGCGGCGGTGAGCTCCGCGATGGGTGCGACCGGGGCGAACGGGGCGGCGAAGCCCGGTGGCGGGGACGCCGGTACGGGGATCGACGCCAGGGTGTCCTGCCAGGTGGTCGAGAAGTGCATGAGCAGCAGATCGGTGACGGCGGCCGGCTGCTCGACCGGAGCCAGATGGGAGGCACCGGGGACGAGTGCGAGCCGGGCGTCCGGGATGCCGGCGACCAGGTTCCGGGCCTCGGCGGGGCCGGTGACCTCGTCCTCCGCACCGACCAGGACGAGCGTCGGGACACCGATACGGGGAAGTTCCGTACGGATGTCGAAGGCGGCCAGGGCCTCGCAGGCGGCGATGTAGCAGCCGGGGTCGGTGGTACGGACCATCTGGACGGCCCACTCGACGATGGCCGGCTGGGCCGCGGCGAAGCCGGAGGTGAACCAGCGTTCCGGGGAGGTACGGGCGATCGGCTCCAGGCCGTTGCTTCGGACGATCACCCCGCGCCGGCGGAATTCGTCGGCCGTACCGAAGCGCGGCGACGCGGCGACGAGCGCCAGGGCGGCGACCCGGTGGGGGTGGCGCAGCGCCAGGTCGGCACCCACGGCACCGCCGATGGAGCAGCCCACGTATCCGAAGCGCTGCACGCCGACGCTGTCCAGCGTGGCGAGGAGGCGGTCGGAGAGGTCGGAGACCGCCGCTGCGGGATGAGCGGGGGCTCCACCGTGCCCTGGAAGGTCGTAGCGGAAGATCCGCCAGTGCTGGGAGAGCTCGGGTATCTGGCGGTCCCACATGTGCCATGTGGTACCGAGTGAGGGCCCCAGCACCAGCACTGGTGCGTCCTCCGGCCCGTCTACCTGGTACTTCAACATCTTGTTGCCTGTCTCATTCACACTCACACGCTCCCACGTCTCACAGCAGTCTCACGCACCGCCCTCCTGGGCGCTGTGAAGACCGCCCCATGCCGTAGCGGCTCCACGAAGATCCTCCACGTCGGCTTCACGTACCAGCGTTCGGTGGTCTTCACGGTGCTGTGCCCCGCCCATCGTGCCAGGAGGTGATCCGGCACCCCCTTGTCGGCCAGGAGCTCGAAACACGATCATGGTGAGACTCGGGCCACCGGTGTCGGAGTGCCCTGGGCCGGCTGAGATGACCAGCCCTCAGATGACAGCGATGCCGGTTCCCGCTCTGCCCGTGGCAACCTGTCCGGCGCCACAGGACTTCTCCGTGACGCTGAGACCGCACGGCTTGGCGAGGACGATGGGGCCTGGGCGGCGCCCACCCCCATCGAGCCGCCGGGCGACAAGGCCGTTATCGAGCCGTACCGGTGGAACAGCGACCTCGCCCAGGCAAACGAGCGCGCGGGGCGGGGTGGTGCTGCGGCCACGCCGCGCGGGAAGGTCATCGCAGAGCTGAGCTACGCCTTCCGGCGATATGCGAAGTGCGCGGGTGGGCGGGCGTGAACCGGGTGTTTCGTACCCATGAGAGTGATCCAACCGGATTGGGGCGGGACGCGGGCGCGTGCGTCGGCACGATGACGGTGATCGCCACGATCATCCGTCTACCGAGGAGACGCCGAAACATGTCCAACCCTGTCGTCAACATCTGGGGTACCTCCGAAGAGGCCGCGGCCGCAGCCACGCCGACCGCCCCGTGGGACACGAAGTGGGACCTCGGTAGCCGGCACACCGCCAGCGGGACCGCGTGGGTCTTCTACAGCTCACGCGGCGAGAAGACGCTCAAGCGTCCGGTGATCCTCGCCGACGGTTTCGCCCCCGGCGGGACCAAGGTCGACGATCTGTACGACGGCCTGCAGAACGGGGAGTACCCGTTCGTCTCCGCGCTGCGTGAGGCCGGGTTCGACGTCGTTCTGCTGGGCTTCGCCGACCGCACCGCCTCCATCCTCGACAACGCCGAGGTCGCGATCGAGTGCGTCATGCGAGCGATCGCCGACCGCGAGGGTGAGCACCCGCTGACCGTCGGCGGCTTCAGCATGGGAGGGCTGATCACCCGCTACGCCCTGGCCAAGCTGGAGCGGCAGCGGATGCGGCACGAGACCGCCACCTACCTCTCCTACGACACCCCGCACCGCGGCGCGTGGCTGCCCCTGGGCGTCCAGGCGTTCGCCCACTACGTGAAGGACAACTGGGGAGGCCCCGGCAAGCTGGTCCTCAACTCCTTCTCCGACCTGGTCAACAGCCCCGCCTCGCGCCAGATGCTGCGCTGGCACCTGGAGACCGCCACCGGGACCACCCTCGACGTCGCCGACGGCCAGCACCAGGACCGGACCGACTTCCTGGCAGCCCTGGAGCGGATGGGCGACTGGCCCCGGATTCCCCGCCTGCTCGGCGTCGCCAACGGCACGGACACCGGCGCCGGGAATAACATTCCCGCCGGCGACACCGCGATGGAATCCTATGGACCGCATCTGGTCAGCCGGCTCGACGCCCAGGGCACGGGCTCCCAGACCGTCGCCCGGATGGACAAGCCGGGCCAGGAACCGACGGAGGTCCGCACCACCGGCTTCCCTGAACTCGACGGCGCACCCGGCGGCCTCTTCCCCCAGGCCCCCGCCTTCATGGGTGCCGCCAACTTCGGCATCGCCGCCATGCTCGCCGGCCTCGTCAACAAGGCCGAGGCGGAACTCACGCACAACGCCTCCACCTTCGTCCCCACCATCAGCGCTCTCGGGGTCGCGGACATCGACAGCCACGACACGCTTCACAGCAAGATCGACCCGGAGCGCAGCGATCTCCACGACTTCAAGTGCGCCACCGGCAACGAAGGCCACACCACCATGACCCGCGAACTCGGCGAGTGGATCGTGAACAAGCTCAAGGAAGTGTGACCCCCGGCAAACCGCCGACGGAAGTGATCCCCTCGTGGGGCCGGGGCCGGGCGGAGTCCGCCGCGAGCTCGCCAGAAGAGGTGACGTGACGGGCCCGGCCCCATCGGCACACAGGCTCCAAGCCCAACCGGCTCGCTGGACAGTTGCCCGGCCGGCGTTCCTGAGTGGTGATCCACTCCTGGCGGGGGCGTAGGCGCGGACGGCGTCGAGTTCGCTGTCGGTGCAATCGTTCTCCATCGGTACGGGGATGTCGCCGGTGGTGCTGATGCCGTGCTCCTGGTCGTGGCGTACGAGCTGTTCGGCCACGTCCGAGGCATCCGTGCGCAATTCCACGTCCCTCGGCACTCGGGTGCTGGTCTCCTGGCAGGGCACTCCACAGCGCGGCCGATGAGTTCGTGGCTCCCGGACGGTCCAAGCTGTGTCGGGCTTCGCGCGAGCGAGAGCCCGGACGGTCACGACGAGTTCAGACCCGAGGAAGAGGCGTCCGTCAACGAGCTCACGCGGACGCCCAAGGTCGTGTTCTCCTCCTCGATCGAGGAGCCACCGACGTGGGCCAACACCACGCTCGTGCGCGACGACGCTGTCGGGGCGGTCCGCTCCATGAAGTCGAGTGGCTCAGGACTCCTCAGCACGATCGGCAGCCTCAGCCTGTGCCGGTCCCTTCTACGAGCCGGGCTTGTCGACCGCTTCCGGGTCGTGATGTTCCCGGTGATCACCGGGGCCACGGGCGAAGAACGCATCTACGACGGCTATCCGGACGTTGCCCTCGAGATGATCGAGCACCGCACCTTCGACGGCCTCATCCAGCTGGTCGAGTACAGGCCTCAGGTGCTCGAGCACCCGCCGCTCGTCCCTGCGTGACGTCACGCTGTCCGCCGGCTGGCGGGCTGCCGGGGCGGCACCGACGGGCGCACCCGCGGCTACCTCTCCCAACTCATCCACCCCGAGCGCCGGATCGGCCGGCACGAGGTCTCCCACTTGAGCGCGCCGACAGCACCTCCGGCCAGACGTGGCACGCCGCTCACCCATCGGCCAGGAGCCTTTCGAGAGGGCGGGCAGGAGACGCTCGGCCGAGGCGAGGCCGTCGGTGGAGCGCTCGGCGACCCAGGCCACGGCTGCGACCAGTTCGAAGAGCACCGCCGCGTCGAACTCCTCGCGTGCACTGCCCTCCTGCTGCGCGCGGCGCAGCAACCGGGCGCCGGCCTCGTGCATCCGGTCACAGGAGGCGCGCAGCGGCGAGCCCTCGTCGTACATGCTGCTGACCAGGGACGCCGCTAGACCGCGGCAGGTGCCCGCGTGGACCCTGGCCGAAGGCGTATCCGCCGCCTTCACCCTCGGCTCCCTCTTCGCGGTGGCGGGGCTACTGATCGCGGTCTTCGTGCTGCGCGGGAAGCGCCCCGACCTCGAGAAGGAGTGACAGCCTCCCGGCGTCGGCACGCTCGGCCTTCGCCGCCGTCTGACTGTGCCGCCTCCGGCCGGACACCGGTGATGACCGGCCCGTCCGCTCCGCGTCAGGGGGTTGCCGCAGAGACCGCGTAGACGACCGGGGCCGCCGGATCGGTCATGTTGACGGTGATGTTCTGGGTGGGGCGCGGGTCCTTGTTCTTGTGGACCGTGCCGGCCCAGTGGACCCCCGGACCGAAGTACCAGCCGGTGATCTTGACGTCCCGATCGCTGATGGTGACCTTGCCGGTCTCCAGCGCGGCTCGGCCGGTGCCGACACCGCTCAGGAAGCGGTCGAGCCCGGCGGACGTCGTACGGAACTTCACGTACATCCGGCTGGCTTTCCAGTTGTTCGTCTCGTAGTACTGGACCCCGACCGCGTTGCCCGGAATGGGCAGCTCGAAGATCCGGCGCTGCATGCCGGACGGCCAGTCCTCGCGCAGCCCCTGAGCGGCGGCCTCGGCCTCCTTGTCCTTGCCGGAGCGACGGCTCTGCCCTGCGGAGATCACCAGGTAACCCGCCGGGATGCCGATGAGCAGCACGATGATGGTCAGCGTGATCAGGCGTCGGCGGATCACCCTGCGCCGGTCCGGCGGAGGCGTCCCGTCACCGTCTCCGGAGGAGCCCGAAGAGCCTGACGAAGGGGGCTGGCGCGGCACGATGTGGTGCTCGGCTGCGGTCATGGTCGGTGATCCCTCGAAGCTGCGGTACGGAGCGGAGTGCGGGTGGCCGGGCCGCTGCGCGCGGCCCGTGGATCAGTCGGCGGTGCGGGTGCCGCGCGTGTTACGGATGGTGCTCGCGGCCTGGTCGTAGAACTGTGCGTACCGCTCGTAGCGCTCGACGCGTCGGCGGTTGGTCCGCCGGAACCTCCGGGCGACCAGGCGTGCGAGGTCGGCGGCGCCGACCATGCCCGCCTCGGGGCCGAGCTGGGCCTTGGCGATCCGGGCCTCCGGGCGGTAGCCGCGGCCCGTGAGGTGGCGCTTGAAGGCGTCTCTCGCCGGGCCGATCAGCAGGTCGTCGGCGGCGCTGACGCCGCCGCCGATGACGAAGCAGGACGGATCCAGCGCTGCCGCGAGATTGGCGATGCCGACGCCGAGCCACTGGCCGATGTCCTGGAGGAGCTCGACGCACATGGCGTCGCCCTCGCGGGCCAGCTCGGTGATGAGCGGCCCTGTGATGTCGGGGATGTTGCCCTTGACCCGCTCGATGATGCCGTGCGCCACCGGGGAGTCCGCCGCGGCCAGCTCCCTCGCCTCGCGCACGAGGGCGTTGCCCGAGCTGTACTGCTCCCAGCAGCCGCGGTTGCCGCACGGGCAGCGGTGCCCGCCGGGCACCACCTGCATATGGCCGAACTCACCCGCGACGCCGTACTTCCCCCGCTTGACGTGCCCGTCCTCCAGGATCGCGCCGCCGATGCCGGTGCCCAGGGTGATCATGACGAGGTGGTCCTCGCCACGGCCGGCACCGAAGCGCCATTCCGCCCAGGCCGCCGTGTTGGCGTCGTTGTCGACCATCACGGGAACCACCAGCCGGGAGGCGATGGCGTCGCGGAGGGGTTCGTCGCGCCAGGCGAGATGCGGGGCGAACAGCACCTTGGAGCGGTCCGCGTCCACCCAGCCCGCAGCGCCGATGCCGACGGCGTGCACGTCGTGCCGGTCCGAGAGGTCCAGGACCAGTTCGACGATGGTGTCCTCGACGACCTTGGGGCTCTTGGACTTGTCGGGCGTCTCGGTGCGCAGCGTCTCCAGGATGTTGCCGTCCGCGTCGACGACGCCGGCCATCACCTTCGTCCCGCCGATGTCGATGCCGACGGTCGGGACCCTGGGCGCCGTGAGGTGCGAGCGCCGCTCCCGGGTGCCGACGGTCCGCAGGACGGTCGCGCGGGCGGAGCCGCGGTGTGTGAAGTCGCGGTACGTGCTCATCGTCCCTGCGCAGGTCGGAGGGCCGGTCGGGTGATCCGTCCGGCGGCGGACGGCGCCCGCCGTACACGATTCTGCCATTGCCCCGCCCCCGGAATCGGCCTCCGGCCCGGGGACGGGGGGTACAAATCGCGACTTATGGGGTGCCGTCATCGGTCGGACGATCGCCCGAGTGATCCGGCGAGGGGGCTCGCCCGAGCTCGTGGCTGAGCTCGTCGAGCTCGTTCCCACCCGCCATCTGACGGGTCAGTTCGTCCAGCGTGACCGAGTCCTTGGTGTGGCTTCCGGACATCGCGCCACGCTTGAGCAGCACGAACCGGTCGCCCACGAGGTAGGCGTGGTGGGGGTTGTGCGTGATGAGGACCACGCCGAGTCCGGCGTCCCTGGCGGCGGCCACGTACTTCAGCACGACCCCCGACTGCTTGACGCCGAGCGCCGCGGTCGGCTCGTCGAGGACGAGGACCTTCGCTCCGAAGTACACGGCACGGGCGATGGCCACGCACTGGCGTTCGCCGCCCGACAGGGTGCCGATGGGCTGGTCGACGTCGCGCAGGTCGATGCCCATGCGCAGCAACTCCGTGCGGGTCGTCTCCCGCATCCGCCGTACGTCGAGGCGCTTGAAGGGGCCGGAACCCTTCGTCGGCTCCGAGCCGAGGAAGAAGTTGCGCCAGACCGGCATGAGAGGGACCACGGCCAGGTCCTGGTAGACGGTGGCGATTCCCCGGTCCAGGGCGTCACGCGGGTTGACGAGCGTCGTCTCCTCCCCCTCGATCAGGAAGGTCCCCGCGTCGTGCCGGTGCAGCCCCGCGATGATCTTGATGAGGGTGGACTTGCCGGCGCCGTTGTCGCCGAGGACGCAGGAGATCTCGCCCGCGCGGACCTCCAGCGAGACGTTCTCCAGGGCCTTGATGTTGCCGTAGTACTTGCTGACGTCGTCGAGCTGGACGAGCGCCGGGCCGGCCGTGTCCTGGGGGGCCGGAGCCTGGGTGGCCGTCATTTCGTCGCCTCCGCACGCTTGCGTACCCATGCGTTGAGCAGGGTGGCCAGGAGCAGCATCGCTCCCAGGAAGAACTTGAACCAGTCCGGGTTCCACTCCGCGTACACGATGCCCTTGCTGGTCATGCCGAAGATGATCGCGCCGACCGCGGAGCCGATCGCGGAGCCGTAACCGCCGGTGATCAGACAGCCGCCGATGACGGCCGCGATGATGTAGATCAGCTCGTTGCCGACGCCCTCACCGGACTGCACGACGTCGTAGGAGAACAGCAGGTGCTGCCCCGAGACCCAGGCGGCGAAGGCGACACCGAGGTAGAGCCCGATCCGGGTACGGATCACGGGGACGCCGACCGCCCGTGCGGCGTCGGCCTCGCCGCCGACGGCGAAGATCCAGTTGCCGAAGCGGGTGCGGATCAGAATCCAGGTGGCGATCGCGACGAGTGCCGCCCACCACAGGATGGTGACCTTCAGCTCGACGTCGCCGATGGTGAGGTACGAGGCGAAGACCTTACGGGCGGAGTCGAAGCCCTCCATGTCCCCGATGGCCTTGGTCGACACGGTTCCGCTGATCAGTTTGGTGAAGCCCAGGTTCAGACCTGTCAGCATCAGGAACGTGCCGAGCGTGATGATGAAGCTCGGGAGCTTCGTGCGGGTCAGCATGAAGCCGTTGAACGCACCGAAACCCAGGGTGACCAGCAGCGACACGAAGACGCCCACCCAGACGTTGGCGGTCATCTGGTAGCTGAACATCGAGGAGATCAGCGCGGAGCTGGTCACCATCACGCCGGCGGAGAGGTCGAACTCACCGCCGATCATCAGGAGCGCCACGGGCGCCGCCATGATCCCGATGGTGGAGGCCGCGTACAGCACGGTGCCGAGGCTGGAGGCCTGCAGGAAGCTGTCGGCGACGATCGCGAAGAACAGGAAGACCGCCGCGGCCCCGACGACCGAGCCGAGCTCGGGCCTGCCCATCAGTTTGCGCAGCGGGGAGGTGCGCAGCAGGCGTTCGTCGGTGTGCGGCGCCGCCGGTTGCCCGGTCGCTGTCATCGCGTCCCCCGCTTCGTGTACTCGGCGAGCGCGTCGGCGTCGTCGGCGGTGATGACCTGCGGGCCGGTCAGGACGGGCAGGCCGCCGCCGAGCACGTTCTGGTTGTAGCGGTACAGCCAGAGCAGGTCGACGGCCTGGTAGCCCTGGAGGTAGGGCTGCTGGTCGACCGCGAAGCCGAGCGATTCGTTCTGCAGGCCGGTGGCGACGCTCGCGTTGAGGTCGAAGGTGTCGATCTCGGCCTTGCTGCCCGCGGTCTGCTTCGCCTTGACGGCGGCCGCGGCGAAGGGTGCGCCGAGGGTGACGACCGCGTCGATGCTCCGGTCCGAGTCGAGCTTGGCCTCGATGGACGCCTGTACGTCGGGCATGTTGGTGCCGTCGACGTAAAGGTTCTGCATCGTCCCGCCGAAGGACTTCTTCGCCCCCGCGCAGCGCTGCTCGTGACCGACGTTGCCCTGCTCGTGCAGGACGCAGAGCGCCTTCTTGCGGTCCCGCCTGTCGAGCTCGTCACCGACGGCCTCGCCCGCGATGGACTCGTCCTGGCCGATGTGGGTGAGCGCGCCGAAGGCCTTGGACTCGGCGGAGCCGGAGTTCACCGTGATCACGGGGATGCCCGCCTTGACCGCCTTGGCCACGACGGCCTTCATCGAGTCGGGCTTGGCGAGCGAGACGATCAGCCCGTCGACCTTCTTGTCGATCGCGGTCTGAACGAGCTCGGCCTGCTGCTGGCCCTCGTCGTTGTGTGAGTAGAGGAAGTTGATGTTGTCCTTGACGGCCGCCTGTTCGGCGCCCTTCTGGACGATGTCCCAGAAGGTGTCACCATCACCCGAGTGGGTGACCATGGCGAATGTCCAGCGGGGCGTGTTCACCGCGGACCGGCCCTCGGCGGCTTGCTGTGCGCGCTCCTCCGCCCGCTTGCCGCCGGTGCTGCTGCATCCCGCGAGGGAGGCCGCCAGTACCGCTGCCAGCACCGCGCCCACCGCACGTACCCCTGTCCGAACCCTTGCCACGACGCCGTGCCCTTCTTGTGCTGCTCGCTGTGCTGCCTGGTGAAGCCGTGGGCGGCGTGCGCGCCGCCCGGCGGGCCAAGTATCCCCGAGCCCGGACGGGCACGGCCCGGCAGGGGCGCGGGCCGCGCCCTGACCGCCGTTCTAGCGACCTAGCATGACCGCGTCAATGACTGTGTCCGAACATCCTCGCCGAAGGCCGGATCGCCCGGTTTCAGGGCCGCACCAGCAGCTGGAACTCGAAGGCGTACCGCGAGGCCCGGTAGACGTGCGAACCGAATTCGACCGCCCGGCCGCCGTCGTCGAAGGTGGTGCGCTCCATCGTCAGCAGCGGCGCCCCGGCTGGTTCCGCGAGCAGATCACCCTCCTCGGCGGTGGCCGCCCGGGCCCCCACGGTCTGCCGGGCGCTGTGCAGGGTGATTCCCGTGGCACGCATCATCCGGTAGAGGCCGGTGGCCTCCAGCCGCTCGGTGCCGAGATCGAGGAGGTCCGGCGGCAGGTGGTTGCGCAGGAGCGCCATGGGCTCGTCGTGCGCGAGGCGCACCCGCTCGACGAGGTGCACCTCGCTGCCTTCCTGGACACCGAGCGCGGCGGCGACCTCGGCGCCCGCCGGCTCGACCGTGTTGCGCAGCACCCGGGTCGCGGGGCGCCGGCCGGCTGTCTCCAGGTCGTCATAGAGGCTGCTCAGTTCGAGCGGGCGCTTGATGCGGCTGTGCACGACCTGGGTGCCGACGCCGCGTCGGCGCACCATCAGCCCCTTGTCCACGAGCGACTGGATGGCCTGGCGGACGGTGGGCCGGGAGAGGCCGAGCCGTGCGGCGAGCTCCAGTTCGTTGCCGAGGAGGCTGCCGGGCGCGAGGCGCCCGTGCTCGATGGCCGCCTCCAGCTGCTGGGCCAGCTGGTAGTAGAGCGGGACGGGGCTGGTGCGGTCCACACCCAGCCCGAGGGCGGCGGAGTCGGCGGCGGGTTTGGGCACGGCACGGAGCGTACCCCGTACGGTCGTACCGCACCCTTCAATTTGTCAGGACATATGGTTGACAGTGCGTCCGGGGGGCGGCACGTTGGGTGCATGCGCATCGGACTCATCGGCACGGGCCGGATCGGTTCCTTCCACGCGGGCGTCCTGGCACGCCACGCCGCGGTCGACGGCCTGGTGGTGACGGATCCGGACGGCGCCCGCGCCGCCCGGGTCGCGGCCCGGACCGGGGCGACGGCCGTCGCGTCCGCCGAGGACGTCTTCGGCGCGGCGGTGGACGCGGTCGTGATCACCTCGGCCACCGCCGCGCACGCCGATCTCATCGGCCGGGCGGCTCGGGCCGGTCTGCCCGCCTTCTGCGAGAAGCCGATCGCGCTGGACCTGGCGGGGACCCTGGGCGCACTGCGCGAGGTCGACCGGGCGGGCAGTGTGCTCCAGCTCGGTTTCATGCGCCGGTTCGACGCGGGTTACGCCGCGGCGCGCGCCGCCGTGCGCGGCGGCGCACTGGGCCGGCTCCACACCGTACGGGCGACGACGTCCGACCCCGCTCCCCCGCCCGCCGCGTATCTGCCCCTCTCCGGCGGCCTGTTCAGGGACTGCCTGGTCCACGACTTCGACATCCTCCGCTGGGTGACGGGCCGTGAGGTGACGGAGGTGTATGCCACGGGGTCGGACGCGGGGCCCGCGGTGTTCCGGGAGGCGGGCGATGTGGACACGGCGGCGGCGCTGCTGACCCTGGACGACGGCACGCTGGCCACGGCGACCGCCACCCGGTGCAACGGGGCGGGTTACGACGTGCGCATGGAACTCGCGGGCGAGCGGGACCAGATCGCGGTCGGCCTCGACGACCGTACGCCGCTGACCTCCGCCGAGCCGCAGGGGCCGCCCGCGCCGGCCAAGCCGTGGCCCGGCTTCCTGGAGCGGTTCGCCCCTGCGTACGAAGCCGAACTCGACGCGTTCCTGCGCGTCGCGGGCGGAGCGCTGCCGAACCCGTGCGACGGCCGGGAGGCGCTGCACGCGCTGCGCATCGCCGAGGCGTGCGAGCTGTCGCGCGAGCGGCACCGCCCGGTGCGGATGACGGAGATCGCCGAGATCTGAGCCCCCCTACCAGGCCACCGGCAGCGACAGCGGTCCCCGGAGCAGCATGCCCGTACGCCAGGAGAGAGCGCCCGGGTCGGCGTCCAGCCGCAGCCGCGGGCAGCGCTCCAGGAGCGACCGGAGCGCGATGCGGGCCTCGATGCGGGCCAGGGGCGCCCCCAGGCAGTGGTGGATGCCGTGGCCGAAGGCGACGTGCCCGCGGGCGTCCCGGGTGATGTCGAAGCGGTCGGCGTCCGGGAAGCGTGCCGGGTCGCGGTCGCAGTCGGCCATCGCGACCAGGACGAGCTCGCCGCCGCCGGGGATCACCGTGCCCCCGACATCCAGCGGCTCGGTGGTGAAGCGGTACGTGGGGGTCTCGAGGGGCCCCTCGTAACGGAGTGTCTCCTCGACCGCGTTGTCGATCAGACCGAAGTCGGCTCGCAGGAGGGCGAGTTGGTCCGGGTGGTTCAGTAGTGACAGGACTCCGTTGGAGATGAGGTTGACCGTGGTCTCGTGCCCGGCGACGAGCAGCAGCCAGGCCATGCCGACGAGTTCCGCGGCGGAGAGCCGGTCGCCGTCGTCGTCCGCCGTGTGGATCAACGCGCTCATCAGGTCGTCCCCGGGTGCCGCACGCCTCTCGGCGATCAGGTCCCCCAGATACGTCTTCATGGCGGCGGTGGCCCGGCCGCGCTCCTCGGCGTCGAGGGACGACACGGCCGTGTTGGACCACGCACGAAAGGCCTGCCGGTCCAGGGACGGCACACCCAGGAGTTCGCAGATGACGGCCATCGGCAGGGGGAAGGACAGCGCCTCGACGAGGTCGGCGCTCCGGCCCGGCCCGGCCAGCATGGCGTCGAGCAGGGTGTCCGTCATCTCCTGGACGCGCGGCGCGAGCCGTTCCATCCGGCGTGCGGTGAACTCCTTGGCCACGAGCCTGCGCAGCCGGGTGTGGGCCGGGGCGTCCGAGCCCAGCATCGACGTCCCCACGGACACCTTCTTCACACCCAGGGTGGGTGACGCCCGCTCCCAGTCCTTGGTGAGCCGCTGGTCGGCGAGGAGAGCCTTCCCCGCCTCGTACCCGACGACGAGCCAGGCCTCCGCGCCCTCCGGGATGCGGACCCGGTGCACCGGGCCGCGGGCGCGTAACCCGGCGTAGACCGGATACGGGTCGCGGATGAAGTCGTCGCCGAGCGCTCCGAGATCGAGCAGGGCTTCCGTGGTCAACGAGGTTCCCTTCAGGTCTGCCGGGCGGAGAGAGCGGTCCCCTGGGCCACCGCGCACAGCGTTTCGGCCTCTGCGCCGTCCGCGGTGAACAGATCACAGCGCACGACGGCCTGCCTGCGGCCGGAGTGGACCACCGCCGCACGGGCGACAAAGGTGCGGCCGCTCGCGGGCCGCACGTACTGGATGGAGAGTCCGCCGGTCAGGACCGCGGGCTCCGGAGGACGGCATCTCGCCTCACCAGCGCACCGGAAGACGGCGGACTCCGCGGAGCAGCATCCCTGGCAGCCAGTCGGGCTCCTCGCCGTCCGGGTCCCGCACGAGGCCGGGGCAGCGCTCCAGCAGCGCGCGGATCGCGATGCGGCCCTCCATCCGGGCCAGCGGCGCGCCCAGGCAGAAGTGGATGCCGTGGCCGAAGGCCAGGTGCCCCTGCGCCGCACGCCGGATGTCGAAGGTGTCGGGATCCGGATAGCGCCCCGCGTCCCGGTCGCCCGAGCCCAGGGCCACCAGCACCGCCTCGCCCTCCGGTATGACGACCGGGCCGACCTGGACCGGCTCCCGGGTGAAGCGGAACGTCGCCGTCTGGACGGGCCCGTCGTAGCGGAGCATCTCCTCGACGGCCCCGTCGATCAGCTCCGGTTCGGCACGGAGCAGGGCCAGTTGCTCCGGATGGTCCAGCAGGGCCCGTACGCCGTTGGAGATCAGGTTAACGGTGGTCTCGTGCCCCGCCACCAGGAGCAGGAAGGCCATGCCGATCAGTTCGTCCGGCGTCAGCCGGTCGCCCTCGTCGTCGCGTGCCTCGATCAGCGCGCTCATCAGGTCGTCGCCGGGGGCGCGCCGCTTGCCCTCGATCAGTTCGACGAGGTAGGCGCCCATGGCGTCGACCGCCTCGCCCCCCTTCTCCGGCGAGACGGGCGTGACGACGGCGTTGGACAACAGGCGGAAGGCGTCCCGGTCGATGTCGGGGACGCCCAGGAGCTCGCAGATCACGGTCATCGGCAGCGGGAAGGCGAGCGCGTCGACGAGGTCGGCACTCCCGGCGGGCACCATCGCGTCGAGGAGGTCCTCGGTGATCCGCTCGACGCGCGGGCGCAGGGCCTCGATCCGCCGGGCGGTGAATTCCCGGGCGACGAGTTTGCGCAGACGGGTGTGGTGCGGAGCGTCCGTCTCCAGCATGTTGGCGTTGATCGGGTTGCTCGTCGCGGAGAAGCGCTCCGCCGTCCGCCAGTCCTTGCTGAACCTCTGGTCCGCGAGGGCCGCCCGGGCCTCCTCGTAACCCACGATCAGCCAGACCCGCTCGATGTCGTCGGTGCGCACGGCGTGCGCCGGCCCCTCGGCACGCAGTTTCGCGTAGTGCGGATACGGATTCGCGCTGAAGTCCCGGGCCCCGCGCAGATCGACCACTGTCATCGTCCCGCCCCTCATCCGGTCTGAGTCCCGTCTGATCACCTCAGCCTAGGCGTCGCCTCGCGTCCCCGTCCTCGTTCTCATGAAGGAGACCCGCGTGGTGGACCGACAGGGCGGTCCGGACAGGGTCGACGCGGGCCCCGTCAGGAAGTGCCGTCGGCACTCCGCCGTCCCCACGCCGTGCCCGCCAGCACGAGCACGGCACCCAGCACGCCGAGCGTGCCGAGGTGCTCGCCGCCGATGGCGATGCCGACGGCTGCGGCCCAGAGCGGCTCGGTGCCGAGCAGCAGGCTGACGCGGGACGGCGAGGTGCGGCGCACCGACCACATCTGCACGAAGAACGCGAACAGCGTGCAGAACACGGACAGGAAGAGGAGTCCCGCCCACTCCCCGGCGCCGAAGTCCGCCGCCACCGTCCAGGGCGCCGGCCCGGTCCCGGGGACGGCGGCCAGTACGGCGAAGACCGCGACGGCACTGCCGAGTTGCACCGTCGTGAGGGAGAGCGAGTCGGCGTCCTGGACCGCCTTGATGCGCGCCATCGCCAGGACGTGCACCGTACGGGCGAGGGCCGCGAGCAGCATCAGGAAGTCGCCCGTGGAGGGGCTGGTGAAACCGCCTCCCTGGGTCAGCAGCACCACACCGGCGACGGAGAGGCCCGCCGCCGCGAGGAAGGCGGTCGGGGGCCGGACCCGGGTCACGGCCGCCTCGGCCAGCGGGGTGAAGATCATCGTCAGGCTGATGATGAGCCCCGCGTTGGTCGCCGAGGTGTGCACGACTCCGTAGGTCTCGAGCAGGAAGATCCCGCTGAGTACGAGTCCCAGCAGGCCCGCGCCACGCCACTGCGCACCGGTCAGCGCCCGCAGGCCGCGCCATCCGGCGACGGTCAGGGCGGGCACCACGATCGCGAAGCGGAGCACGAGGACGGCGATCACGGTGTGTGTGGTGGTGATGCCCTTGGCCGCGAGGTAGCTGGCGCCCCAGACGGCGGCGACGAGCAGGAGCGGAAGGTCGGTGACCCACGCGCGGCGGGACGGGGTGAGGGCGGGCAGGACGGCAGAGGACACCTGGTTCTCCTGGTTCTCCACAACGGGAACGATGTGGAGACCTCACCGGCTCACACGGGGAGGGATCACCGTACCGAACGGCTGCCCCCTTCGTGAATCCGTGTCCTCAGGGTGGCTCGGCCACCTGTTCGCAGGGGTCACACCCGGTCGAAGCGGTCTCCCGCCGCTGTCGGCTCCTCCTAGAATGTCGGTCTTGGGACGCTCGGACACACGGAGTTGGCACATGGGTGGAGCGCGGCTGGACGGACGGGTCGAGCGGGGGAACCAGACCAGACAGCTGGTGCTGGGGCGCGCGGTCCACGTCGCCTCGACCGAAGGACTGGAGGGGCTGTCGCTCGGCAGGCTCGCCATGGAGCTGAAGCTGAGCAAGAGCGGCGTGTTCGCCCTCTTCGGCTCCAAGGAGGAGCTGCAACTCGCCACCGTGCGCGCCGCCGTGGCCGTCTTCGTCGAGCACGTGCTGACTCCGACGAGGGCTGCGCCGCCCGGTCTGGGGCGCGTCTGGCGGATGTGCGAGAGCTGGCTCTCCTACTCGCAGCGCCGGGTGTTCAGCGGCGGCTGCTTCTTCTACGCCACGATCGCCGAGTTCGACTCCCGGGAGGGCAAGGTGCACGACGCGCTGGCAGCCACCCAGACCGGCTGGGTCACCTTCGTGGAGGAGACCCTGGAGGAAGCCAGGGTGCGGGGTGAGCTCGTCCCGGACACGGACGTCTCGCAACTGGCCTTCGAGCTCATCGCGTTCATGGAGCTGGCCAACGCCGAGTCCGTCCTGCACAGCAACAACCCCGGCTACACCAAGGCGGCGCGGGCCATCCTGGGACGACTGCAGCGCGTCGCCACCGACCCTTCCCCGCTGCCGGTCGCTCCCTGAGCGGCGGGCAGCGGCCCTCGCGTCAGGATCCCGGCGCGTCGAAGTCCCCGAACCGCGCCCGGCCCGCCGGCCGGTAGGTGTGGATAGCGATGCCGCTCGCGGTCGTCCGGGCACCGAGCAGCTCGAACGCCTTCGGCTGCCCGCCCTCCGCGAAGAGCCGCCTGCCGCTGCCGAGGTAGACCGGGTGGACGAGCAGGTTGATCTCGTCGACGAGGTCGTGCGCCATGAGGGACCGGGCCAGGGTGCCGCTGCCGTGGATCTGGAGCTCGCCCTCCGCCGTCCGTTCCTTGAGCCGGGCGACCTCGGCCGGCACGTCACCCGAGACCACCGTCGTGTTCTCCCAGGCCGGGTCGGTCAGGGTGGTGGAGACGACGTGCTTGGGCAGGGTGTTCAGCCGTGCGGCGATCAGGTCCTGCGGGTCGGTGACCCTGGGCCAGTACCCCGCGAAGATGTCGTACGTACGCCGCCCGAGGAGATAGGCGCCCGACCGGTCGAAGACCTCGTCGATGAACGTCCCCATGTCCTCGTCGGCGAAGAAGGGCACCTGCCAGCCGCCGCACGCGAAGCCGCCGCTGGTGTCCTCCTGGGTGCCCCCGGGCGCCTGCATCACCCCGTCGAGGGACACGAACGTGGTGAGTGTCAGCTTCGCCATGGTCCTCTCCTCCTCCGTGCCGCTGCCCCGGGTTCCGGCAGCCCGTGTGCTTCCACTTGTTCCGACCCCACTTTCGGCCGGAACTCATCGGTACGCCCGGCGAAATCCGCCACCTGGAGGCCGGCGACCGGCACGACGCATTCTGCTGAGCGTCCCGCGCCCCGTCCCGCGTACCGTCCTACGCTGGCGGGGACGGTCCGCGAACGAAATGGGAGACCATGAGCCAGACACCGCCCCCGGTCCGCAACCTCCACGACGGCAGCACCATCCCCGCGGTGGGCCTCGGGACCTGGCCGCTGGACGACGACGCGGCCGAGGAGGCCGTCGCCGGTGCGCTGCGGCTCGGCTACCGCCTCGTCGACACCGCCCTGAACTACGGGAACGAGACCGGCACCGGGCGCGGCATCGTCCGCTCCGGCGTGCCGCGGCAGGACGTCTTCGTCACCACCAAGGTGCCCGGCCGCCACCACGGCTACGAGGAGACGCTGGCCTCCTTCGAGGAGTCCCGGAGCAAACTGGGCCTGGAGTACGTCGACCTGTATCTCATCCACTGGCCGCTGCCCCGGGTGGACAAGTACGTGGACACCTGGAAGGCGATGATCAAGCTCCGCGAGGACGGCCTCGTACGTGCCGTCGGCGTCTCCAACTTCACCGCGGAACATCTGGACCGGCTGGAGCGGGAGACCGGTGTGGTGCCCGTGGTGAACCAGATCGAGATGCATCCGCTGCTCCCGCAGGAGGAGCTGCGCGCGGTGCACGCCGCGAAGGGCATCGTGACGGAGAGCTGGAGTCCGCTGGCCCGGGGGCGTCAGGTCCTCGAAGCCCCCGAGGTGGTCGCCGCCGCAGAGGCCCACGGTGTGTCGCCGGGCCAGGTCGTCCTGCGGTGGCACACCCAGCTGGGGGCGGTGCCGATCCCCAAGTCCGCCGATCCCGGGCGGCAGCGGGAGAACCTCGACCTGTTCGGCTTCGAGCTGACACAGCAGGAGCTGGACCGCATCGGGGCCCGGCCGCCGCACCGCTTCGGCGGGGATCCCGAGACCCACGAGGAGTTCTGAGAGCGACGGCCACCGCCCGACAGGGGGACGACGGTCACCGGTTGCGCGGGGTGACCTCCGCCATCCGGGACCAGTCGTCGCCGGGCACCTCGAAGTTGATGATCTCCGGGATCTCGCTGACCAGCTCCGACATGGTGTCGATCGCCGCCTTGAAGTGCTCGGAGTTCACATGCGCCACGCCCGCCTCCTGCGAGGCGTACCCCTCGAGCAGGACGAACTGGTCCGGGTTCTCCACGCTGTAGGACCAGTCGAAGAAGAGGTTGCCCGGCTCCTGACGGACGGCGAGGGTGAAGTCCTCGAGAGCCGGGAGCCAGTTGTCCCGCTCGGCGGTACGCACGGTGAACTTGACGGCGATGAAGATCATGGCGACTCCTGATCGGTGCGGTGACCGGCCGATGCGGTGACCGGCCGATGCGGTGACGTAGCGCCCAGGGTCGCATATCACCACAAGCCGGTCAGGAACCGGCACACCGACCGGCCCCTCCCTCAGCGGCTCCTCTCGAGGAGACGGCCGGTGGGTTCGGCGAGTACACCGTCGGCCGCGATCCGCGTGCCGCGCAGCCAGGTGGACCTGACCACGCCGTGCAGCGTCCTGCCCGCGTAGGCGGTGACCTGGTTGCGATGGAAGAGTCCGGCCGGGTCGACGGTGAACGTCTCGTCGGGGGCGAGGACCGCGAAGTCCGCGTCCCGTCCGGCCTCGATGGCGCCCTTGCGGGCGAGTCCGGCGAGCTCCGCCGGGGCGGCGGACATCCAGCGGGCGACGTCGTCGAGGGTGTGACCGCGTCGGCGCGCCTCGGTCCAGATGGCCGGCAGGCCGAGCTGCAGCGAGGAGATCCCGCCCCACGCGGAGGCGAAGTCCGAGGTCTTGAGGTCGGTGGTGCAGGGCGAGTGGTCGGAGACGACACAGTCGATCGTGCCGTCGGCGAGCCCGGCCCAGAGCGCGTCCTGGTTGGCGGCCTCCCGGATGGGCGGGCAGCACTTGAACTCCGTCGCCCCGTCCGGCACCTCCTCGGCCGTCAGGGTGAGGAAGTGCGGGCACGACTCCACGGTGACGCGCACGCCCCTGCGCCTGGCCTCGGCGATGAGCGGCAGGGCGTCGCCGGAGGAGAGGTGCAGGACGTGGACGCGGGCGTTCAGCCGCTCGGCGTGGGCGATGAGTCCCTCGATCGCGGTGTTCTCCGCGTCGCGGGGGCGGGAGGCCAGGAAGTCGGCGTACTTCTCACCGCCCCTCTGCGGCGCCTCCGCCAGGTGGTGCGGATCCTCGGCGTGCACGATCAGCAGTCCGCCGAAGCCCGCGATCTCGGCCATGGAACGGGCCAGCTGCCCCTGGTCCAGCTCGGGGAACTCCTCGACACCCGAGGGCGAGAGGAAGCACTTGAAGCCGAAGACGCCGGCCTCGTGGAGCGGACGCAGGTCCTTCGCGTTGGAGGGGATCGCGCCGCCCCAGAAGCCGGTGTCGATGTGTGCCTTGGGCGCGGCCACCCCCTGCTTGACGCGCAGGTGCTCGACCGTGGTGGTCGGCGGGAGGGAGTTGAGCGGCATGTCCAGCAGGGTCGTGATGCCGCCCGCGGCGGCGGCTCGGGTGGCGGTCCAGAAGCCCTCCCACTCGGTGCGGCCGGGGTCGTTCACGTGGACGTGCGTGTCGACGAGTCCCGGCAGCAGCACGTCCGCACCGAGGTCCGCGACGCGGGCACCGTCGGGCGCGTCCGCGTCGTACGGCAGGACGGCCTCGATCGTGCCGCCGTCGACGAGGACCGACGCGGCGCGGGTCCCCTCGGGGGTGACGACGCGCGTCGAGCGGAGTACCAGCTTCATGTCCACACCGGGCACCTGTGCTCCTCACGCAGATTCAACGTTTTGTTGAAGGAGTCTTCACTTGGGGGCGCACCCCCGTCAAGACCTCACCGCACCGTGCGGCACGCCGGCCGCGCCCACATCGCATCGTTTGGATATTTCCACGAAGTAAAAGTTCAATTTCGACAGGCGGAACGTAGGATGGGCCAGGAGCGGCACCCCCGCGCTGCGGGCCCCACCCGGCCCGGACCGCCGACACCAGGACAAAACAGGCCCTGACCGGCAAGGACGCCGCACCGGGAGCAGTGGGCCCATCGGGAACAGCCGGTAGGCTGCTGCCTTGCCTCCGCTTCGAAAGGACCGTTGACGTGCCGCCGTCCCACGCCAGCACTTCCGACTCCAAACCCACCGGTCCCAGTGGCGGTGTGCAGTCCCTCGAGCGCGCCTTCGATCTGCTGGAGCGCATGGCGGATGCCGGGGGTGAGGTCGGGCTCAGCGAGCTCTCCGCGAGCAGTGGACTGCCCCTCCCGACGATCCACCGGCTGATGCGCACCCTGGTCGTGTGCGGTTACGTACGCCAGCAGCCCAACCGACGTTACGCGCTGGGCCCGCGTCTGATCCGCCTCGGCGAGTCCGCGTCCCGGCTGCTGGGCACCTGGGCGCGGCCCTATCTCCAGCGGCTGGTCGAGGAGACGGGCGAGACGGCGAACATGGCACTGCTCGACGGGGACGAGATCGTCTACGTCGCCCAGGTGCCGTCGAAGCACTCGATGCGGATGTTCACCGAGGTCGGCCGCCGGGTGCTCCCCCACTCCACCGGGGTCGGCAAGGCCCTCCTCGCGCACACGCCGGCGGACGAGGTACGGGCCCTGCTGGCCCGCACGGGCATGCCGGCCGCCACCGAGAAGACGATCACCACGCCGGACGGCTTCCTCGACGCACTCGAACTGGTGCGGAGGGCCGGCTACGCGGTGGACGACAACGAGCAGGAGATCGGGGTCCGTTGCCTCGCGGTGTCGGTGCCGGACTCCCCCACCTCGGCCGCCATCTCCATCTCCGGGCCCGCGGGCCGGGTGACGGAGGCGGCGACCGAGCGGATCGTGCCGATCCTGCAGCAGATCGCGAAGGAGCTGTCCGAGGCGCTGGCGAGCAACGGCGGCTCGGCGGGCTGACCCGGCCCTCACACCCTGCGGGACCGCGAGGGTGTGAGGGCCGGGGCGGGCTCCGACAGGCGCCCGTCCGCCATGCTCACCGTCTTGCCCACCCGGTCCAGGTGGGCCCGGTCGTGGGTCACCATGACCGTGGCCGTCGCGCGTTCCCGGGTGAGGCGGAGCAGCAGGTCGAGGACCGCCGCGCCGCGCTCGTGGTCGAGGGCGCTGGTCGGCTCGTCGACGAGCAGCACCGACGGTTCGTTCATCAGGGCCCGGGCGATGTTGATCCGCTGGCGCTGACCGCCGGACAGCTGGTGCGGTCTGCGGTGCGCCTCGTCGGCCAGGCCGACCGAGTCCAGGAGCTCCAGCGCCCGTACGCGGGCCGCGCGCACCGAGCCGCGCGACAGATGGGCCATCACCTGGAGCTGCTCCGCGGCCGTGAGCGACGGCAGCAGATGGGGCTGCTGGAAGACGATCCCGATGCGGTCACGGCGCAGGGCGGCCTTGTCGGCGCGGCTGAGCCCGGCGGTGTCCGTACCGGCCACGACGACACGTCCGCTGTCCGGGGTGACGAGTGTGGCCGCCACCGCGAGGAGGCTGGACTTGCCCGAGCCGGACGGTCCGACCACTGCGGTGAGCGTTCCGGCCGGTGTGTCCAGGGAGACCCGGTCGAGAGCGGTGAGACGGGAGTCGCCGTCGGGGTAGGTGAGGGTGACATCGGTGAGGGTCAGGGTCATCGGGCGCTCCCGAGTGCGGTGAGGGGGTCGACGGCGGTGATGCGCCGGATGGAAAGGGCGGCCCCGAGCACGCCGAGGACGATCATGACGACGGCCGGTACGAGAACGGTCGACGCGTCGAGCACGAAGGGCACGGCGCCGCCTTCCCCGCCGACCAGGGCGCCGATGCCCGCGGCCAGCGCGGTGCCCAGACCCGTACCGGCGCCGAGCATCACCACGGCCTGTCCGAGCGCGTCCTTCAGCAGATACGGGGTGGAGGCGCCCAGCGCCTTGAGCACGGCGATGTCACCGCTGCGCTGGATGGTCCACACGGTGAAGAAGGCACCGATGACGAGCGCCGAGATGGCGAAGAGGAAGCCGCGCATCAGCTGGAGCGAGCCGTTCTCGGCCTGGTAGGAGCCGATCGCCGTGAGGGAGTCGTCGAGGGTCGACGTGCTGGTGCCCGCCGTCTCGTCACCGGCGGCGAGATCCGCACCTCCGGTCGTGGTCAGCGCGATCACGGTGGCCTGCTTCCCGGTGCCGCTGACGCGCTGCCAGTCACCGAGCGAGGTCCACACCACCGGCGTGTGACTGTACGAGGCGTCGCCCGCGACCGCCGCGACGGTGGAACGGGAGCCGTCACCGAGTCCGAGCGTGTCCCCGACACCGGCACCGAGGTCCTCGGCCGCCTGTTCGGAGAGCACGAGCCGGCCGTCCGCCACGCCGGCCGGTGCGAGCGCGCCGTCCGGTTCGACGCCGAACACCGACACGGCCGCCGAGGCCGTGCGCGCACCGTCACCGGCGGATGCGTTCAGTGTCCGGATACCCAGCGGCTCGGCGGCGGTCACCCCCGGGCGTCCTGCCCAGGCCCGCCAGGCGCTCTCCTCGACGACCGAACCGGCGAAGGACACCGCCTCGCCGTCCGGTGGTGCGGCGAAGGCGATGTGGTCGGCGTCCAGCCCCGTGACGGCCGAGGTGTTCTCCCTGCCCAGTCCCGCGGTCAGGCCGGACAGCAGCCCCACGAGCAAAGTGATCAGCACGACGACCGTGCCCATGAGGGCGAATCTGCCCCTGGCGAACCGTAGATCTCTCCATGCGACGAACATGCCTCCAGGCTCGCGCTCCGGACACCCGAAGACATCGCGCGCCGGACGGGGCCCACCTCAACCTTTCGATTGACCGGTCCGGCGCTCCGCGCGTCTACGCTGGAACGACCATGAACGCAGGAGCACACACCCCCGTCACCACCGCGCTGCGGCTCTGTCTGCACGCGCTGCTCGTGGGGCTGCTGGTACTCGCCGCGCTGCGCACCACCGGCGACGGCACCCGGCACGCGACGGCCGTCGTCCTGCTCGCGGGGGCGATGGCCGCGCTGTACGCGGCGGGCGCGCTCGCCCCCGTCGTCCGGCCTCGCACCCGGGCCGCGGCCGTCTGGCTCGCCGCGCTGGGGGCGGTGTGGCTGGGCATGCTCGCCCTGTCCCCCGACGCCCTGTGGGTGGCCTTCCCGCTCTACTTCCTGCAGCTGCACCTGCTGCCCGTGAGGTGGGGCCTGCCCGCCGTCGCGATCACGGCCGGGGCTGCGATCGCGAGCTTCCTCCTGCACGGGCAGGAGGTCTCGCCGGGCACCTTCATCGGTCCGCTGCTCGGTGCGGCGGTGGCCGTGGCGACCGTACTCGGCTACGACGCCCTGTTCCGGGAGAGCGAGCGGCGCCGCGAGCTGATCGACGAGCTGGTCTCCACGCGGGCGGAGCTCGCCGAGGCGGAGCGCGCCGCGGGCACCCTGGCCGAGCGGGAACGGCTGGCCAGGGAGATCCACGACACCCTCGCCCAGGGGCTGTCCAGCATCCAGCTCCTGCTGCGGGCCGCCGAACGTTCGCTCCCCGAGGACGCGCCCGCGACGGCCCACGTCCGGCGGGCCCGTGAGGCGGCACAGGAGAATCTGGCCGAGGCCCGCCGCTTCGTCCGCGCGCTGACCCCGCCGGACCTGCAGCGGGGCTCCCTGGCGGCTGCCCTGTCCCGCCTCTCCTCCCGTACGTCGGGCCCGGACCTCACGGTGCAGTTCGCGGTCAGCGGCAGGCCGGTCGCTCTGCCCACCCCGTACGAAGTGGCCCTGCTGCGTACCGCGCAGTCGGCGCTGGCCAACACGGTGCGGCACTCGGGCGCGCGCCGGGCTGAGATCACCCTCAGCTTCATGGAGACCTCGGTGTCCCTGGACGTGGTGGACGACGGCCGCGGATTCGACACGGCTGCCGAACCGGCGACCAGCGGCAGCGGCGGGTTCGGCCTGCCGGCGATGCGTACGCGGGCCCGGTCCCTGGGTGGGACGCTGAGTGTGGAGTCGGGGCCTGGCCAGGGGGCGGCGGTCGCCGTCACCCTGCCGCTCCCGGCCGCCGACGGGCAGGGCCCGGAGGCCGCGGCAGCCGGAGAGGGGCGGGCGGCGTGACCGATCCGATCAGGCTGCTGCTCGCCGACGACCACCCCGTGGTCCGCGCCGGGCTGCGCGCGGTCCTGGACACCGAGCCGGACTTCCGGGTCGTCGCCGAGGCCTCCACCGCCGAACGGGCCGTCGCCCTGGCGGCGACCGGCATGTGCGACGTGGTGCTGATGGACCTGCAGTTCGGCTCGGGCATGCACGGGGCCGAGGCCACCGCCGCGATCACCGCCGCCACGGGCGGGCCCCGCGTGCTGATCCTCACGACGTACGACTCGGACGCCGACATCCTGGCCGCCGTCGAGGCGGGCGCCGGCGGCTATCTGCTGAAAGACGCCCCGCCGGAGGAACTGGCCGCCGCCGTGCGCACGGCGGCGTCCGGCCGCTCGGCGCTCGCTCCCGCGGTCGCCCACCGGCTGATGGACCGGATGCGGACGCCGGCCCAGGCCCTGACCAAGCGTGAGCTGGAGGTGCTCCAGCTGGTCGGGGAGGGCCTGTCGAACCAGCGGATCAGCAAGAGGCTCTTCCTGAGCCAGGCGACGGTGAAGTCCCACCTGGTGCACATCTACGCCAAGCTGGGCGTGGATTCACGCACATCGGCGGTGGCCGCGGCGACGGCGCGCCGTCTGATCCGCCGCTGACGTCAGGGGCGGCGGCGGGGCGGCTCCCCGAAGAGGTCGACGGCGACGCGTACGTCCCGGAGCCCCGGGGCCAGTGCGCTGACCGAGCCGATCGCCCCCGCGACCAGGAGCAGTGAGCGGCGCAGGCGAGGTATCTCCGGCCTCCCGCCGACCGCCATGGCGTCCAGCGCGGCCAGCTCGTCCTCGGCGATGCCCCGGTCGGGGAACTCGACGGGCAGTACGGCCAGTTCGCGGCGGAGCCGGGAGACCGCCGTACGCAGCCCTGTCACTCGCGGGTCCTCGCCGCTCCCGGTCAACCGCTCCTGCCCCGCGCTTCGCAACAAAGCAATCCCCCCCTCGCACGCCCCGGTGCCGGTGTATCGACCAAGTGCCTGAGGCCTGCGACAAGTTAACGCCATCCGAGGCGGCGTGCGCCATGGTGCGTCAAGGAATCAGCGTCCTCCGGGGGGTGACGGCCCCGCTGCAGGTACGGGCGCGGTGGTGGTATCCAGGGCGTATGGCTCACACACAACGGACCCCCGTGATCGCCGGGGTACTGCTCGCCGCGGGTGGCGGCCGCCGTCTCGGCGGCAGGCCGAAGGCCCTGCTGGAGCACCGCGGTCGCCCCTTGGTCGAGCACGCGGTGCGGGCGCTGCGTGACGGCGGGTGCGGCCCCGTCCATGTCGTGCTGGGCGCCGCGGCCGAGCGGGTGCGGGCCCTGGCGGACCTCTCTGGGTGCGTGGTGACCGTGAACCCGTCGTGGGAGGAGGGCATGGGCTCCTCGCTCCGGGCAGGCCTGTCCTCCCTGGCTGGTTCTGACGCGGACGCGGCCCTCGTACTCCTGGTCGACCAGCCCGGCATCGGGGCGGAAGCGGTGGCGCGGGTCCGCTCGGCGTACCTCTCCCGGGCGTCCCTGGCGGCCGCCGCGTACGCCGGGGAGCGCGGGCATCCCGTGCTGTTCGGGGCCGACCGGTGGGCCGGTGTCGCGGCGGGAGCGGTCGGCGACCAGGGAGCGCGGGCGTACCTGCGGACGCATCGCGATGCGATCGGGCTCGTCGAGTGCTCCGATGTGGCTCAGGGGTACGACATCGACACGGCGGAGGACCTCACGCTCCTGGAGTGAACGGAACGTATCGGACCTGGCACGCCGCGCCACGACGGCGGCGCATCTGTCGACCCGGAGAGTCTCGATATCAACAAACCATTGAACTTCCACCATGAGGAAACTAATATCCACTGATCAGAAGCCCATGGTTCCGCTTCCGGTCCTCGGTGGTAGCCATGGCCGTACCTCGGAGCCCTGGCACCCCGTGCCGCACCGGGCGACCCGGCGGCCGTGGAATACCGCCGTACCACCCGCTGAAGGAGTGACAGCTCATGTCCGCACCAGCGCCGTCCCCGCTGGCCATCGTCGATGCCGAGCCCCTGCCGAGGCAGGACGAGGTCCTGACCGATGCGGCCCTCGCGTTCGTGGCCGAGCTGCACCGGCGGTTCACACCCCGGCGTGACGAGCTGCTCGCCCTCCGCGGCGAGCGCCGGGCCGAGATCGCCCGCACCTCCACGCTGGACTTCCTGCCGGAGACGGAAGCGGTCCGCGTGGACGACACCTGGAAGGTCGCCCCGGCCCCGGCCGCGCTGGACGACCGCCGGGTGGAGATCACCGGTCCGACCGACCGCAAGATGACCATCAACGCCCTCAACTCGGGCGCCAAGGTCTGGCTCGCCGACTTCGAGGACGCGTCCGCCCCCACGTGGGAGAACGTGATCACCGGCCAGCTCAACCTGATCGACGCCTACACCCGGAACATCGACTTCACCGACCCCAGGTCGGGCAAGTCCTACGCCCTGAAGCCCGCCGCCGAGCTCGCGACCGTCGTCACGCGCCCGCGCGGCTGGCACCTGAACGAGCGCCACCTCCAGCTCGACGGCTCCCCGGTGCCCGGTGCGCTGGTCGACTTCGGCCTCTACTTCTTCCACAACGCGCAGCGCCTGATCGACCTCGGCAAGGGCCCGTACTTCTACCTGCCGAAGACGGAGTCGCACCTGGAGGCCCGCCTCTGGAACGACATCTTCGTCTTCGCCCAGGACCACGTCGGCATCCCGCAGGGGACGGTCCGCGCGACCGTGCTGATCGAGACGATCACCGCCGCGTACGAGATGGAGGAGATCCTCTACGAGCTCCGCGACCACGCGTCCGGGCTGAACGCCGGCCGCTGGGACTACCTCTTCTCCATCGTCAAGAACTTCCGCGACGGCGGCTCGAAGTTCGTCCTGCCGGACCGCAACCTGGTCACGATGACCGCCCCGTTCATGCGGGCGTACACCGAACTCCTGGTCCGCACCTGCCACAAGCGCGGTGCGCACGCCATCGGCGGCATGGCGGCCTTCATCCCCTCGCGGCGCGACGCCGAGGTGAACAAGGTCGCCTTCGAGAAGGTCAAGGCCGACAAGGACCGCGAGGCGAACGACGGCTTCGACGGCTCCTGGGTCGCCCACCCCGACCTGGTCCCGATCGCGATGGCCTCCTTCGACGCGGTCCTGGGCGCGAAGCCCAACCAGAAGGACCGCCTGCGCGAGGACGTCTCCGTGGCGGCCGGCGACCTGATCGCCATCGACACGCTGGACGCGAAGCCCTCCTACGACGGCCTGCGCAACGCCGTCGCGGTCGGTATCCGTTACATCGAGGCGTGGCTGCGCGGCATGGGCGCCGTCGCCATCTTCAACCTGATGGAGGACGCCGCCACCGCCGAGATCTCTCGCTCGCAGATCTGGCAGTGGATCAACGCGGACGTGGTCTTCGAGAACGGCGAACACGCCACCGCGGACCTGGCCCGTGAGGTCGCCGCCGAGGAACTGGCCGCGATCCGCGCGGAGATCGGCGACGAGGCCTTCGCGTCCGGCAGGTGGCAGCAGGCCCACGACCTGCTGCTCCAGGTCTCACTGGACCAGGACTACGCCGACTTCCTGACGCTGCCCGCGTACGAGCAGCTGCGCTGACCCGTCCACGCCCCACGCGTAGCCCCCGGGGCCGTCGGCTCCGGGGGCTGCGCGGTCCCCGGGGAACCCGCTCCGGGGGGGGTGCAGGACGCTCAGTCGAGGCAGAACTCGTTGCCCTCGATGTCCTGCATCAGGACGCAGGACTCGTTGTCGTCGTCGGCGAGCAGCGTCCGCAAGTGCACCGCACCGAGCGCGACCAGCCGGGCGCATTCGGCCTCCAGCGTGGCGAGGCGTTCCTCACCCACGAGTCCGGTGCCGGCCCGCACGTCCAGATGCACCCGGTTCTTGACGGTCTTCCCCTCGGGAACGCGCTGGAAGAGCAGGCGCGGGCCCACACCCGAGGGATCACTGCACGCGAAGTAGACGACCTGGTCCTCGGGCGGCAGCGAGCGGTGGTGGTCCTCCCACGTGGCCCAGCCCTCCGGGACCGGCGGTACGACGTACCCCAGCACCTCGCACCAGAAACCGGCGAGGCGCGCGGGTTCCGCGCAGTCGAAGGTGACTTGGAACTGCTTGATCGATGACATCGGCACACCCTAACGGGGGCCTCCGTCACTCATCACCCGGCGAGGACAAGCGTGTTGCCGGGCAGGACCGCCCACCCCGAAGATGAGTGCGCCTACTCAGGCTCCGCGCCCTCCCCCGGCCGACGATGGGCTCAGCACCGTCGACCTCAGGAGACCGCACATGCTCAGCCGCTTCGCCGACGTACTGGTGCCCGCCGTCGGCCGCCTCACGGTCACGACCGACGCGGGAGCCTCGTTCGCCCCCGGCAGCCTCCTCGTGGCCAACCACACCTCGCTGGCCGACCCGGCCATCGTGCTCGCCGCGCTCCACCGTCTCGGGGTCCGTCCGGTCGTCATGGCGGCCGCCGGGCTGTGGCGCGTCCCGGTGCTCGGCCGCGCCCTCACCCGCGAAGGGCACATCCCCGTCCATCGCGGCGACCGGCGCGCGGCGAACGCCCTGGACGAGGCCGCCGAGGCACTCGGGCGCGGACGCCTGGTCCTGATCTACGCCGAGGGCGGCATCCCGGACCGGACGGACGCCGCGGAAGCGGCACCCGAGGCCTTCCGCAGCGGCCTGTCCCGGCTCGTCCGGCGCACCGGGGCCCCGGTGGTGCCGGTCGGCCAGGCCGGTGCCCGCCGGGTCACGTCGGGGAGCACGGCCAAGCAGCTCGCGGGCCTGTTCACGGCGCCGCTGCGCCGACCGGCACTGCACGTGCACGTGGGAGAGGCGCTCGAACTGACGGCGGACGGTGCCGCCCGGACCGAGCAGGCCCGCACAGCGGTGACGGCCGCCTGGCGCACGGCGGCCGCACAGCTCGGGGAACCCGCCGCGCTCGCCCCGCTCGCCGCGTGAGGAGCGTTCCGTTCGGGCGGGCGGCGCCCGTTCACCTGCCGGACGGGATGTCCACGTAGTCCTTGAACAGGAGCGACACGGTGTGCCGGTCTGAGGGCCAGTTCGGGACCGCGACGGTTTCGTCGACGCCACCGGTCCCGCGCATCGTCCGGACGACGGGGATGGTTCCACCGGCCTGTGCGTCCGCCGGGAGGTGCAGGTCGGTGGCCGTCAGGAAGGGGATCCGGTCGAAGGGCGGCAGCGCCGCGTCCAGGTGGCTGACTCCGTCGCATCCCTTGTCGAACACGAACAGGCCGAGGATCTGGCGTAGTTGCGGCGAGACCGCCGGGTTGAGGACATCGGTCCCGCCGATGCGGAGGCGGTCGTCGTCCGCCGTTCCGGCTCTCCACTCGCGTGCACGGACGACGGTGAGCGCCGTGTGTCCGGGGCAGGCGTCGATGGAGTCCGCGACTCCGCCCGGCGGGGAGACGAGCAGCCGCACGAAGTGGTCGCTCCGCTCGAACGGTTCGAAGTAGAAGTGGTTGGTGCGCTCGCCGGGGCGGACGAGCGCCAGCTCGTAGTGCCCGCGTCCGCTCACCGGGAGGGGGCCGAAGGCACCGTCCGCGCCGACCCGTACGACGTGCTGCGGGAGAAGGCCGGCCCGGGCGCCGGTGGCGGGGTCGAGCCGCCACACCTCCAGCCGGCCCGCCAGCCCCTTGTTCTGCGGGAAGTGCACCGCCCGGCCGGCGATCTCCACCGAGGTGGGCAGTTCGGGCAGCACCCGGGTGGTGAGCGGGGGCCTGCCGCGGAGGAACGCGTAGATGTGGCCGAAGCTCTCGGCGGAGGTGGCGCTCTCCGTGTGTCCCGCCCGGGGTTCACGGACGTTGACCGCTCCGCCGATCGACCCGTTCGGCTGGAGACCGCTCCAGATCGCGAGGGTGGGCACCCCGCCGGGCTGCGCGTCCGCCGTACGCCCGTCCAGGTTGACGTACTTCGCGACTTCGGCGGCGCGCTCCGGGACGGAGAGGTAGGCGTGCAGCACCCGCGTGCCGCGCGAGTGGGCCAGGATGTCGACCTTCGCCGCACCGGTCCGCGCCCGTACGGTGTCGACCAGTTCCTCGAGCCCGGCGATCGCGTGGTCGTCGGTGGCGCGGGAGGTGTCGTACTCGTGGGCGTACAGCAGGTCGTCGCCGTAACCGTTGCTGGAGAACCGCTTCGCCTGGGACTGCCACTGCTGGGCCGAACCCTCCTGGCCGTGCACGAAGATCACGGGATTGACCGCGGCGCGCGGTGCGGGCGCCGCCTGGGCCGGGGCCGTCAGGGCGGCGAGCGTCCCGACCAGGGACAGAAACACAGCGAGCAGCGTGGCCCGGCCCGTCCGGGCCGGCAGGGAACCGGTCATCGTGTCCTCCGAGTTGCCGTCGTCGGAGTCGGAAACTACGGGCGGCGCCGACGGGTCCACCAGTCGCCGGTCCGAGGGTGAGACAGCGGTCTCACATCCGGTCCGGCGGTGTTCAGCGGGTTTGCTGGAGTACGGCGCGGGCAGTGCGCTCGGCCAGGTCGAGGTCGGGCTGCCTGCTGCTCAGCAGCTCGGCGTACAGGGCGGATTCGACGACCCGGACATAGAGGTAGGCCAGATCGTCGATGCCGGAACGTGGCCAGAGCCGGTCCCTCTCCCCCGCTTCCAGCAGGATGCTCCGCTGGGCGTGGACGGCCCGCCTGTGCACGCATCCGCCGGTCAGCAGGCGCCGCGCCGTCTCGGGTTCGGCTCGCAGGAAGTCGCTGAAGGGGGCGGAGGCGCGCAGGGCGGTGACGAAGTACCGGGTGATCTCCAGGACGCCGTCCACACCCGTACGGGTACGCCGACGGCGCGCCCTGCCCAGGAGGTGGTCCGCCAGCTCCCACAGGACGTCGGCCAGGAGCCCGTCCCGGCTGCCGACCACCCGGTAGAGGGTGGCCCTGCTGACCGCGAGGTCCTGGGCGAGCCTGTCCATGTCCACGGTGCCGTGCTTCAGGAAGAACCCGCAGGCACCGTGCACGACGTGGCCCCGGGTGACCACCCGCCGGGAATTCCGCGCTCCTGGCATGCCGACCGCCTCCTCCGCCGGGGCCCGGTACCTTAGCGCGTGGGCACCGTCGGGGACGAGCGCCCGGCGTCACCCCGGGAGGACCACCGTGCGCTGGGCCGAGAAGTCGCCCCACGTGCCGTCGGGGAGCTTGGGCCGGATCTTGAGTGAGTAGCGGGTGCCGGGCGGGTCGGTCAGGGTGAGCCGGTACGTCGCGCGGCCGGCGGGCGGTGTGCCGCCCCAGACGATCGTGGTCGTCAGTCTTCCGTTCAGGAACAGCTGGTACGCGGGGACCGTGCCGCCGGTGTCCGGCTGGTCCCAGGAGAGGTCGACCAGGGATTCCGCACCCCGGGCCGTCGTCTCCGTCCGCAGCCCGGTGGGGGCCGTGCTGTCGGGGGCGCCCGGTGCGGACGGAGTGGTGAGGTCGAGCGGTTCACTGTCCGGTGAGGACCGGTCGGCGGCGTCGCGGGCACGGACGGTGAAGGTGTAGACGGTGCCGGGGCGCAGCCCGGTGAGCCGGGCCGTGGTTTGGGTGCCGGGGACGCTGTGGATCCTGGAGTCCTCCTGGTAGACGTCGTAGGAGGTCACCCCCACGTCGTCCGTGGAGCCGCCCCAGGACAGGGTGACCGTCCGGCCGTCGGCGGCCTCGCCCCGCAGTTCCGTCGGTCCGGTCGGCGCCTCCTCGTCGGCGGGGGCAGCGGCGGGCGTGGTGACGCGGGCGGCGGCGCTCGGGGCGGAGAGGTTCCCGGCGGCGTCGCGAGCCCTGACGGTGAAGGTGTGGGCCGTGGACGCCGTCAGCCCGTCGATGTCGGTCATCAGTTTCGCCGCGCCCACCGTGGCCGCCTTCCGGCCCTCGCGGAAGACGTCGTAGGCGGTGATGCCCTCGTTGTCGGTGGCCCGCTCCCACATGACGTGGACGGAGGTGGAGCTGCCGGCCTGCGCGGTCACCCCCTCGGGGGCTGTCGGGTTCCTGGTGTCCGCCTCGGCGGACCCACCGCAGGCGGTGAGCACGGCGAGGAGCAGCGCGGTGGAGCAGGCCGACGCGGTGCGAGCGTGGGGGCGTTGCACGGTGATGCCTTCCATCCGACAGCAATGGTCCAGACCTGTATGCCATGCGGGTGGGTGCTACGACAAGGGGCCGGATAGGAACGTTCCGCAATGTCCGTGATGGTTCCGGGTCCTGAACCGGCTGAGCGCCCCGCCCGCCCTCAGCCGGGCCGGTGCCGTCCGAAGCGGCGTGTCACAGGCGTCTCCACGTACCGGTGGAGCAGCAGCGAGCACCCCAGGGAGACCGCGAACAGGACAAGGACCAGGCCCACGCCGGTCACCGGGGAGAACGTGCGGACCGGCCCGATGAGGTGAGCGGCCGTCATGATGACGGTCAGGTGGACCATGTAGAACGCGAAGGAGATCTCCCCCAGGAACACCATCGTCCGCAGGCGGAACACCGAAGGCCTGGCGCGCAGGTCGGCGACCGCGGCGGCGGCGATGAGGGGCGCGGTGCACACGGACGCCAGCCCGCCCCTGCCCGCCAGGTACGGCTCGCACAGGCCGAGCGGATATCCGACGGCGGCCATGGCCAGGGCGGGCAGCAGCCCGATCCGAGGCCACCTGCCCGCGGTGACGATCCTGGCCAGGAGGATGCCCAGGACGAACTCGAGCGCGCGCACCGGCGGGAAGAAGTACGCGAACCACACCTGGTCGAACGAGACGGGGGCGGTCATCGAGAAGAGGGTGAGCCGTGGCTGGTCGGGCACCAGGAACCGCGCGACGAGGAACGCACCCGCGATCAGCACGGTCACCACTGCCGCCGCCGGCCACAACCACCTGGCGGGCAGGCGGCGCAGAGGGGGCAACAGGGCCGGGAACACCAGGTAGAAGAAGAACTCGCAGGACAGCGACCACCCGACCTCGTTGACGGCCAGGGCCGTCCGCAGGTTCGGGAACCACGCCTGCTGGAGCGTCAGTGACGCCAGCCGGTCGACCGCGGAGGCGGGCCGGGCCGAACCGGCCGACAGGAGGGCGGCCAGGCCGTAGGCGACCAGATGGGTGGGGCCGATCTTCGCCAGCCGGCGGCGCCAGAACGAGCGAGCCGTGTCCTCCCGCCTCGCGGTCCAGGTCAGGACGAATCCGCTCAGGACGAAGAAGAAGCCGACACCGTAGGGACCGGCGAGGGAGAAGGCCAGTTTGAGCGCTGTCCCGATCTCGCCCGGTACGAGTCGGGTGAACCACAGGACGTGCCCGGCGAAGACGAGCAGAGCGGCCACGAACCGCAGTCCCGTCAACGACGGCAGACGGGAGGGGGCCGTGGGGATCGCCTCGCGCGCGGAGAGCGGAGCGTCCGGACCGGCGCCGACGTGGCCCTCCCGGCCGGGACGCCCACGCTCGTGCGAGAACGCCGACGGGAGAGCCACGACGCGGTCTCCCGCGCCCCCGGTACCCAGGTCCGTATCCATGACAGGAGCAACGACAGCGGCGACCGTCCGTCACGTCACGTCCAGCGGGTGCCCGCGGTGATCACCCGGAGGCCGGGATCACTCGTCGATCGACGCACCGAAGCGCGCACCGGTTCCGGAAGCGCCGAGCGAGCCTCCTCCGTACGACCACGATCCGGTGCTCACCGTCCCCTCCGTGGAGGCGGCGAGCCACCAGACCACCCCGTCACCGGTGTTCTCACCGGGCGCCGCGGCCAGCAGTTCGGAGCGCCCGTCGGCGTCGGAGTCGGCGAGCCGGACCTGCCCGCCCCAGCGGTCCCCGGCCTCCGCGGTACCGGGCACACCCGCCGCGCTCTGGTCGAAGGACTTCGCGCCCACCGCGGTCAGTCCGGTCGCCGAGCCGCGCAGGATCCGCACCCCGCCCGCGTCCGCCACGGTGCCGACGTCCTCGCCGGGCACGCCCACCGCCAGATCGGCGTGGCCGTCCCCGTCGATGTCGGCGAGGGAGACATCGGCGCCGAATCCGTCGCCGAGCTCGGCGGTACCCGGCACCCCGGCGGTGTCCTGGGTCCACACCTGTACGGGACTGCCGAGTTCGTCCACGTGTTCCATACCGTCCGCGGAGCCCAGGTACACGCCGACGGATCCGCCCGTGAGCGGTTCGTTCTCGTCCTCGGGCTTGTCGGGCCTGCCGTAGACGAGGTCGTCGTAGCCGTCGCCGTCGATGTCACCGGAAGCCGTGGCGGAGCCCCCGGCGAGGCTGCAGGTGTAGGCCGGGCCGCCCGCGGCGCCCATGTACAGGAAGGACCGCGGCCTGTAGTCCTCCTCCAGGCTGCTCCCGGACACGAGCAGGTCCGCGTAGCCGTCGCCGTCGTAGTTCCCGGTGGTCAGGGAGACGGGCCGCATCGAGTGACGGCCGGGGACACCGGCGGTGTCGAGGCGGCCCGCCCCGCCCAGGGACCCGGCACCGTGGGCGAACAGGGAGACGCCCCCGCGGTCGGCCACGGCCAGGACGTCACCCGGGGTGGCCCCGGAGAGCCGGGCGGCGGCGACGGACAGGCCGAACCGGGCGTCCGGCGCGGGCACGTCCGACACCAGGGAGACGCTGCGGGCGGAGGTCAGCCCGTCCCGGGATCCGTGAAGGACCGTCACCCGTCCGGCGTCGCTCACGGAACCCTCGTCCTCACCCGGGGCGGCGACGACCGCGTCGTCGTAACCGTCGGCGTCGAGGTCCCCCGTGGCCACCGCGGTGCCGAAGCCGTCACCGGGCTCCGCCGAGCCCGGGACGCCCGCGGTCGCCTGGCCGAAGACGGCGGTGCGGACCCGGGGCACGCTGGTGGCGGTGCCCATCCCGCTCGCGGCGCCGTACTGGACGGTGACGTACCCCGCCCCCTTCCTGCCGCCGTCGGTGCCGCCCGGAGCGCCGGTCAGGACGTCGTCGTAGCCGTCGCCGTCGAAGTCGCTGTTGCGGTCATGGGCGTACGTCCCCCCGGGCGTGCCCGCGAAGGCCGCGGGCGTGAGAGCCGCACCGCCCAGCAGCAGGAACGACGCGGCGGCAACGGCCGTGGAACGTCTGTGGGTCATGATCGGCTCCCCTGTGCGGGTCAACGGTGGGTCGCGGTCACACGTTGGATCCGTGGCGCACAGGAAGGGTTGCGGCCGGCCGTCCTTCTGTGACAGAGCGGTGACGCCTCGTGCGGCGCGCTCCGCGTCCGTCGGAGGAGATGTTCGGGCCGCTCAGCTGGTGAAGAACTCGGTGATCTGCTGGGCCACCTGGTCGGCGTGCCTCTTGTGCACCTGGTGGCCGCCGCCCAGGGTGATCAGCCGGCAGTCGGGGATGAGCGACGCCATGTCCGCCAGCCGCTCCTGCGGCATACCGCTCTCCGGACCGCCCGCGATCATCAGCGTGGGAGCGACGATCTGGCCCAGCTCCTCCTCCCAACGGGGATCGGGTTCGGCGATCTGCGTCCGGACGGCAGGCAGGGCGTTCTCGTCGTAGTCCACCGGTCCCGCGGGGCGACCGTCGTCGACCAGCTGTCCCGGGAACGGCGGCGGGGTCTCGACCAGCACCAGGCGCTCCACCCGGTCCGCGTGCTCCTCGGCGAGCAGATAGGCGACCACTCCGCCCGTCGAATGGCCCACGAGGCCGACCCGGTCGAGGTCGCAGGCGTCGAGGAACTCCAGGATGTCGTCCCGCATCTGTTCGAGGCCGTACTCGTCGGGCCAGTCGCTCTCGCCGTGGCCGCGCAGATCCACGGCGTACACCCGCCACTCCTCGCCGAGAAGGGTGCCCACCGCCTCCCAGCTCAGCGACGAGGCGCCGAGACCGTGCAAGAGGACGACGGGCGAGCCGAAGGGATCGCCCCAGGTCCGATACGCCAGCCGCACTTCGCCGACGTCCACAACAGACTGATCTTCCATATCGCGAACGCTACAGGCGCCGGGCGCCCCGTCGGCACCGCCCCTCGGCCCTGTCCGGCCGAGGTGCCCGGACGCATCCGTGCACGAGGGGTTACCGTGCGCCCCGACCCCTGGTAGGAAAGTTTCCTAACAGAATATCGGAACGACGAACTCCTGATGGAGGTCCGGTGCACCACCCCCACATCAGCACCTCACGTCGCACCACCCGGTTCACCCGTACCGTCGGACTCGCCGCGCTGGCCCTCGGGCTGACGTTCACGGCGATCCCGGCCTTCGCCCTCGCCGGCGCCCCCACGCCGCCGGCCGCACACCTGGAGGCAGCCGCGACCGGCCTGGACGACCCCGCGAAGAAGGACATCGCGATGCGCCTCGTCTCCAGCGCGGAGAATTCCACGCTGGACTGGACGTCCCAGTACGACTACATCGAGGACATCGGCGACGGCCGCGGATACACCGCCGGCATCATCGGATTCTGCTCCGGCACCGGGGACATGCTCGACCTGGTGGAGCTGTACACGAAGCGCGTGCCGGGCAACGTCCTGGCGGCGTACCTGCCCGCCCTGCGCGAGGTGGACGGGACCGATTCGCACGAAGGGCTCGACCCCGGGTTCGCCGGCCACTGGGCCGAGGCCGCGTCGGACCCCGCGTTCCGGCAGGCCCAGGACGACGAGCGCGACCGGGTCTACTTCGACCCGGCGGTGCGCCAGGGCAAGGCCGACGGACTCGGCACGCTCGGCCAGTTCGCGTACTACGACGCCATCGTGATGCACGGCGGCGGCACCGACAGCGCGAGCTTCGGGGCGATCCGGCAGATGGCGTCGGAGCAGGCCGGTCCTCCGTCGCAGGGCGGTGACGAGGTCGCCTACCTCGACGCGTTCCTCGACGCGCGGGTCCGGGCGATGAAGCAGGAGGAGGCCCACTCGGACACCAGCCGGGTCGACACGGCCCAGCGGGTGTTCCTGCGGAACGGCAACCTGAATCTGGATCCGCCGCTGGACTGGCAGGTCTACGGCGACAGCTTCCACATCGGCTGACCCCGCCGCACGGGGTGCGCGTACGGGACCCGGCGAAGGGCCCGTACGCGCACCGGTGCGTCAGTTGGCTACGGGCAGGGCCATCGGGTCCTTCGGCTGTTCGCTGTACGCGGCTTCCGCCTCCGGTTCGGCGTCCGGCGTTCTGCCCCAGTGGTTGAAGGCCAGGTTCAGCACGATCGCCACCACGCAGCCGGTGGAGATGCCCGAGTCCAGGACGACGAGCAGGTCCTCGGGAAAGGCGTGGTAGAAGCCGGGCGCGGCGATCGGGACGAGCCCGACGCCGACGGCGGCCGCGACGATCAGGGCGTTCTCGCCCTTCTCCAGTGCCGCGGTGGCCAGCGTCTGGATGCCGCTCGCCGCGACCGATCCGAAGAGCACGATCCCCGCGCCGCCGAGGACCGGGAGCGGTACGAGGGCGATCACGGACGCGGCGACGGGGACCAGGCCGAGCAGCACCAGGATGACTCCGCCGGCGGCGACGACGAACCGGCTGCGCACCTTCGTCATGGCGACCAGCCCGATGTTCTGGGCGAACGCGCTGCACATGAAGCCGTTGAAGAGGGGGCTGACGGCGCTGCCCAGGGCATCCGCGCGCAGTCCGCCCTCGATGGTCCGCTCGTCCGCAGGGCGGCCGACGATCTTTCCGAGGGCCAGCATGTCGGCGGTGGACTCGGTCATGCAGACCAGCATCACGATGCACATCGAGATGATGGCGGCGATCTCGAACTGCGGTGCGCCGAAGTGGAACGGCGTCGGGAAGCCGACCAGGTCGGCGTCGCCCAGGGCCCCGAAGTCGGTGATGCCGGCGGGGATCGCGATCAGGGTGCCGATGACCAGACCGAGCAGGATGGCGATCTGCTGGAGGAAGCCCCGCAGCAGTTTGCGCAGGGCCAGCACGATGACGAGGGTGACGGCGGCCATCGTGATGTTGGTCATCGAGCCGTAGTCGTCGGCGGTCGCGGTACCGCCCTGCGCCCAGTTGAAGGCGACCGGCAGCAGCGAGACGCCGATCAGGGTGATGACGGTGCCGGTGACGACGGGTGGGAAGAACCGCACCAGTTTGCAGAAGTACGGGGCGAGGAGGAAGCCGAGGAGGCCGGCGACGATGATCGCGCCGAAGATGACGGCGATGCCGTCGTGCCCGCGGTCCTTGCCTATCGCGATCATCGGGGTCACCCCGGCGAACGAGACGCCGTTGACGAACGGCAGGCGGGCGCCGATGCGCCAGAAGCCGAGGGTCTGGAGCAGGGTGGCTATCCCCGCGGTGAAGAGGCTCGCCCCCATGAGGAAGGCGGTCTCCTTGGCGCTGAGGCCCACGGCGGGGCCCACGATCATGGGCGGGGCCACCACACCCGCGTACATCGCGGCCACGTGCTGCAGACCGCTGGTGAACATCCTGAGGGGCGGAAGGGTCTCGTCGACCGGGTGTTTTGGACCCGGTTCTCCGGCACTTCCTCCGGCTGCGTTGGCGTCGACTGCGTTCTTACGAAACCTGGGCGTAGCTGCCACGGCTTCCTCCGGTCGGGTACACGTCGGGCGACGTGGGTGTCAGGGAGGTGGTGCTGAGTGGTGCGTTGGTGCAGGTCGTACAGCTGGTGCGGGCAGCTTGGTGCTCACCTGTACGGGTGCGCGTGCGGAAGGTACGCGCACCCGCACAGGCTGCCGTGAGCCCGTGGGGGTCCACGGCGGCCGGCCGAGGGCCGTCCCCCTCGGCCGGCCTGTCGGGGGGCGGAACCGTCAGGCTCCGGCGGCGATCTGCGCCAGGCGCCTGGCCTCGTCGCGGGTCGCGCGGGCGATGGCGTCCTCGTCCACGGTGACGAGGCGGCTGTCCTCGACGACGGTTCTGCCGTTGACGAGGGAGAGGGTGACGGGGGCCGCGGCACCGAGGACCAGAGCGGTCACCGGATCGGCGATCGAGGCGTGGGCGAGGGTGTCCAGCTTCCACAGCACGAGGTCCGCGAGCTTGCCCGGTTCCAGGGAGCCGATCTCGGCGGAACGGCCGAGGGCCTGCGCGCCGCCGTATGTGCCCAGTCGCAGCGCCTGGCGCGCGTTCAGGGCCTTCTCGCGGTGGGCGCCGAGACGGTTGACGAGGAGGGCGTTGCGCAGTTCGGTGCGGAGTTCGCCGGCCTCGTTGGAGGCGGTGCCGTCGACTCCGAGCCCGACCGGGACACCGGCCGCGAGCATGTCGGGGACGCGGGCGATGCCTGCGGCGAGGCGGGCGTTGGAGGAGGGGCAGTGGGCGACGCCGGTGCCGGTGCGGGCGAAGGCGGCGATGTCGGAGTCGTTCATGTGGACGCAGTGCGCCATCCACACGTCGTCGCCGAGCCAGCCGGTGGACTCGAAGTAGTCGGTCGGGCCCATCCCGAACAGCTCCTTGCAGAACTGTTCCTCCTCGACGGTCTCCGATCCGTGGGTGTGCAGCCTGACACCGCGACGACGAGCCAACTCGGCTCCCTGACGCATGAGTTCCGTGGAGACGGAGAAGGGCGAGCAGGGGGCGACCGCGATCCGTGTCATCGCGTCGAAGGAGGTGTCGTGGTGCTCGTCGATGGTCGCCTCGGTGGCGGCGAGCGCCCCGTCGAGGGTCTCCACGGCGAAGTCCGGCGGCAGCCCGCCGTCCTTCTCGCTGCGGTCCATGGAACCGCGGGCGAGGGTGAGGCGTACGCCCATGTCCCGGGCGGCGCCGATGATCGCGCCGGACAGGTCGCCGGAACCGCGCGGGTGGACGTAGTGGTGGTCCATGGCGGTGGTGACCCCTCCTCGGACCATCATCGCCAGTGATCCCTGGGCGGCGGCGCGGACCATCGGCTCGTCGAGGCGCGCCCAGGTCGGGTACAGCGCGACCAGCCAGTCGAAGAGGTTGTGGTCGGTCGCCAGGCCCCGGGTGATCCACTGGTAGAAGTGGTGGTGGGTGTTGACGAGGCCGGGTGTGGCGAGATGGCCGGTGCCGTCGACGCGGCGTACGACGCCTTCGAGGTTCTCCGGTGCCTTGCCGGCGCCGACGGACTCGATGCGGTTGCCCGCCACGACGACGTGCCCGGAGGCGTACTCGGTGTCGTGGGCGTCGACCGTGGCGATCGAACAGTTCTCGATGACGATGCGTTGCGGGTCTGCCGAAGCTGCCATGGTGCTTCCCTCTTCTGCGTCTGGCGATGTGGGCACGGCAGGACCCTAGGAGGATTTGAGTGCCACAGCGTTACGGCTGTGGGTGCCGAGATGGTGGAAGAACAGATTGAGCAGGACCGCGACGAGCGCTCCCGCACTGATCCCGGATCCGAGCACCGTCTGCGCCCAGGAGGGGAATCCCGTGTAGAAGCCGGGGGCCGCGAGCGGGATGATGCCCGCGCCGAGGGCCACCGCCACGAGGATGATGCTGGAGCTGTCGTCGAGGCCCGCTACGGCCAGGGTCCGGATGCCGCTCACCGCGATCGAGCCGAACAGGACGATGCCGGCACCGCCGAGCACGGGCATCGGGACGAGTGAGACGACCGCGCCGAGCACGGGGAAGGCGCCCAGGACAAGCAGCGCTCCGCCGGCCGCGGCGACGACGTAGCGGCTGCGCACCCTCGTCAACGACACGACGCCGACGATCAGTCGGGTCATGCCGGCCGCGTCGAGTCCGACGGCCTGCCCGATGATGAGCGGAGGGGTGACGACGCCCGCGTACATCGCGGCGATGTGCTGGAGTGCGGCGGGTACGAGCCGCGAGGGCGGGAGCTTTTCGTCCACCGGGTGAACTGCCGTGTCGGCAGCGGTCGGTGGGGCGGTACATGGGCCTTTCGCCGGCCCCGTTGCAGGCTGTGCCATGGAATGTTCCCTCCGGGACGACCGGCCCCGCCCACGGCGGGGCGGGGACCGGTTCAGCACCGCGTCAGAGGTTGGTCATGTCGACCGGGATCTTCGGCTCGACGCCGTCCCGCAGCACCGTGGCCTCGATGAGGCCGTACGGGCGGTCGGCGGCGAAGTACACCTCGTTGTCGTTCTTGAGGCCGAAGGGCTCCAAGTCCACAAGGAAATGGTGGTTGTTGGGCAGGGAGAAGCGGATCTCGTCGATCTCGCTCCGGTTGTTGATGATGCGCGAACCCATCTGGTAAAGGGTCTGCTGGAGCGATAGGGAGTACGTCTCGGCGAAGGCCTGGAGCATGTGCTTGCGCGTCTGCTCGTAGGACTTCTCCCAGTTCGGCATGCGCTGTTCGTCGTCGGTCCAGTTGTACCTCCACCGGGCGGAGACGTCGGTCGCCAGGATGCGGTCGTACGCCTCCTTCAGCGTCGTGTACCTGTCCTTGACGTAGCCCCAGAACTCGGAGTTGGTGGAGTTCATGACGGTGAGGTCCTTGAGACCGGAGACGACCTCCCACTTCTCACCGTCGTACGTGATCTGGGAGGTGCGCGTCTCCTGGCCCTTGCGGACGAAGGAGTGCTTGACCTCGTCGGCGCCGATGAACTTCGAGTTGCCGTCGGAGGTCGCGATGCGCTCCCAGGCGTACTCCTCGATCCTGATCCGGGCCACCTTGATCGGCTCCTGCGAGCTCACGAAGTGCCGGGCGAGGTGGATGCCGAACTGTTCGGCGGACTCGATGCCGTGTTCCTTAGCGAAGGCGAACACCGTGTTCTTGGTGGTGTCGGTCGGCAGGACGTTGGCGTTGGAGCCGGAGTAGTGGACGTCGTCCATGTCGCCGGAGAGGGCGACCGAGACGTTGAGGTCCTTGATGTGGTGGGTGTCGCCGTCCCGCGTGATCCTGACGACGCGGTTCTCTGCTTTGCCGTACTGGTTCTGGCCGAGAATCGTGGGCATGTTGTCTGCTAGCTCCCTCGGTAAACGGAGTAGCCGAACGGGTTGAGCAGCAGCGGTACGTGATAGTGCTCGCCCGGGGTGACGGCGAACGCGATCGCCACCTCCGGGAAGAACGCGCCGCTGTCCCTTACGCGGGGGGCGTCCTGCTGCGCCTCGGCTTGCTTCTTCGCGGTGAAGTACGACTCGGTGTCGAAGACGAGCCGTACGTGGGTGGTTCCTTCCGGCAGGGCCGGCAGGTCTTTGCAGCGCCCGTCCGCGTCGGTCGCGGATCCGCCGAGTGTCACGTACTCCGTGCCGGAGCCGCTGCGTGCGGCGAGCGAGACGGTGACGGCTTCGGCGGGGCGGCCGATGCTGGTGTCCAGGATGTGGGTGGACACCGATGCGGTGGTGTCGGTGCTCAAGACCGTCACGCTCCTTGTTCTGGGAGGTCCTGCACGAGGTGGGTCAGCCGGATGCGGTTGATCTTGCCCAGTTCGGTGCGCACGATCTCGCGCTCCTGCTCGGGCGGGTTGCCGATCCGAGACTTCACCGCGTCGCGCATCTGTTCACCGGTGGCTCCGGTGGCACAGATCAGGAAGACGTGTCCGAACCGCTCCTGGTAGGCCAGGTTGAGTTCGAGCATCTCGGTCCTGAGTTCCTCGGACGCGCCGGCCATCCCCCGCTGTTCGCGGGCGGAGGCCGGGTCGCCAAGCTTCGGGCGGCCGATCGGCGGATGGCCGGCCATCGCCTCGGCCAGGTCCTCCGCGGTGAGCTGGGCCATGGCGGCGTCGCTCGCGGTGAACAGGGCTTCCGTGGTGGAGTACGGCCGGTGCGCGAGGACGGTCCTTCCCCACTCCGCACTGGCACACACCTCGTGCAGCGCGGCGGCGGCTTCGCCGGCCGCCAGGGTGTTGAACCGGGCGAGGCCCGGCGTGGAACTCGTAGTCACGGGAGCCTCCGTGGCTTTTTCGCTGTGCGTTGTCGGGCTGCGGATAGCTAACGCCCTCCACAACACCACGTCAACAGTTTGTTGAAATTCCATGAACGGAGAATGCCGCCACCCGGATTCCCGGGCGACGGCATTGGACCGCAATGGGAGCGGCTACTCACCCTTGGCCGTGTTGTCCCGGTTCAGGTAGTTGTAGACGGTGAACCGGCTGACCCCGAGGGCCCCGGCCACGGTCTCCACTCCGTGCCGCACGGAGAAGGCACCGCGTGCCTCAAGGGTGCGCACGACGCCCTGCTTGGCCTTCCGGTCCAGCTCGGACAGTGGCATCCCGTGCCGCCGCTCCATCGCGGTCAGGATGTGGTCGAGCGATTCGGAGAGCTGAGGGAGCCGCACCGCCACGACGTCCGCCCCCTCCCACGCGAGCACCACGTCCTCGGTGGTGGCCTGCTCGGGGTCGAGGAACTCGGCCCCCATCGCATCGACGAGCGGTTTCACCGCGGTGACCAGCGGATGGTCGGCCGGTCCGGTCACGGAGTGCCCTCCCCGACCACGTTGACCTGCAGGGAGACGCGGGTGGCGCCCGAGGCCAGGGCCTTGCGCAGCAGGGAGTCCACCGCGGTGAGGACCTGGTCGGCGCCCCCTTCGGCCGTGTTCCCGAAGGGGCCCACGTCCACCGCGTCCAGGTCGGCGGTCTGGATGACCTCGCGGGCCACCACCGCGTGAGCGGGTGCCTCGTCGAGATCGAAGGGCTCGGTGGTGAATTCCACCCTCAAGCGCACGGTGCCTCCCTCATGTCCCGCCGCGTCGGTCGGCTCGCACGGCTCGTCCCGACCCTAAGGCACCGCCTCCCGGGGCCGGGCGGGCCCCGGGAGGCGGTGCCTCGGCTCCGAAGCCCGTTTCACGGTCCGGCCTGGATGTCTCCCCGGGTCGAGGAGGCGATCGGGTCGCCGTGCGCGAAGTCCCCGGGCGGGATCCCCGGGTGGTGCCCGTCCCTGACCAGTCCGGCCGTGGCGGCGGCCGGGCCGAGCGCCAGCCTGGAGACGATCCGGTAGCGGTCGCCCCGGTAGAGCGAGTGGACGTACTCGACGGGCAGCCCGGCGGTGTCCGAGGTCAGCCGCTCGAAGAGCAGGGCGGGCGAGAGCTCGGGGACCTCCAGGAGCCGGGCCTCGGCCCGGGTGACGACGGTGGGCTCGATGGCCTGGACCGCCTCGCGGACATGTACCCCGTGGGTGTCCCGCAGGTGCTCGTAGAGATCACCGCTCTCCAGCTCCTGCGCCGACAGCCCGGGGACGAGCGCCGCCCTGATGTGCAGGTGCTCGATCGCCATCGGGGCACCGTCGACCAGGCGCAGCCGTGCGACGTACACGATCTCGTCGGCGGGCGACATCCGCAGCTTGCGGCCCACCCGGGCGCCGGCCTGGAGGGTGGTGAACTCCAGCAGCCTGCTCGACCACGCCCCGGCGGCCTGCGGCACGCTCAGGGCGAGCTCGGCCGAGACGAGCTCCTGGGTGATCTTCTCCGGTGCGACGAACATCCCCCGTCCGTGCTCACGTACGAGCAGTCCCGCGGCCACCAGCTCGTCCACGGCGGCGCGCAGGGTGGGCCGGGACACGCCGAGCCGGGCACAGAGGGCCCGCTCGGACGGGATGGAGTCCCCGGGGTTCCTGCTCTCGATCAGCTCGAGGACCGCGTCGCGCACGCGTTCCCGTTTCAGCACCGTCCCCGGTACGTCGGATTTCATGCGTCCCCCTCCGCGCGTTCCGCTCCCCTGACCAGTCGAGCAGCGCAAGACCACTGGTCAAGGGATTCTAGCCACCCCGGTCGACAGGATCACCGGGTCGATCGCCATCGGATTCCCCAAAGACCCTTCATACATGGGGGGTTGACGACCACATTGGTCTATGCCACCTTCGTCCACCATCAAGAGGTGAGCTGTCCAGTGGGCTTCACTGGTCAGGTGGTCAGGTCTCTTCCCGTTGAGGTGAACCGTGAAGTACCGCTTGCTTGCCGGTGTGTCCACGCTCGTGACGGCCGCCGCCCTCAGTGCCTGCGGTTCCGGTGGGGACGGCGCCGGCGGGGCCGGGGGCGTGACGACGGTCGATGTGTGGCTGATGCGCGACAGCGTCTCGGCCGCGTTCCAGAAGGAGTTCACCGAGGGATTCGAGGCCGCTCACCCCGACATCGACGTCAAGGTCCAGATCCAGGAGTGGGACGGCATCGGCCAGAAGATCACCGCCGCGCTGGCGAGCAACGACGCCCCGGACGTGATCGAGGCGGGCAACACGCAGGTGGCGCAGTTCGCCGAGAGCGGCGGGCTGCTGGACCTCAGCGACAGGAAGGACGAGCTGAACGGCGACGACTGGCTGGAGGGACTGGCCGAGCCGGGTTCGTACGACGGTAAGCAGTACGGGATTCCGTACTACGCGGCCAACCGGGTCGTGATCTACCGCAAGGACCTCTTCGAGAAGGCCGGTGTCGACGCCGCCGGGATCACCACCCGCGAGCAGTGGATCGACGCCACCACCGAGCTGAACAAGGGCGGCACGCAGGGCATCTACCTGCCGGGTCAGCTCTGGTACGCGCTCGCCGGATTCATCTGGGACGAGGGCGGAGACCTCGCCGCCGAGTCCGGCGGCACGTGGAGGGGTGCGCTCGACACCCCCGAAGCACAGCGGGGCATGGCCTTCTACGCCCGGCTGCAGGCGCTCGGCAAGGGACCGAAGGACTCCGACGAGGACGATCCGCCGCAGGCAGAGGTGATGGCGCAGGGCCGGGTGGCCCAGATCATCTCCACCCCGGGCGGGGCCGACGTGGTCGTCGAGAACGAACCGGGGCTCGAGGGGAAGCTCGGCTTCTTCCCGATACCGGGGAAGACGGCCGGCACCCCGGGCGCGGTGTTCACCGGCGGATCCGATCTGGTCGTGCCCGCCGCGTCCCGTCACCCGGACGCGGCGGTGACCTTCGTGAAGGAGCTGACGGGCGAAGCCTGGCAGAAGAAGCTCGCGGTGGCCATGAGCTACGTGCCCAACCGGACCACGCTCGCCTCGGCCGTGGCCGGCGACCCGGGTGCCTCCGCCATGGCCGTCGGCGCGGCGAACGGGCACGCGACGCCGAACACCCCGGGCTGGGCGACGGTGGAGGCGGAGAACCCGGTCAAGGACTACATGACCGCCGTCCTCACCGGCGGGGACACCGCCGAGGAGGCGGCCGAGGCCTCCGCGGACATCACCCGGGCCATGAACGCCGGCTCCTGATCCGCCACCTTCCGTTTCCCACCACCGAGACGAGAGGAGGCCCGCCGTGCCGGCGGTACGTGATCGGCCCGCTCCACGCTTCCACCGTCCCCCGGAGTCACCACCGGGGCGGCCCCCGCGCAACCTCTGGCCGTACGCCCTGATCGCACCCGCGATCGGCGGGATGCTCTACCTGCTGGTGTACCCGCTGGTGCGGGCCGTGGTGATCTCCCTCCAGGACTTCCGGCTCCGCCAGCTGATCAGCGGGGACGCCGAGTTCGTGGGACTGCGCAACTACCGGACCCTGCTGTCCGACCCACGCTTCTGGGAGGTGACCGGCCGCACCTTCGTCTTCATGGCCGTGAACGTCGTACTGATCATGACCGTCTCGACGCTGGTCGCGCTGATGACGGAGCGGCTGCGCCGGGTCGGCCGTACGGTCGTGCTCAGCTCGCTGGTGCTCGCCTGGGCCGTGCCGGTGGTCGCGGCGACGACGGTCTTCCAATGGCTGTTCCACTCCGAGTTCGGCATCGTCAACCAGTTGCTGACGTCGCTCGGATTCGGGTCCTTCGACCGCTATCCGTGGTTCGCGAACGGTACGGCGTCGTTCACGATCCTGGTCCTGCTGATCGTCTGGCAGTCCGTGCCGTTCGCGGCGGTCACCCTCTACTCCGCGCTGACGACCGTCCCCGCCGAGCTGCACGAGTCGGCACGCCTGGACGGCGCGTCCGCCTCCCGGGTCTTCCGCTCGCTCACCTTCCCGATCCTGCGGCCGATCTTCATGCTGGTCCTCTCCCTGGAGGTGATCTGGACCTTCAAGGCGTTCGTCCAGATCTGGGTGATGACCCGCGGCGGCCCCGGCGACGCCACCACCATCCTGCCCGTGTACGCGGTCCAGACGGCGCTCTCCGGCCAGCGCTACGACCTGGGCTCCGCCGCGTCGATGATCACCGTGGTCCTGATGTCCGGGGTGCTGGTCCTCTACTTCCGCCAGATGTTCCGTCAGGAGGACGACCTACGATGACCTTGCCGCGCCCCCGCGTCCGGCGGATCCCGCTGAACGCCGCCGCCGTCGTGACCGTCGTGGTCTGCCTGTTCCCCGTGTACTGGATGATCTCGACCGCGTTCAAGCCGTCCCGGGACATCCGGTCCACCGAGCCCCGGCTCTTCCCCTACACCTGGACGCTGGACCACTTCCGCCGGGCCGTTCAGGCGGACGGCTTCGAACTGTTCTGGCGCAACAGCGTCCTGGTCACGCTGGGCGCCGTGCTGCTCTCGCTGGCCGTGGCGCTCGGGGCCTCGTTCGCCGTGGCACGCCTGCGGTGGAAGGGCCGGCGGCAGTTCATGCTGCTGGTCTTCGTCGCCCAGATGGCGCCCTGGGAATCGCTGATCATCCCGGTCTACATCATCTCGCGCGACACGGACATGCTGGACCGGCTGCCCACCCTGACCCTCGTCTACTTCATGATCACGCTGCCGTTCACGATCGTGGTGCTGAGGGGCTTCCTGGCGACGATCCCGCCGGAACTCGAGGAGGCCGCTCAGGTCGACGGCTGCACCCGCACGGGGGCGTTCACGAGGGTGGCGCTCCCGCTGCTCGCCCCCGGCCTGATGGCGACCTCGCTCTTCGGTTTCATCACCGCCTGGAACGAGTTCGCCTACGCCAACTTCCTGATCATCAAGCAGCAGGACAACCGCACCCTGCCCGTCTGGCTCTCGTCCTTCCAGAACACCTTCGGCACCGACTGGGGCGCGACGATGGCCGCCTCGACGCTCTTCGCACTGCCCGCCCTCGTCATCTTCCTGCTGCTCCAGCGCCATGTGACCTCCGGCTTCGCGGCCGGCGCCGTCAAGGGCTGAGCCGGTCGACGTACGCGCGAACCGTCCGACATCCCCTGCCCCGGAGGCCCCCCGTGCCCGCTCCACGTCCCGAGCTCTCCCTCGTCCCCCGGCCCCGCAAGGTCTCCCCGCGTCCTGGCCGCCTCGTCCTGGACCAGGGCACCTCCGTACGTGCCCTCCCGGGTGCGGAAGCGGCGGCGGACCTGCTGCGCACCCTCATCGGCCCGACGACCGGGCTGTCCCTGCCGCCCTCCGCCGAGGGCCGTCTCGTCCTGGCACTCGACCCGCAGCTGGGCGGGCTGGGCGACGAGGGGTACGGCCTCACCGTGGGGCCGCAGGCCCTGCTGCTGCGTGCCGCACGGCCCGACGGTCTGCTCCGGGGTGTCCAGACGATCCGGCAACTGCTGCCTCCCGAGGCCCTGTCGGGTGGTGCGCGGGACATCCCCTGGGAGCTGCCGTGCGTCGAGATCAGCGACGTACCGCAGTACCCCTGGCGCGGCGCGATGCTCGATGTCGCCCGCCACTTCCAGCCCGTCTCCTACCTGCGCCGTTACGTGGACCTGATGGCGCTGCACAAGCTGAACGTCCTCCATCTGCACCTCACCGACGACCAGGGCTGGCGCATGCCGGTCGAAGCCTTCCCCCGGCTGACCTCGGTGGGCGGGCACCGGGCCCAGTCGCTGTCCGACGGCGTCCCGCACGCGGGGGCGTACACCAGGGCCGAGCTGCGTGACCTGGTCCGCCACGCGCGGGAGCGGGGCGTGACCGTCGTGCCGGAGATCGAGATGCCCGGTCACGCGCGCGCGGCCCTCGCGGCCTACCCCGCGCTCGGGAACCACCCGGAGCGGCACCTCGACGTCTGGACGAGGTGGGGTGTCTGCGACAACGTGCTGGGAGTCCACGAGGAGGTCTTCGACTTCTGCCGGACGGTGCTGGAGGAGGTCATGGACGTCTTCCCGTCCCCGTACGTCCACATCGGCGGCGAGGAGTGCCCCACCGGCGAATGGGAGAACAGCCCGGCGGCCCGGGACCGTGCGGCGGCCGCGGGGCTCTCCGGCTCCGGCGAGCTGCACGGCTGGTTCATGGGCCGGATCGGCTCGTTCCTCGTGGAGCACGGCCGACGGCCCGTGGGCTGGGCCGAGAGCGGAGCCGAACTGCCTGCCGACTTCACGGTGATGACGTGGCGGGACCCGGCGCACGCCCTCACCGCGGCGCGGCGCGGGCACCAGGTGGTGACCGCGCACCACCGCGCGACGTACCTGGACTACGCCCAGTCCACGGATCCGGACGAGCCCGCGGCGCAGCCGGGCGAGCCCGTACCCCTGCACGCGGTCCACTCGAACGAGCCGGTGTCACCGGACTGGGAGCCGGAGGACGCCTCCCGCGTACTGGGGACACAGGCCCAGCTGTGGACCGAGTACGTGACGACACCGGACCGGATCGAGTACCTCACCTACCCCCGACTCTGCGCCCTGGCGGACCGTGCCTGGTCCGGCGGGCGCAGCGACTGGGCCGGTTTCGTCGAGCGGCTGCACGACCACACCGCCCGGCTTGACGCCCTCGGCGTCCGTTACCGGCCGCTCACCACGCGGTCCCTGGCGACCGCGTCCACAGGTACAGCGCGACCCCCACGGTGACGGCTTCCCCCGCGAGGGCGTCGGGATCCCGTTCGCCGTCGCGGGGGAAGCCGTCACACATCCCCCACCGTTCCGGAGAGGAACACCGTCATGAGGACATTCCGCAGGAGCCGTATCCGCGCGGCGGCAGCCGCCGCCGTCACCCTGGCCCTGGGCTGCACGGCCCTCGCCGCCCTGCCCTCGACCGCCGGTGCCGCGGCGGCCGACGGGCCCGCGCTGTTCGACGACTTCAACTACAGCGGGCACACGGACCCGAGGATCTCGGCGAACGGCTGGAGCGTCCGCTCGAACTCCGGCGGACCCGGCGTGCCGGGCGCCGTCTGGGCCCCCGAGAACGTGACCTTCAGCAGCCAGAGCGGTAATTCGGTGATGAACCTGGAGACGTCGACGGCGGGCACGGGCGCGTCGACGGAGCAGACGGAGATCCTCACGCGGTCCACGAAGTTCCGCAACGGCACCTACGCGGCCCGGGTGAAGTTCAACGACGCACCGAGGTCGGGACCCGACGGGGACCACCTCGTACAGGCCTTCTTCACCATCAACGACCTGAAGGCGCCGATGGCGGACGACTACGCCGAGTACGACTTCGAGTACCTGCCCAACGGCGGCTGGGGCGAGCCGGCCAACATCCTCTATACCACCTCGTGGGAGACCTTCAGGCCCGATCCGTGGGAGGCCGTCAACCAGCACAGCGAGGTGCGTCGGAGCTACGCCGGATGGCACGACCTGGTCGTGACGATCGACAACAGCGCGATCACGTACTACGTCGACGGTCAGCACTTCGGCACGCACGGGGCGGCCTACCTCCCCGAGCGGCCGATGTCGATCAACTTCAACCAGTGGCTGATCGATCTGGCCGGTCAGAGCAGTACCACCCCCCGTTCGTACGACCAGCAGGTGGACTACGTGCTGCACGTGAAGGACCGGGTCCTCTCGCCCGCGCAGGTGTCGGCGCTGGTGAGCGGATACCGCAGTGCGGGCACCACGTTCGAGGACACGGTGCCGGCCGTCTGACCAGGCGAATGTGAGCGTGAGCGGGGTGGAGGCGAGGCGGCCTCCACCCCGCTCACGTCTGCCCGGAATGCGGATCGCCTCTTGACAGCCTCACCACCCTCCAGGCAATCTTCCGTTAAGCAGAAACAAACTTCCGCGATACGGAAGGAGCGCACGATGGGCTACTCGGACCAGCGCTTCGAAGTGAACCTCTCGATCCTCTTCACGGAACTCCCGCTGCTGGAGCGCCCGGCGGCAGCGGCCGCCGCAGGCTTCACGGCGGTCGAGCTCTGGTGGCCCTGGATCGAGACCCCCACCCCCGCGCAGGCCGAGCTCGGCGCCCTGAAGAAGGCGCTCGACGACGCGGGCACTCACCTGGTGGGGCTGAACTTCTACGCCGGCGAGCTCCCCGGCCCCGACCGCGGGGCACTCTCGCTGCCCGGCCGGGAATCGGACCGCTTCCGCGCCAACATCGAGGTGGCGGCGGACTTCGCGGCCTCGGTCGGCTGCAAGGCCCTCAACGCGCTGTACGGCAACCGCGTCGAGGGCGTGGACCCGGCCGTCCAGGACGATCTCGCCCTGGAGAACCTGGTCCTGGCCGCCCGCGCGGCCCACCGGATCGGGGCGACCCTCCTGATCGAGACCCTCAACGCCACGGAGTCGCCGCTCTATCCGCTGGTCAGCGCACCGGCGGGCATCGAGGTCGTCGACCGGGTCAACGAGGCGACGGGGCTGGGCAACGCCGCGTTCCTGCTGGACCTCTACCACCTGTCGATGAACGGCGAGGACCTCAGCCAGGTGATCAAGGCGTACGCCGCGAAGACCGGTCACGTCCAGATCGCCGACAACCCGGGCCGCGGCGCGCCCGGCACCGGCTCGCTCCCCCTGGAGCGGCTCCTCGACGAGTTGACCGAGGCCGGTTACGACGGCTGGATCGGCCTGGAGTACAAGCCGGGCGACCGGCCGAGCGCCGAGGCGTTCGCCTGGCTCCCCGCCGAACACCGGCCGACCCGCTAGGGCGTGTTTCGGAAGTCCCGGCGTGCCAGGCGTCGCCAGGCCGGCCCTTCGGGCGGACGGCGCCACTTCCGAAACACAACCCAGGGCCATCCCTCCCGCACACACGCCTATCGGAAGGCACCCTCATGAGCAGCACCCTCCCCAAGGTCGCCTGGATCGGGCTCGGCATCATGGGCTCCCCCATGTCCGAGAACCTGGTCAAGGCCGGTTACCAGGTGACCGGTTACACCCTGGAGCAGGCCAAGGTCGACCGGCTCGTCGCGGCGGGCGGCAAGGGGGCCGCCTCGATCGCGGACGCGGTGCGCGACGCCGACGTGGTCATCACCATGGTGCCCGCGTCCCCGCAGGTCGAGGCCATCGCGTACGGCCCCGACGGCATCCTGGAGAACGCCAGGCGGGGCGCCCTGCTGATCGACATGTCCTCGATCACTCCGCAGACCTCGGTGGACCTCGCGAAGAACGCGGAGGACAAGGGCATCCGCGTACTGGACGCCCCCGTCTCCGGCGGCGAGGCCGGCGCGATCGAGGCCGTCCTGTCGATCATGGTCGGCGGCGAGCAGGCCGACTTCGACGCCGCGAAGCCGCTGCTCGACGCGCTCGGCAGGACGATCGTGCTCTGCGGTCCGCACGGCTCCGGACAGACGGTGAAGGCCGCGAACCAGCTGATCGTCGCCGTCAACATCCAGGCCTGCGCCGAGGCCGTCGTCTTCCTGGAGAAGTCCGGGGTCGACCTGGCCGCCGCGCTCGACGTGCTGAACGGCGGGCTCGCCGGCTCGACGGTCCTGACCCGCAAGAAGGACAACTTCATCAAGCGGGACTTCGCACCGGGCTTCCGGATCGACCTGCACCACAAGGACATGGGCATCGTCACGGACGCCGCCCGCAACGTCGGCGCCGCCCTGCCGGTCGGCGGCGTCGTGGCGCAACTCGTGGCCTCCCTGCGCGCACAGGGCGACGGCGGCCTGGACCACTCCGCGCTGCTGCGCTCGGTCGAGCGGCTCTCCGGCTCCCAGGTCTGACACCCCGACCCTTCCCAGGGCCCCCTGAACTCCGGGTCGCGGTGGCGCTGACACCTGTCCTGTCGCGCCCAGGCGCCGCCGCGATCCGGAACCTCACCCTCCAATTTCAACAAACTGTTGACGCGCTGTTCCCGGCGAATCTACGCTCCTGAGGCCGCCAGCAGCCCCGTACGGAAGGCCCCCATGTCCCAGCGTGTGCTCACGACCGAGTCAGGCGCCCCGGTCGCCGACAACCAGAACTCCGCCACGGCCGGCGCCGGCGGGCCCATCCTCCTCCAGGACCAGCACCTGTTGGAGAAGCTCGCCAGGTTCAACCGTGAGCGCATCCCGGAGCGCGTGGTCCACGCCCGCGGCTCCGGTGCGTACGGCTACTTCGAGGTGACCGACGACGTCACCGGCTTCACCCGCGCCGACTTCCTCTCCGAAGTGGGCCGCCGCACCGAGACGTTCATCCGCTTCTCGACGGTCGCCGACTCGCTGGGCGGCGCGGACGCCGTCCGCGACCCCCGTGGCTTCGCGCTCAAGTTCTACACGGACGAGGGCAACTACGACCTGGTCGGCAACAACACCCCGGTGTTCTTCATCAAGGACCCGGTGAAGTTCCCCGACTTCATCCACTCACAGAAGCGGGATCCCTTCACGGGCCGCCAGGAGCCGGACAACGTCTGGGACTTCTGGGCGAACTCCCCCGAGGCGACGCACCAGATCACCTGGCTGATGGGCGACCGCGGCATCCCCGCCTCGTACCGTCACATGAACGGCTTCGGCTCGCACACGTACCAGTGGACGAACGCCGACGGCGAGGCCTTCTTCGTCAAGTACCACTTCAGGACCAACCAGGGCGTGCGCTCGCTCTCCGCCGAGCAGGCCGCCGAACAGGTCGGCAAGGACGCCAACTCGCACCAGACGGACCTGCTCCAGGCCATCGAACGCGGAGTCAACCCGTCCTGGACGCTGCACGTGCAGGTCATGCCGGCCGCCGAGGCGGCGGACTACCGCTTCAACCCGTTCGACGTGACGAAGGTGTGGCCGCACGCCGACTACCCCCTGCGACGCGTCGGCCGGCTGGTGCTGGACCGCAACCCGGACAACGTCTTCGCCGAGGTGGAGCAGGCCGCGTTCTCGCCGAACAACTTCGTGCCCGGCATCGGCCCGTCCCCGGACAAGATGCTCCAGGGCCGGCTGTTCGCTTACGCCGACGCGCAGCGCTACCGCCTGGGCATCAACCACACCCAGCTCCCGGTCAACGCGCCGAAGGCGGCCACCGTCGACAACTACGGGCGCGACGGACTCCACGCGACGCGCTACGGCTCGCGCCAGGACAGGAACTACGAGCCCAACTCGTACGCCGGACCGGCCCAGACCGGCCAGGCGCTCGCCGCGCCCCTGCCCGTTCAGGGCTGGACGGGCACGCACGAGGCGCCCGCCCACACGAAGGACGACGACTTCTTCCAGGCGGGCGAGCTCTACCGGCTGATGTCCGCGGACGAGAAGGACCGCCTGATCGCCAACATCGCCGGAGGCCTCTCGCAGGTCACCCGCGACGACGTGATCGAGAAGAACCTCGCCCACTTCCACGCCGCCGACGCCGACTACGGCAAGCGCGTGGAGGAGGCCGTCCGCGCCCTGCGCGAGGACTGAGCCTCCAGCCCAGGGCCCTGCCCGTGCCGCGCACCCGGATGAGGGGTGCCGCGCGGCACGGCAGGACGGGACCGCGGCGGCGGACGACGCCAGTGCGGTGGCGAGGGCCGGGCGGCCCGGCTCCAGACCTGAAGGAACCGGTCCGCCCACCGCCCGCAGCCCGCCGTCGCGGTCGCCGTGAAGACGGATCACCGGGGTGCGGTGTGCGCGTGGGGCGTACACCGCATCCCTTTCCTGCCTCGCAGCGCGTCCGCCGCATGGCCGGGTTCCACGTCCTCACCGCGGGCCACCTCAGCCCCCAGCCGTTCGGTCTCGCCGCGACTCCACGGGCCGGAGTCCGGGCGGCAGAGGCAGGGAGTGCACGACGTGGAGGCGCGAGACCGCTCGGGTGAGCGCCACGTACAAGCGGAGGCGTCCGCGCCGACAACCACCTGTTCTTGCGCACCGTCGATCATGGCCCGCAAGGCCGCTCGGCATGCGTCGTGGTGGGCACGTTCCCTGATCAGGGCGTCACTGAGTACGGACTCGGAGCGTGGCATCCCTCAACAATAAAGCAACTGGGTAATGTTTTTAACCGAGTATCCCGCCTCGCTTACGGGAAACCCTCGTCAGGCAGATCGAACAGACGTTGCGACCGGCGATCGTTGTGCACACGGAGAGCGGAGACCCACGGCCAGAGGTCCTCCGGCACCAGGCAGGGGCAGGCGATGCGGTGCGGGATGCGGCACCTGGTGCCCGGTAGCGGCTCCGCGTCCCAGAGGTTCATCGCGGTCCCGGTCGACGTGATCACCCACCGGCGCCGTGGAGGCACGGTGTGGGCAGGGATCAGGATGCGCGGTTCGAGCAGGATCCAGTACCCCGGGTAGGCCGTGGCGTACCGGTCCTGCGGGAGGTCGCAGAACGGGCAGTCGGGCGGCGAGGGCGGCCGTGGCGCCGTGGCGCCCTCCAGGAGTGCGTGAAAGGTCTCGGTGACGTGGTCGGAGTCGTCGATGTCCCCCATGGCTCGATGATCCGGTCAGGCCTGCGGGCCGGACAGGGCGCGATCCGGCCGTGCCGGACGGGGCACCTCTTACCACCGGGGGCCCGAGCGGCACATGAGGCACACCGGACCACCGGGGCCCCTCATGCCCCGGCGGAGCGGGACCTGTATCCGTCGGCGCAGGGCGGAAGGGCGCGAGCAGGGTGCGGTCAGGCGCAGCCACAGACGTCGGCCGCGGCACCGGCCGAAGGCACCGTCGCGGCGGCGGGGACCGCGCAGCAGCCCTCGCCTCGCCAGGCGTCGCGGCCTTCCTTCACGGCGATGGCCGCGATGACCAGGGCGGCGATCGGGTCGGCCCAGGACCAGCCGAGCGTGGCGTTCAGCACCAGGCCGACCAGGAGTACGGCGGACAGATAGGTGCACAGCAGGGTCTGCTTGGAGTCGGCGACCGCGCTGGCGGAGCCGAGTTCACGGCCGGCCTGCCGCTGGGCGGAGGACAGGAACGGCATCACGGCCAGGGACAGCGCGGCGATCACGATGCCCGGTACGGACGGCTCGGCCTCACCGGTGCCGACCAGCGCGCGGACCGCGTCGACACCGACGTACGCGGCGAGCGCGAAGAAGGAGACGGCGATGATCCGCAGGGTGGTCCTCTCCCGGGCCTCGCGGACGGCGTGCTCACGGGCGGAGAACTGCCAGGCCACCGCGGCGGCGGAGGACACCTCGATCACCGAGTCCATACCGAAGCCGATCAGGGCCGTGGAGGAGGCGATCGTCCCCGCCGTGATGGCGACGATCGCCTCGACGACGTTGTAGGCGATCGTGGCGGCGACCAGGAGCCGTATACGCCGGGCCAGGGCCTCGCGCCGTGCCGGGCCGGGTCCGAGGGATATGACTGCGTCGGCGGTCATGGTCAGCAACACCCCTTCTCGTCGGCATCCGCGCAGGTCCGGTCGGTCTCCACGGCGACCACGGCGGCGCGCAGGTCGTCCAGGGCGTGACCGAGGCGGGCGTCGGCGAGCTCGTAACGGGTGCGACGGCCGTCGGGGACGGTGACGACCAGGCCGCAGTCGCGCAGACACGCGAGGTGGTTCGACAACCGGGTCCGCGAGACGCCGAGGGCGTCGGCGAGGTCTGCCGGATAGGCGGGGGCATCACGGAGGGCGAGCAGGACGCGGCAGCGGATCGGGTCGGCGAGCGCGCGGCCGAAGCGGGCCAGCACCTCGATGTCGTGGGCGACTGTAAGCACCCCACGACAGTACACGCTTCTCTGAATCCAGGAATACGTGGATCGATGTCGTGGGCGCTCCGGGCCACGTGACGGACGCCGACCCCCGGAACCTGTCGAGGCCCCGGGGGCCGGCGTCGCGCGGCCGGGGAGGAACGGCGTCAGGACACCGTCAGCGTCCGGATCGAGGTCGGCGCGTGGCCCGGCTCGGTCGCCAGGTCCTCGAACTCGTTGACCGACGCGATGTCGGACCCGCTCATCGAGATGTTCGTGACCCGCTCCAGGATCGCCTCGACGACGACCGGGACCCGGTGTTCGGCGGCGAGCTTCTTCGCCTCCTCGAAGGCCGGCAGCAGTCGGTCCGGCTCGGTGACCCGGATCGCCTTGCAGCCCAGGCCCTCGACGACCTTGACGTGGTCCACGCCGTAGACGCCCAGCTCCGGGGAGTTGAGGTTCTCGAACTCCAGGTTGACCTGGAAGTCGATGTCGAAGTTGCGCTGCGCCTGCCGGATGAGCCCCAGGTAGGAGTTGTTCACCAGCACGTGGACGTACGGGATACGGTGCTGCGCGCCGACGGCCAGCTCCTCCAGCATGAACTGGAAGTCGTAGTCGCCGGAGAGCGCGACCACGGAGCCGTCGGGATCGGCCGTGGCGACGCCCAGCGCGGCGGGGATCGTCCAGCCCAGGGGCCCGGCCTGGCCGCAGTTGATCCAGTGGCGCGGCCGGTACACGTGCAGCATCTGCGCGCCCGCGATCTGGGAGAGGCCGATGGTGGTGACGTACCGCGTCTCGGGGCCGAACGCCCGGTTCATCTCCTCGTAGACGCGCTGCGGCTTCAACGGGACGTCATCGAAGTGCGTGCGGCGCTGCAGGGTCGCGCGGCGCTCCTGCGTGGACGCCGCCCACCGGGAGCGGTCCTTCAGCTCGCCGGCGGCCTTCAGTTCACGTGCCACCTCGACGAACAGCTGGAGTGCCGCCTTCGCGTCGGAGGCGATGCCGAGGTCCGGGGCGAAGATCCTGCCCAGCTGGGTGGGCTCGATGTCGACGTGGACGAAGGTGCGGCCCTCGGTGTAGACGTCCAGCTTGCCGGTGTGACGATTGGCCCAGCGGTTGCCGATACCGAGGACGAAGTCGGACTCCAGGAAGTTCGCGTTGCCGTAGCGGTGCGAGGTCTGCAGGCCGACCATGCCCGCGTTCAGCTCGTGGTCGTCGGGGATGATGCCCCAGCCCATCAGGGTGGGGACGACCGGGACACCGGTCAGTTCCGCGAACTCGACCAGGAGTTCCGACGCGTCCGCGTTGATGATGCCGCCGCCCGCGACGAGCAGCGGCCGCTCCGAGGCGTTGAGCATCTGGAGCGCCCGCTCGATCTGCCTGCGGCTCGCGGCGGGCTTGTGAACGGGCAGCGGTTCGTACAGTTCGGGGTCGAACTCGATCTCGGTGAGCTGCACATCGATCGGCAGGTCGATGAGGACCGGTCCGGGCCGGCCGGTGCGCATGAGGTGGAAGGCCTGCTGGAAGACGCCCGGGACCTGCGCGGCCTCCAGGACGGTGGTCGCGGCCTTGGTCACCGGTGCGGCGATCGACGCGATGTCGACGGCCTGGAAGTCCTCCTTGTGCAGGACGGCCGTCGGCGCCTGGCCGGTGATGCAGAGGATCGGGATCGAGTCGGCGACGGCCGAGTAGAGGCCGGTGATCATGTCCGTTCCGGCGGGTCCGGACGTACCGATGCAGACGCCGATGTTGCCGGCCGCGGCGCGGGTGTACCCCTCCGCCATGTGGGAGGCGCCCTCGACGTGGCGGGCGAGGGTGTGCTGCACCCCGCCGGAGGCCTTGAGGGCCGCGTAGAAGGGGTTGATCGCCGCACCCGGCACACCGAACGCGTTGCTGACACCTTCGCGCTTGAGGATCTCAACTGCCGCTCGGGCAGCGGTCATACGAGGCATGAGTGCTCCTGCTCGGACCTGGTGGAGTCGGGCTCTGTCGCGCCACCTGAGAGCACCAATTCCGCACTACGGAAAGTTTGTTCTGCTATACGGAATCAACTTAGGACGGCCCCGGACAGCCGTCAAGGGAGGGCGGAGGAAGCGGCGGGGAACCGGAGGGCCGAAGTACGCGATTCCGTCCCCTGAACGTCGCTCCTGGTGGACGATGGAGGTACGGAACGCAGTCGCCGCCGCCGGGCGGAAGGAAGGGGCAGCACGTGGAGTCCGTACCGGTGCGCTGCCCGGCCTGCCGCCGGGATCACGCGTACATCACGCCGGTATATCCCTGCCCGTGCGGCTCCCCGACAGCGCCGCCACTGATGCGTGGCGCGCCGGCCGCGGTCATCACGCACCGCACGTGGAACGACGACTGGGTCAGCGTGCGGTGCCACTCCTGCGGGCGCCGCGACCAGTGGCCGCACCCCGAACTCTGCTGCCCCTGCGGCACGGTGCTGCGCATACCCGTGCGCCCGGTGGCCAGGCGCGCCCCCATGCCGCCGCCCGCCACGGCCGGACCACCCGGGCCGCCCCACATACCGGCGACACGCAAGGCCACGCCTGCGCGCCCCCTGTTCCGACCACTGGTCATACGCACGGCCCGCGACGCCGTGGACACCGCGGCGCTGTACCTGAAGTGGCTGGGCTTCAGCGAGGTCGTCCAGCCCGAGGTGCGGACCGGCTCCCGGATCGACCTGAGGGCCGCCGGCATCATCGCCCAGGTCGACGCGACGACGCGGCCGACCGCCCTGCGCGACGTCGAATGCCTGTGGCTGAACGGCCTGAACACCTCGGTGTCCAGCGTGCTGTTCTCCCTGGCCGGCTACACGGACGAGGCACGCTCACGCGCCGACGACCTCGCCATCCCCCTGTTCGTCCTGGACCTCACCGGAACCCCTCAGCCGGTGAACGGCCCCGCCGACGAGTTGATCAGCGTCGACCCCGAGCCACCCGCCCCCGTCGAATGATTTCGGTCACCTGTGCCCTGCCAGCCGCATATGTTCGAGCTGTTGTCAGCATGAGGACGTAGAGTGAAGGCATGGTCTTAACTCCCCGACTTCCCACTCACCCCACCTCCGTCTTCCTTTCCCAGCCCGTCCACCCGTCCGTCGTCGAGGCCAACGAAGCGATCCGTGCGCTCGTCGACTCCCGTGCCGGCCAGGACTGGACCCCGACGGAGGCAGCGGAGTACGAGGTGCTGCTCATCGAGTGGGCGGCGGCGACCCAGGGCATAGGCTCCGGCATCATCGAGGCCGCCTGACCCCGCCGCCCCCGGCACGGGCTACGCGCCGTACCCCTCCCGCAGTTCGATCTTCCGGATCTTACCGCTGACCGTCATGGGGAACGCCTCCAGGATCCGCAGCCCGCGCGGGATCTTGTAGTGCGCCAACTGCTCACGGCAGTACGCCTTCACCTCGTCGAGCGTCGGCGGGTCGGCCGGATCACGGGGAATGACGCAGGCCAGGATCTCCTCGCCGTACCGGTCGTCCGGCACCCCGACCACCTGGACGTCGGCGATCTTCGGGTGGCCGTAGAGGAACTCCTCGATCTCACGCGGATAGACGTTCTCGCCGCCACGGATGATCATGTCCTTGATCCGGCCGACGATCTGTACGTACCCGTCCTCCCGCATCACCGCGAGGTCCCCCGTGTGCATCCAGCGTCCCGCGTCGACGACTTCGGCTGTCCGCTCCGGCTGGTCCCAGTAGCCGAGCATCACGCTGTAGCCCCGGGTGCACAGTTCGCCGGCCTCACCACGCGGCAGGGTCACACCTGCCACCGGATCGACGACCTTCACCTCGATGTGCGGCATCACCCGGCCGACCGTGCCCGTGCGGCGCTCCAGGTCGTCCTCCCGGCGGGTCTGCGTGGAGACGGGCGAAGTCTCCGTCATGCCGTAGCAGATGGACACCTCCTCCATGTGCATCTCCGCGACGACCCGCTTCATCACCTCGACCGGGCACGGCGATCCCGCCATGATCCCGGTGCGCAGCGAGGAGAGGTCGTACGCGTCGAAACCGGGGAGGTCGAGCTCCGCGATGAACATCGTGGGCACCCCGTAGAGCGAGGTGCAGCGCTCCCGCTGGACGGCGTCCAGTACGGCGGCGGGCTCGAAGGCCGGCGCGGGGATGACGATGCAGGCACCGTGCGAGGTGATGGCGAGGTTCCCCATGACCATGCCGAAGCAGTGGTAGAAGGGCACCGGAAGACAGACCCTGTCCTGTTCGGTGTAGGCGACCATCTCCCCCACGAAGAAGCCGTTGTTGAGGATGTTGTGGTGGGAGAGGACGGCCCCCTTGGGGAAGCCGGTGGTCCCGGAGGTGTACTGGATGTTGATCGGGTCGTCGCACGACAACTCAGCCTCGCGAGCCGCGAGTTGCTCCGACGTCACGGATGCGGACGCGGCAGTCAGCTCGCCCCAGGAGGGGTCGTCGATGTAGTGGACGGACCGCAGCTCCGGGCAGTCGGCGCGGACCTGCCCGACGAGCGCGCGGTAGTCGCTGGTGCGGTGGGCGAGCGAGGCGACCAGGACGGAGACACCGGCCTGCTTCAGCACGTACTCCAGCTCGTGCGCGCGGTAGGACGGGTTGATGTTGACCATGACCGCGCCGATCCGGGCCGTGGCGTACTGGACGAGGACCCATTCCGGGCAGTTGACCGCCCAGATGCCGACCCGGTCCCCCTTGGCCACCCCGGACGCCATCAGCCCCCGGGCCAGCTCCTCGACGGCGTGACCGAACGCGGTGTAGGTCCAGCGGCGCCCGGACACCACGTCGACCAGGGCCTCCCGCTCCCCGTACGTCTCGATCGCACGGTCCAGGTTGCGTCCGATGGTGTCGCCGAGCAGAGCCGTTTCGCCGGTTCCGTGCGCGTAGGAGAGGCCGTTCACCGCAGGTCCCCCTCGTCGAACTCGACGCCCGTGCCCTGCGCGGTGCGCTCGCGCAGCTCGATCCTGCGGATCTTCCCCGAGACGGTCTTGGGCAGCTCGGCGAACTCGAGCCGCCGGATGCGCTTGTAGGGGGCGAGGACCGCCCGTGAGTGCTGGAACAGCACCCTCGCCGTGCCAGGTCCTGGCTCCCAGCCCTCGGCGAGCACCACGTACGCCTTCGGGACGGACAGCCGCAGCGGGTCGGGGGCGGGCACGACGGCGGCCTCGGCGACCGCCTCGTGCTCCAGCAGGGCGCTCTCCAGCTCGAAGGGCGAGATCTTGTAGTCGGAGGCCTTGAACACGTCGTCGGCCCGGCCGACATAGGTGATGTAACCGTCCTCGTCCCGTGCTCCGATGTCCCCCGTGCGGTAGTAGCCGCCCGCCATGGCTTCCGCCGTACGGTCCGGATCCCCGTGGTAGCCCGTCATAAGGCCGACGGGCGCCGCGGACAGGACGAGGGAGATCTCCCCCTCCGCCACACCCGGCGCACCGGAGACCGGGTCCAGCAGCTCGACCACGAAGCCGGGGCTGGGCCGTCCCATCGACCCCGTCTTGAGCCGCTGTCCGGGGGTGTTGGCCACCTGCACGGCGGTCTCCGTCTGGCCGAAGCCGTCGCGGATGGTGACGCCCCAGGCGCGCCGGACGCTCTCGATGACCTCGGGATTGAGCGGCTCACCGGCCGCCACGACCTCGCGCGGCGGTGTCTTCAGCTGAGCGAGGTCGGCCTGGATCAGCATCCGCCAGACCGTGGGCGGGGCGCAGAAGCTGGTGATCGCCGAGCGGTCCATCTCCGCCATCAGCCGGGCGGCGTCGAAGCGGGTGTAGTTGAAGATGAAGACGGTGGCCTCGGCACTCCACGGCGCGAAGAGGTTCGACCAGGCGTGCTTCGCCCAGCCGGGCGAGGAGATGTTCAGATGGACGTCACCGGGCTTGAGGCCGATCCAGTACATCGTCGACAAGTGGCCCACGGGATAAGAGACATGGGTGTGCTCGACGAGCTTCGGACTCGCCGTGGTGCCCGACGTGAAGTAGAGCATCAGGGGTTCGTCGGCGTCCGTCTCCCGGTCCGGGGTGAACGTCGCGGGCGCCTCGTCGGCCCCGCTGTAGGAGAGCCAGCCCTCGGTGTCGGCACCGACCGCGATCCGGGTGTAGTGGCCCGGCACCTCGTCGAACTTCGCCGTGTCGGCCGACCGCACGAGGACGTGGCGGACCCTGCCTCGCTCGACCCGGTCGCGGAGATCGGCCGGCCCCAGCAGGGGGGTGGCGGGGATGACGACGGCACGCAGCTTCATCGCGGCCAGTGCCGTCTCCCACAGCTCCACCTGGTTGCCGAGCATGACGAGGATCCGGTCACCCGCGGCGACGCCCTGGGCCCGCAGCCAGTTCGCCGCCCGGTCGGAGCGGGCGGCCATCCGGGCGAAGGACACCTCGGTGCGTTCCCCGTCCTCCTCCACGATGTGCAGAGCGGTGCGCTCGTTGTTCTCGGCGATGACGTCGAACCAGTCGAGCGCCCAGTTGAAGTGGTCGGGGCGGGGCCAGCTGAAGCCCTCGTACGCCGTGGTGTAGTCCTCACGGTGCTCGATCAGGAAGTCCCGGGCCGCCCGGAACGTCTCCGTCGCACTCGTTGCCGGCATGTGCCCTCCTCATTACGAACGCGTCCTTTAACATCATGCGAACAGTGACCTGGATCTCACCACCCCCGAACAGGGGTGGCGGACAGGGCGGAGAGGCATCGGCGTGGCGGAACCGGGCGAGGCGACCGAGCTGCGGGCGGCCCTGCTGAGGCTGCGCCGGACGAGCGGACTGCCGGTGGTCTTCGGCGGGCTGCTGTCCGACGCCCGCCGCGCCATGATCGCCGAGCTGAGCGGTGCCCAGACCCCGGCCCTGCGCGGGCTCGTCATCTCGGCGGGGAGCGGGCTCGGCGGTAAGGCGATCGCACTGTCACGGCCGTGCGCGGTCACGGACTACCCGTCCTCGCGCCACATCAGCCATGAGTACGACACGGCCGTCGCGGCGGAGGGCCTGCGCTCGGTCGTCGCGGTGCCCGTCGTCGTACGCCGGACGGTGCGCGGTGTGCTGTACGGGGCGCTGCGCGAGCCGCTCACGCTCGGGGACCGCGCGTTCGACGCGGCGGCCTCGGCCGCGCGGGACGTGGAGCAGGCCCTGGCCGTCCGGGACGAGGTACGGCAGCTCCTGGCCGCGACCCGGGAGCAGATCACCGAACCGGGCGCGGGTGCCGGCACCTGGGAGGACGTCCGGGAGGCTCATCGCGAACTGCGGGCCCTGGCCCCGAAGATCGTGGACGCGTCGCTGCGCGGGGAACTGCTCGCGGTGTGCGGGCGGCTCGCGTCGGCCGCCGGGGCGGACCGGGGTCCGGAGACCGGGCTGGTACGGCTGGCGCCGCGTGAGGTGGATGTGATCGCCTGCGTCGCGTCGGGGGCGACGAACGCCGCGACGGCCGGACGGCTGGGGCTGCGGCCGGAGACCGTGAAGAGCTATCTGCGGTCCGCGATGCGGAAGCTGGGTGCACACACCCGGCTGGAGGCGGTGGTGGCGGCGCGCCGTGCGGGGCTGCTGCCGTGAGGATCAGTCCCCGAAGTCGACGAAGGTGTCGAACCGGACGTCGTACGCGGGCGCCGGGGACATGACCGTCAGCATCTCCACGGCCTCCTGGGTGATCTCCTCGCGGGTGGTCCGGTCCAGCTCACCCAGGGCCTGCACGGTGACGACCGCGTCGTCCGCGCTCGCGTCGAGGCGCCAGAGCGCGGCCAGGAAGCCGTCGGCCAGGACGGTTCCGTAGGCCTGGTTCCCGACACCGTTGCGCCCCCTGTACGCGGGCGGGATCACGCGGGTCCGGTCGGCGTGGCCGAGGAGGACGTTGTCGAACTCGGGGAGGAAGCGTGGCGGGGCCGGGGTGTCGGGGTCGGGGCGAGGGGCTTCGGGCAGGTCGAAGAGCTCGACGCCGTTCTCGTCGCGGAAGGTGACGAGCCGGGGCCGCAGGCGTTCGAAGACCTCCCGCATCCGGGTGAGCCCCGCCCACATCTGCATGTCCTTCACGGAGGCAGGACCGAAGGCGCCGAGGTAGCGCAGCACGGTCGCGTCGGGCGAGGCCGCGGGCCGCGGCGCGCTGTCCAGCCAGTGCTCGGCGGTCGTCAGGGCGACCTGCCCGCTGCGTCCCCAGAGCCCGCGCGGGGTGACCTGGACGAGCGGCAGGCGGCATCGGGCGGCGACCGCGAGGGCCCGGGGATCCGCCTGCGGCCAGTGCGGGAGCAGTGCCTCCCGCAACTCCTTCATGGAGCGCGGCCGCTCCTCCACGAGCTCCCTGGCCAGCGTGGCGAGCCGGTCCAGGTCCACACCCGCCAGCCCGCTCCGGAACACGTTCAGCTCCCGGTCGCGTGCGGGCTGGACCAGGGGGCGCAGGGTGAGGGCGTCCTCGGCGGTGTGGGTGTGGATGGTGGAGCGGAGGGTGACGATCCTGACCACCTCGCGGGACTCCATCAGCGCCGAGAGTGCGGCCGGGTCGAAGCCTTCCAGCCGGGAGTAGAGCTGGAAGTAGGGCGGCCTGGTGTTCTGGGCCTGCAGGCCCACCAGGCGGCCGACCGCGTCCTTCACCGGCACGGCGGTACGGCGGAGCAGCAACTGGCGTTCCATCGTGGCCCTGTTGAGCGCACGGGTGGACAGTACGGGAGCGCATCCGGTGGCCATGGTCCGTCAGATTACGCGTGCCCTCCGACACCGGCCCCGCACCGGCGACACTCGCACGGGTGCGCGGCACCGCCGTCAGGGCGGCATCGGCCCGCATGATGGGGCGGTGATCAGTATCCTGTTCGCCGTCCTGACCTCGCTCAGCAACGGCACCGCCTCGGTGCTCCAACGTCGCGCCGCCCTCCAGGTGCCCGCCGGCAAGGCGATGCGACTGTCCCTGTTCGGTCATCTGCTTCGGCAGAAGGTGTGGCTCGCCGGGATCGCTCTCGTGGTCCTCGCCGCCGTCTTCCAGGCGGTGGCGCTGGCCACGGGCCCCATCGCCGTCGTCCAGCCGATCTTCGTGATCGAGCTGCCCGCGACCCTGCTCGTCGCCGGGTTCGTCATGGGGGCCGGGGTCTCGCGCCAGATCTGGGCAGGGGTGGCCGCCGTGACGCTGGGCCTGGCCCTCGCCATGGCCGCCGCGGCGCCGGTCGGTGGCAGTGACGACGTGCACGGGGCGGCCTGGATCCCGGCCCTGGTGGTGACCGGCGTCTTCGAGGCCGTGCTGATCGCCGCGGCGCTCGGCACCTCCGGCGACGCCCGGGCCGCGCTGCTGGGGCTGGCCTCGGCGTGCGGGTACGCGCTGACCGCCGCGCTGATGAAGGACGCCATGGCGCGGCTGGACGGCGACGGCGTGGCCGGCCTGCTGACGGCGTGGCAGCTGTACGCCACCGCGGTGGCCGGCGTGGGCGCGCTGTTCCTCCTGCAGAACGCGCTGCAGGCCGGCTCGCTGGTGGCGGTGCAGCCGATGCTGACGCTCGGGGACGCACTGATCAGCATCGCCTACGGGGTGACCCTGTTCGGCGAGGAGTTGCGGACCGGCTGGTGGCTGCTGCCCCAGCTGGCCGGGGCGGCTCTGATCACCGTCGGCTGTGTCGTCCTCGCCCGTTCCCCGCTGGCGGCGGTGAACACCCCGCCCCCGCGCGTGGAGTGAGCCGGTCAGGGGCGCCCCCGCGCCGGGACCTCCTCGCCGGGCGGCACCGGTCCGGGCGGGGTGCCGTCGCCGAACGGGCGGCCGCCCAGCTGCTCCCTGTGGTGCGGAGTCAGCCAGCCCGAGAGGTCGGGGCCGAGCGGCACGATGCCGGTCGGGTTGATGCCGGTGTGCACCTGGTAGTAGTGCCGCTTGATGTGGTCGAAGTCGACGGTGTCGCCGAAACCGGGGGTCTGGTAGAGGTCGCGGGCGTACGCCCACAGGACGGGGTCCTCGGCGAGCTTCGAACGGTTGCACTTGAAGTGTCCGTGGTAGACGGCGTCGAAGCGCACCAGGGTGGTGAACAGCCGGATGTCGGCTTCGGTGAGAGTGTCACCGACCAGGTAGCGCTGTCCGGCGAGGCGTTCGGAGACCAGGTCCAGACGGTGGAACACGTCGACGTACGCAGCCTCGTACTCACCCTGCCCCGCGGCGAATCCCGCGCGGTAGACCCCGTTGTTGATGTCCCGGTAGATGCCGTCCATCACCGTGTCGATCTCGTCGCGCAGCCGCTCCGGGTAGAGGTCGGGGGCTCCGGGGCGGTGCAGTGCGGTCCATTCGGTGGCCAGGTCCAGGGTGATCTGCTGGTAGTCGTTGGTGACGAGGGTCCGGGTGGGTACGTCGACGATCGCGGGCACGCTCACCCCTCCCGGGTAGCCGCGCTCCCGTGCGTCGTAGGCCTCGCTCAGGTAGCCGATGCCGAGCACCGGGTCCTTGCCGCCCTCGTCGAGGGTGAAGCGCCAACTGCGGTCGTCCTGGATGGGGTCGGCGACGGCCAGGGAGAGGGCGCTCTCCAGCCCGAGCAGCCGGCGTGACACCAGGGCCCGGCTCGCCCAGGGGCAGGCCCTGCTGACGACCAGGCGGTAGCGGCCCGCCTCGACGCGCCGGCCGTCACGGCCGTCGGCGGTGATGCGGTCGGCGAAGTGGCTGCGCGAGCGCTTGAAGGGCTTGTGGCCGTACGAGGTGTTGCCGCGCTGCTGCTGGTCCTCGGTGTCGCTCATGGTGTTCCCTTCGGGGCGTCGGTGGCGTCCGTGGAGTCCATGGAGTCAGGCGTTTCTGACCGTCTCTTTCCCCGCCTGCCCGCCGCGACGTCGGCCAGGGCGACGGCCAGTGCCGCGAGGACGAACACGACCGAGACGAGGAGCCCGTGGTCGTACGCCGCGGCCCAGTCGCCGTCGCCCAGCTGGGCGAAGAAGAGCGCGCCCACGGCGGCGATGCCGATGGACGAGCCGACGCGCTGACCGGTCTGGAGGGTGCCTCCGGCGCTGCCCGCGTGGTGGACGGGCACCTCGGAGAGCGTGAGGGTCTGGTTGGGTGCGATGACCAGGCCGCTGCCCAGGCCGGCCAGCAGCAGCGGGGCCGCCATCGCGAGCCCGGCGCCCCTGCCCGGCACCAGGTGCGCGGCCAGGGCGGTGAGTCCGAGTCCGGCGGCCACCATGGTGAGTCCCACGACGATGAGGGGCCGCCCGAAGCGGCCGACCAGCCTGCCGCCGATGCTCGCCGACGCCCCGGCGCCCAGCGCGAACGGGGTGATCGCGAGGCCGGCCTCCAGGGCGCTGTAGTGCAGCCCGGACTGCAGGTAGAGCGTGCTGATGAAGAAGATCGAGGTGAAGCCGGCGAAGTACAGCAGGATCATCAGGCAGCCCAGCCAGAAGGACCGGAGCCGGAAGAGCGACAGGTCCAGCACCGGCTGGACGTTCCGTCGCGTGCAGCGGGACTCCCAGACGACGAAGGCCAGGAGCAGGACGGCGGCGACGGCCACGAGCAGCCACTTGCCGTCACCCGGCCACTGCTGGGCCTGGACGAAGGGCAGCAGCAGGGCGAGGACTCCCGCCCCGAGCAGCACGACACCGACGGGGTCGAGGTCGCGCGGGCGTACCCGGGTGGCCGACGGGGTGTCGGGGAGCAGCCGCCGGGCCAGCAGGAGGCAGACGATCCCGATCGGCAGGTTGACGTAGAACACCCAGCGCCAGCCCTCCTGTGCCCCGGCCACCTGGATCAGGAGGCCGCCGAGGAGTGGGCCGACTGCGGTGGAGATGCCGACCACGGTGCCGAACATCCCGAAGGCGCGGCCCCGCTCACGTCCGGAGAACATCTGCTGGATCAGTGCGGAGATCTGGGGTGAGAGCAGTCCGCCGGCCGCGCCCTGGAGGAGCCTGGCGACGACGAGCCAGAGGCTGGACTGGGCGGCCCCGCAGGCGGCGGACGCCAGGGTGAAGAGGGCGAGTCCCGCCATGAACACCGCACGCCGACCCCGCGCGTCGCCGAGGCGTCCCCCTGGGATGAGGACGAGACCGAAGGCGAGCGCGTAGCCGGACAGCACCCACTGGAGGTCGGACTCCGGGGTGTCGAGGCCCTCCTTGATGGACGGCAGAGCCACATTGACGATGGAGACGTCGAGCAGCGTTATGAAGCCGGCCACGAGACAGACGGCGAGGGCACGCCAGCGACGGGGGTCGTCAGGGCCGGTGCCGGAAGAGGCCGTGTCCCGGTTCCCCGCGCTCGCTGCCATGATCCGCACCCTAGGACGCGGCTCCCGGATCGACGTCCGGGCGCGCCGTGCGGGCGTTCCGCGGGCCCCGGTCGGCCGTCGGCCGGCCTGTCCGGCCGCTTCGCGGGTACCCGTGCAAGCATGACTGTCGCGAAGACGAGTGTTCTGGTCCTGGACTGTGCCGAGCACGTGGAGCTCGCCGGGTTCTACGCCGCGCTGCTGGGCGCCGAGACGCGGATGGGGGACGATCCCGACTTCGTCGAGATCGTCGGCCGGAGCGGTGTGTGTCTGGCGATCCGCCGCGATCACGGCTACGCCCCGCCCAGCTGGCCCCGCCCCGAGGACTCCCAACAGGCCCATCTCCGCATCCTGGTGGACCGCGGTGACATGGACGAGGCCGAGCGCGAGGCGGTCGGCCTCGGCGCCCGGCCGGTGGAGGCCCGTGACAACAGCGGCCCCCGCGACGTCCGCGTCTACGCGGACCCGGCCGGGCACTCCTTCTCCCTGGCCGTGCATCCCGCCCGGACGCCGTCCGCCTGACCCTCCCCGTGCTCCGGGCCCCCGGGCCACCTCCCCGGCCGCCAATGGCGTTCCGTAGGATCCGACCGTGACGACGGGGACGGGAACCACGAGAGCGGGGGCACCGGGGGCGGGTGCGCCGACCGGGACGGAAGCACTGATGCACGACGCGGCGGAGTCCGGCGACCGGGACACGCTGCTGGACGCCCTGGCGGGGAGCAGGCTCTACGCGCTCGTCGCCCGGCTGCACGCGGACACTCCCGGCTACACTCCCCCGCTGCCCACGCAGCCGGATCCCACGGCCCCCGGCCGGATGTGTGTCACGGTGCTGACCGCCGGCATGCTCCCGCCCTGGCACCCCGACTGGGTGTTCGAAGCGATCGGGCTCGACGAGCTCGCGCGCCGCTGGCCGGACGGAGTGCGACGGCTGGCGGTCAATCCGGGCACGCCCCACGCCGTCACCCTCGCGGCCGGGCCGGGGCGCCGCCGGGCGTGGTCGAAGGCGCACGCGCGGTCCGGCGGGCCGCGGGGCGGCGTGCTGCTGACCCACCGGGCCGGTCCGCTGCACGGGCCGGTCGCACACGGTCTGGCCGCCGGCGCCCATCTCGCCGTGCACAACGGCCTCGTCTGGAACGACCTGGGGGCCGCCTACGAGGGGTACGGGACGGATCGTGCCCGGCTCCGCAACCCCTGGAGCGTGCTGAACCGCGCCGCGTACCGCGAGACCCTCGAAGCCTTGCTGGCCACCCGGCTCGTCGGTCGTACGTACGAGTCGGTCCTCCGGATCCGGCACTCGCTCGCCGGACGGCTGGGCCGCACCCCCACGGCCCCGGAGTGGGCCGCCGCGCTCTCGGACGCCCTGACGCGCCGCCAGGCCACGGCGTCGGACGCGGCCGAGGCCCATGAGGCGCTGCGGCTGGCCGTCACGTACGAGGACCGGTTCCGTGCGGACGGCGTACTCGGCGCCGGTGAACGGGTCGACACCCTGGCCGCCTTCGACCTCGGGAGGGCGGTCAACGTCGTACGGCTCGCGTTGGGCGCGCGCCTGTGCGATCCGCGGGAGGCGGAAGAGGCCGTGCTGCGGACCGGCTCCCTGGCGAGACAGGCGTACGGCTCCTGGGCGGAGTTCTCCCTCGGTTACTCGCTGGCCCGAGTGATGCACTTCGACGCGGACGATGCGACCGGGGTGAAGTACGAGCAGTCACTCGCCCAGCACCGCATCCTGACCCAGGACCTCAACAGCCCCTACCGGAACATCGACTGGTCATGAATTCCCTGCCGTCCCACGGCGCCCACGGCGCCCCCTGGGTGCCGCCGTCCGTGACGGAACACCTGCTGCACGAGGCGGGAGCGCGCGGCGACGCGGAGGCCCAACTGCGCGTGCTGGCGGGCGAGGAGCTCTACATCATGGCCCCGAAGGCCGAGGTGGACTCCGATCCCGACAGCATCATGTGGCGCTCGCACCGGGACGAGGCCGGCCGGAGCTGCCGAGGGGTCCTCACCCGGGGGATGCTGCCGCCGTGGCATCCGGAATGGGTGTTCCACGGGGTCTCCCTCAAATGGGTGGCGGAGATCGACTGGCCGAATCCGCATCAGCTGCTGTCCGTCAACGCGGGCACACCGGCCCAGACCCTCTTCGCGGCCACGCCCCCGCACCGAGCGCTGTGGCTGCGCTACCACGCGGAGAACGACCGCCCCAGGGGCGACCGGCTGATCGCGTTGCGGCACGGGGCGCTCCACGGTCCGCTGGCCTACGGGCTGGCGTGCGGGGCCCACCTGGCGGTCGGCAACGGGGTTCCGTGGAACGAGGTGGGCGCCGTCTACCGCGAGTACACCCAGGAGCGAGAGCTGCTGCGCGACTCCTGGGGCATCACCGAACCGAGCGGCTGGCGCGAGCAGTTGGACGCCCTCCTCGACGCGCGGAACAGTCCGCCCGAGCCCGATTTCGTACTCCGGGTGCGTCAACGGCTCGCGGCCGGGCTCGGCGAGCAGCCCTCCCCGGACCTGTGGCGCGAGACGGCAGCCGGGCACGCCCAGGACATCGGGGCGGGCCACGACGCGGTCAAGGACATCGAGGAGCTGGTCCGGCGCATCGTCAGGTACGAGGCCCGGTTCCGTGCCGACGGGCTGCTGGCACCGGACGGCCGGGTCACCACGACGGTCGCCTACGACTACGGGCGGGCCGTGAACCTGGCCCGTTGGGGGCTCTCCGCCCGCTTCTGCGTTCCGCACGAGGCGGAGCAGGCCATCGTGTACGCGGGTGCGCTGAGCAAGTCGGCCTACCGCTCCTGGGAGGACTTCTCCGCGGGGTACGCGCTGGGCCGTGTGCTGCGGTTCGACGGTGAGGACTACGGCGACTACTACCAGGACAACGTCACGGCGCACCGCCTGCTGACCGGGAGCGAAGGGAGCCCGTGGCGGAACCTCTCCTGGCGCTGAACCGGAGAACCGCTCGTGCCGCGGGCCCCGACGGTCCGGCGGGCGCGGTAATGACGCCCGGCATTAACCTCCGGTCTCTTGCCACGCCAGGTCTACGCGCATAGTTTTTGGCCCCTCACTACACATTTGGGGGCAGTTCCCGTGCACATAGCCAGACCCGGCTCCGCCCTGCTGGCCACCGCCGTCGCCGTGACCCTGTCGGTGACCGCGCTGCCCGCCGCCTCCGCGGCACCGTCGACGTCGGCCGTCATCTCCGAGGTGTACGGCGGCGGGGGCAACTCCGGTGCCACGCTCACCCGTGACTACATCGAGCTGGCCAACGCCGGCGGGAGCGCCTTCGGCCTGTCCGGCCTCAGCGTCCAGTACCTGCCGGGCAGCCCCTCCGCCGGATCGCTGTGGCAGGTCTCCGCGCTGTCCGGCGCCGTCGCGCCGGGCGGGCGCTACCTCGTCGCGCAGGCCACGGGCACCGGTGGCACGGTGGGCCTGCCCGCCGCCGACGCGACCGGCACGACCGCGATGTCCGCGGCGAGCGGCACCGTCGCGCTCGTCACCGGCACGACCCCGCTGACGTGCAGGACGGCTGCGGACTGCGCCGCCGACACCCGGATCGTCGACCTCGTCGGCTACGGCTCCGCGGTCGTGCGTGAGGGTGCCGGGCCGGTGCCGGGCGCCTCCGCCACCGCCTCCGTGGCGCGCGGCACCTCCCTGGCGGACACCGACGACAACGCCGCCGACCTGACGGCGGGAACCCCGACACCCGTGAACGCGGCGGGCGAGACCGCCGGCGGCTCCGGACCGGGCGAGCCCGGCGGACCGACCGAGCCGGGCACGGTGCGGGTGCACGACATCCAGGGCACGTCCCGGCTCTCCCCGCTCGCGGGCCGGCCGGTCACCGGAGTTCCGGGCGTGGTCACCGGCGTACGGACCACGGGGTCACGCGGGTTCTGGATCCAGGACACCGCGCCTGACGACGACGCCCGTACGAGCGAGGGCCTGTTCGTCTACACCGGCTCCGTGGCTCCCGCTGTCGCCGTGGGCGACTCGGTGCTGGTCAGCGGCAAGGTCGCCGAGTACTACCCGGCCACCGGAGCCCAGTCGCTCACCCAGATCACCGCGCCGCTGACGACGGTCCTGTCCGCCGGCAACACCCTGCCGGAGGCTGTCCTCCTCGATCCTTCCTCGGTACCGGACGCCTACGTGCCGACGGCCGGCGGCGGTTCGATCGAGGCGCTCGCCCTCGCCCCGGAGGCGTACGCCCTGGATCTGTACGAGTCCCTCGAGGGCGCCCGCGTCACGATGGCCGACACCCGGGTGACGGGTGCCACCACCGCGTACGACGAGATCTGGGTGACGGTGAAGCCGGGCGAGAACCCGACCCGGCGCGGCGGCACCCTGTACGCCTCCTACGAGGACCCGAACACCGGCCGCCTCAAGGTGATGTCGCTGGACGCCGCGCGGCCGGTACCGGTCGCGGACGTGGGCGACGTGCTGTCCGGCTCCACCACCGGGGTCCTCGACTACGCGTCGTACGGCGGCTACAACGTCCAGGCCACCGAGCTGGGTGCGCTGCGGGACAACGGCCTGGAGCGCGAGGTGACGCGGAAGCAGAAGCGCGGGGAACTCGCCGTCGCCACGTACAACGTGGAGAACCTCGACGCGGGAGACGCGCAGTCGAAGTTCGACACACTCGCCCGGGGTGTGGCGGTCAGCCTCGCGTCCCCGGACGTCGTGTCCCTGGAGGAGATCCAGGACGACAACGGCGCGGAGAACGACGGCACCGTGGGTTCCGAAGCGACGCTCAAGCGCTTCACGGACGCGATCGCCGCCGCGGGCGGCCCCAGGTACGCCTGGCGCTATGTGGCCCCGGAGGACGGACGGGACGGCGGCGAGCCCGGCGGCAACATCCGTAACGTCTTCCTCTTCGACCCCGACCGGGTCGACTTCGTGGACCGTCCGGGCGGCGACGCGACCACCGCCGTGCAGGCGGTGAAGACGAGGAAGGGCGCCACGCTCTCCGTCTCGCCCGGCCGGATCAACCCCGCGAGCACGGCCTGGGACAACAGCCGCAAGCCGCTGGTGGGCGAGTTCCGCTTCCGCGGCGAGAGCGTCTTCGTCATCGCCAACCACTTCGCGTCCAAGGGCGGCGACCAGTCCCTGCACGGCCGCTACCAGGAGCCGGTGCGCAGCTCCGAGACGCAGCGCGTGCGGCAGGCGGCGGAGGTCAACACCTTCGTCACCTCGCTGCTGAAGGCGGACAAGTCGGCCCGGGTCGTCACGCTCGGCGACCTGAACGACTTCGCCTTCTCCCCCACGATGCGCACGCTGACCGCCGGCAAGGTGCTCACACCACTGATCACCACGCTGCCCGCGAACGAGCGGTACAGCTACGTCTACGACGGCAACTCACAGACGCTGGACCACATCCTCACCAGCCCCGGCGTCCGCCGCTTCGACTACGACGTGGTGCACATCAACGCGGAGTTCGCCGAGCAGGCGAGCGACCACGACCCGCAGATCGTGCGGATCGACGTCAAGGGCAAGGGACCCCGGCACTGACATCCCGGGTGGCGGCCCCGGCCGGGGCCGCCATCCGTACCGTGCTGCGCCCCGCCCGCCGTGGGGGAGTTCACCGGGGCGCCGTACGCGGTGTGGGCGGACCGGGGCGCGGGGGCGATACGGGTGGGGACACCGCCGGGACGGCCTCACCGGCCCGCGCCTGGTGCGGCAGCAGGGCCACGACGGGGTCGAGCGGCTGGTCCGTGAAGAAGCGGGTCACCAGGGCGGCGACCTCGTCGGAACGCTCCAGCACGACCCAGTGGTCGGATTCCGGGAGGGTGAGGAAGCGGCTCCCCTCGATCGTCCCGGCGAACTCCCGCTGCAGCTCCGGCGCGGTCACCGTGTCGTGTTCCCCGGCGAAGACCAGGGCCGGTACGCCCGACAGCCCGCCGGAGAAGTCCGGCCGGTCGGCGAGTGCCCGCCGCAGCGACTCGACCGCGTGCTCCGAGTGGGCGAGCGCGTGCAGGAAGGAACGTCGCACATAGCGCCGGGCGAGCTCCCTGCGGTGCACGGGCCGTTCCGGGTCCAGGCACATCAGCCCGTCGGCGGCCAGCGCCGCGAAACCCTCCGGGTCCCCCTCAGCCAGCACCTGCGTCGCCCGGTGCCAGTAGGCCCGACCGGCCTCACCGATGTGGGTGGGCACGCCGCCGAGGACGAGCCGGACGACGCGCTCCGGATCGTGCTGCGCGTAGCCGAAGGCGATGGCCGCGCCGTAGGAGAAGCCGAAGAGGTTGATTCCGGTGGCACCGAGGTCGTCGATGATCCCGGCCACCGCCGCGCGCAGCACGGGGGCGCTGGGCCCCGGCGGCAGAGGATCCGCCGAGCCCATACCGGGCAGGTCGGCGGTCACCACGTCGGCCGACGGGCTCAGGTGGTCGTCCATCTGCGGCCAGCCGTACATGCCCTGGAGGGCGCCGCCGATGACGAGAACGGGTTCGGTGACCGGTGCTCCGCCGGCGGCCGGGTCACGGGGCAGAACGCGGTAGCGGTAACGCACTCCGTCCACCGCCAGGGACCGGATGATCTCCTCGGGCATGATGCTCCTCGCCTCCCGTCAGGCCCGGGTGAGCACGAGCGCCGCGTTGTGGCCGCCGAACCCGAGCGACGTCTTGACGGCGCAGTCGAACGAGGCACGCCGGGCCTCCTTGCTCACCACCTCGACGGGGATGTCGGGGTCGGGGGCGTCGAGGTTGCCGGTCGGCGGGACGAGCTGGTGCTGGAGCGCGAGGACGGTCAGGGCCGCCTCGATGCCACCGGCGGCCCCCAGGGTGTGCCCGGTCATCGCCTTCGTCGAGGTCACGAGGGGGTGCTCGCCGAGGACGCGGCGCAGCATGGTCGCCTCGATGCGGTCGTTGGCGACGGTGGACGTCCCGTGGGCGTTGACGTGGCCGATGTCGGCGCCCCCGACGCCCGCGTCGGCCAGGGCGGTGCGCAGCGCGCGCTCGACGCCGAGCCCTTCGGGGTCGGGTGCGACGGCGGAGTGGGCGTCGCTGGAGGCCCCGTAGCCGGCGACGTGGGCGCGGACGGTGGCGCCGCGGGCACGGGCGTGCTCGGGGTGCTCCATGACGAGGAGGCCGGCACCCTCACCGACGACGAATCCGTCGCGGTGGGTGTCGAAGGGCCGGCAGGCGGCCTGGGGGTCGTCACGGCGGGTCGAGACGGCCCGCATCTGGCAGGCGCTGGCGATCAGGAGCCGGGAGCGGACCGATTCGGCGCCGCCCGCGACCACGATGTCGCAGGCGCCGGTGCGGAGCATCTGGTGGGCCGTGCCGATGGCCACGGTGCCCGACGAGCAGGCCGTGGAGACGGCCTGGCTGGGTCCGTGGACACCCAGGTCCATGGCGACGCTGCTGGCGGCGCCGTTGACGACGGTCAGCGGGGCGAGCTTCGGGGAGACGCGCCGGGCGCCGCGCTCGGTGAGGGTGGTGTGCTGTTCGTCGTAGAAGGGCAGGCCGCCGTGGGCGGAGCCGATGACGACGGCGACCCGTCCGCTGTCCCAGACCGCGGGGTCGAGCCCGGCGTCGGCGACCGCTTCGCGGGCGGCGATCACGGCGAGTTGCGAGAAGCGGTCCATCAGGCGCTGCGCGGCGACGCCCAGGGCGGCCTTCGCGTCCAGGCCGTCCACGACGTACATGAAGTCGCACGGCAGCCCCTCGAGTTCGGGCAGGTGCCGTACGGAAGGGGCGGCCGTCGTGCCGCACACGCCTCGCCAGGCGTTCTCGGTCCCCACGCCCGCGGCGGTGACCAGGCCGATGCCGGTGACCGCGGCGGCGAACGGCCGGACGGAGCCGTGTGCGTACGTCCTGCGGCCCGTCACGCGCCGGCCTTGCTGCAGACGGCCGCGATCAGCTGGCCGACGGTGTCACGCGACGACAGGACGACGTCCTCCAGGTCGATGTCCATCCGGTCCTCGATGTGGAGCCTGAGCTCCTCCAGCGCGAGCGAGTCCAGCTTCAGCTGCCGGAGCGGCACCTCGGGCCGGATGGCCTCCGGGTCGGTTCCGAATCTGGTGACGAGCAAGGCGCTGATCTCTTCCGAGGTGCTCATGGGGATGCTCCTCCGCTCTCGGTACGCGGTGACGCCGGCCGCGTGGGGGGTGAGACGGCCGTCGAGGACGCCGGCTGCTCGGGAGGGACCCTTTATACGCCTTCGCGGCCTCCGTTCCCGACCCCGTTCCCCCGTGAGGAGGGTGGACGGCCAGGTGTGCGATTCCACCGTGCCGGAGCGGCGGAAGACGCGGCGGGCGCGGACGTACGGTCGGACCGGTCCCTCGCCGCCCGGTGCGCGCCGGGCTGCGGGGACGCAGCCACCGCCCGCCGCTTCACCCCAACTCCATTGGGGTGAAAGGGATTTGGGCGCCGCGTGGCGCCATTGTCATGCCCTGGACACATGGATAGCCTGTGCGGGCTCAGCGGCCCTCGGCCGAACTCACCGGTCCGGCGGCCTTCCTCTCCCCCACAGACCTGGAGCAGCTATGCCCCGACGTCCCGCCGGCCACACCCGAGGCCGCGCAGCCGTGCTGGCCTCTCTCACCGTCACCGCCCTCGTCGCCACCGGCCACCCGGCCGGAGCCGCACCCGCCACCGCGGATCCCATGAACCAGGCCTTCGAGCAGGCCGCCGAGGAATTCGGCGTACCCCGTGACCTGCTCGCGGCCGTCGGCTACGGCGAGACGCACCTGGACGGGCACGCCGGGCGCCCCAGCCAGGACAACGGCTACGGCGTGATGCACCTGGTGAGCAACCCCGTCAACCGCTCCCTGGAGAAGGCCGCCGCGCTGACCGGCGAGTCCATGACCGACCTGCGCGAGGACACCGAGGCCAACATCCTGGGCGGCGCCGCCGTCCTGCGCAGCCACGCCGACGCGCTGGGCCTGGACGAGGCCGAGCGGACGGACGTGGACGCCTGGTATCCGGCCGTCGCCCGCTACAGCGGGGCCGAGGGCGCGATCGCCGCCCTCTACGCGGACACGGTCTACACCTTCCTCGCCCAGGGGCTGCGGACCACCGTCACCGGCGGCGAGCGGATCTCGGTCACCTCCCGCCCGGTCTCCCCCGACAAGGGTCCCCTCGCGAAGGCCGACGTCACCGCGCAGAGCCCGGACTACCCTTCGGCGCTCTGGGTGGCGGCCAATTCCGCCAACTTCGCGACGGGCCGCGCGGCTGCGCTCGACAAGGTGGTCATCCACGTCACGCAGGGCTCGTACGCCGGAACCATCAGCTGGTTCCAGAACGCCACGTCGAAGGTCAGCTCCCATTACGTGGTCCGCTCCTCGGACGGCCAGATCACCCAGATGGTGCGCGACGCGGACACCGCCTACCACGCCAAGAGCGCCAACGCCTCGTCGCTCGGCATCGAGCACGAGGGCTTCGTCGACGACCCGTCGTGGTTCACCGACACGATGTACCGCTCGTCGGCGGCACTGACGACGTACCTCTGCGACCGGTACGGCATCCCCAAGGACCGCTCGCACATCGTCGGACACGTCGAGGTCCCGGGGAACGACCACACCGACCCCGGCGCGAACTGGAACTGGGCCTACTACATGCAGCTCGTCGGTGGTTCCGCAGGCGGGGGCGACGTGCTGACCTTCCCGTCGTACGCGATCCAGAAGACGGGCTCGCAGGGTCCGCAGGTGATGGCGCTGCAGACGCTGCTGAACCGTCAGGGATACACAGCGGGGGCCGCGGACGGCATCTTCGGCTCGCTCACCGACGGCGCCGTACGGGCGTTCCAGACCGCGCGCGGCCTCGGCGCCGACGGTGTGGTCGGCCCGAAGACCTGGACCGCGTTGCTCTCCGCCGGCACCACCCCGACGCTCGTCTCCGGTTCCTCGGGTGACGCGGTCAAGCGTCTGCAGCGGGCACTGACCGCGGCGCTGGGCAGAACCGTGGCCGTCGACGGCTCCTTCGGCACCGCCACGGACAGGGCCGTCCGCGACTACCAGACGGCCCGGAAGCTGTCGGCCGACGGCAGTGTCGGTCCCGACACCTGGAGGGCGCTGCAGTCCGGGCTCTGATCCCCGCAGCCCCGGACCACGGCGGCCGGTTCCGGGAACCGTCCCCACCACCCACGCGCTCCGGTGCGCACCCGGAAGGCGCGGGCACGCCTTCCGCCGTGCCGCGTCCGCGGGCGATTCTGGGCGCCGTCGGCACGGGGCCGACGGGATTCGGAGGGCGGTCGGACATGGCTCGTACGCAGTCGGCATGCGGGGCACTCACCCAGAAGGGCACACGGTGCCGTCGGCTGGCGATGAAGGACGCCTCCCGCTGCGACCGGCATCGGGGCGACTGGTCGACGTACACGGTCGCGCGGCGCAAGGCACGGGAGCGGGCGGCCCGCCGCCGGTGAGGCCGTCGCCGTCCCCGGGTTCACGCCGGCTCTGCCGGGGTTATGACCCACCTCATACGGGCGAAGCAGACATAATTTGATCTTCAAAAATGCGTGAAGAAGAGGTGGTCCCGCACCCCCACCAGGGGGGGCGCGGAACCACCTCGACCAGGTGTTTCAGCGGATGACCGTCAGAGAATCACTTCAGGCCGAAGGCCTTGATGATCTCCTGGTCGACGGCCAGGCCTCCGGGCCCCTCGGCGTGGGCCTTGAGCGAGACGGAGTCCGCCCTCTTCGGCGTCTTGAACTTCGCCGTCCACTCGCCGGACGACTTCTTGCGCAGCTCCACCTTGTTCCAGGTGGCGCCCTCGTCGTAGCTGACCGACAGCGATGCCTTCGTCGCCTTCACGGCGCCGTCCAGCCAGTCCTGGGTGCCGGACGCCAGACCGACCTCGGTCTGCTTTCCGGCCCTGACGTCGCCCGCCAGGTCGGTGTCGACGTCGTAGTCGAGCTGGAGCAGCGGGATGTCGGCCCGCGCGGTGCCCTCGGGCAGGGAGCCCGAGACGAAGTCCCACGCGGTGTGGGTGCGCGTCGAGGTCTTCCAGGTGGCCTCGTCACGCGTCGCGTCGAGGACGAGGCGGTAGGGCAGCGACTCACCCGACAGGTCCCAGGCGTAACCGGCGCGGCCCGCACCGCTCTTGACCAGGGTGTCACCCTGGTAGAAGGCGTAGGAGGTGGTGTCGTACTCCTCCCCGGGCATCGCACCGGAGTGGCCCTCGCCCGAGTCGGTCCACGGGGTGATGTTGAACTGGATGTCGTTGTACGACGTACGGAACGGGCCCCAGTAGGCGGTACCGAGCCGCGGGCCGGTCACCGGGGCGAACCAGTCCTCGCGGTAGGTGCGGCCGGCCTGGTAGTCGAGTTCGGTGCTGCGCACCTCCTGCCCGTCCTGGCCGGTCCGGGTGTCGTACACGGTGTGGTTCTCGTACCAGTAGGAGGCGCCGGGCAGCGGCGTGACCCACTCGGCACGGGTGCCCGGGAACTTCTCGTACTCCAGGAAGCCGATGCCGGGGCCGTAGTCCGGGATGTCGTAACGGAAACCGGCGCCGAGGGCGTCCTGGTGGCCGTAGTAGGTGTTCTCCACCTTCGCGAGCTGCCGGGCGGTCGGGGCGAAGGCCAGCGAGCGGTCCGGGACCACACCGTCGTGACGGTCGACCAGGTCGTAGACGTAGCGCGCGAACTTCCGCTGGTCCACGTCGATCTTCCCGCCCTTGCGGGCGGTCTCGACGAGCTTCGCGCCCGCGAGGCGCTGTACGGAGGCGACCGGGACGGTGGTCTCCGCGCCGTAGCTCTCCAGCAGCACGCCCCGTCCGTCGTTGACGACGAACAGCGCCGAGGCGCCCGCGGCGAGCGCGTTGGCCAGCCGGTCGGCGGGCGCGACGGCATCGCTGCGGTTGATCACCACGGCCTTGCCCTTGACGGACAGCTTCTTGTAGTCGGAGGCCGCGCCGTTGCCCGCGAAGACGGCGGTGAGCTTGCGCTCGCTGTTCTCGGCGACGAGGGAACCGCCCTGCGGGGTGACGGGGACGTCACGGCCGCCGGCCGACACGTCGATCTGCTCCTCGCCCTGACGCCACCGGGTCAGGAAGCTGAAGTCGCCCTGGGTGACCTTCTTCGTGGGGCTCGCCCACAACTGGTCGTACGCCGTCGGGATCTGGAACGCGTCGCGGTGGACGATGCCGTTCGGAGCGGTGCGCGCCATGTCGTAGCGGAGCTGGCGGTTCTCGGTCTCCTCGGGGGTGCGCACGGAGACCTTGCGGGCCTTCGAGGCGTCCAGGGTGACGGTGGTGGACTTGTCGAGGACCGTCTCGGGGGCCATCAGGAAGGCGATGGCCTTCGAGTCGGCCGTGTCGCCGTCGATGTCGGCGGAGGTCCAGGCGGTGTAGTTGCCCGGGGGCAGCCGGAGGGTGGTCTCTCCGGAGACCTGGGCGACGCTGAGCTGCGGGTCACCGAGCGTGGCGTAGACGACGTTGCCGTCCATCGGCTTGCCCGAGCGGTCACGCAGACGGAAGGTCAGGTCGTACAGCTCCTGCTCCTTCTGGAGCGCGAAGCCGGTGTGGGCGACGGTCGCACCGGAGGCGTCGGCGGCGACGACCTGGCCGGAGAAGCGGGTGTCGTTCGCGACCTTCGAGGGGTCGAGCGAGAGGACGGCCTCGGCCGTGGAGCCCGCCGGGACGGTCACCTCGGAGGCCGACAGGGTGTACGCCTCGGCGTCCGTGTCGGTGGCCAGGTCGAGGGTGACGTCCGCGTCACCGGTGTTGCGGTAGGTGATGGTGCGCTGCGCGACCTCGTCGTCGGCGCTGTGCGGCCAGCTGTAGGCGGCGACGGCGACGGACCCGGTGGCCTCGATCGTGGTGTCGATGGCGGCCTTGACGTCGAGGCGGCCGGTGCCCTGCTCGTACGGCGTGTAGGCGGGCAGCTGCTTGGACGAGCTCATCAGCGCGTCCTTGATGCGCTGGCCCGACCACTCGGGGTGGCGCTGCTTCAGGATCGCGGCCGCGCCGGCCACGTGCGGCGTGGCCATCGAGGTGCCGTCCATCGCCTGGTACATGCCCGTGGCGTCGGGGGCGGACTGGGAGGCGGCGGCGTTGATGCCGACGCCGGGCGCGGACAGGTCCGGCTTCAGACCGTAGGAGCGGACGAGCGGGCCCATGGAGGAGAATTCGGCCCGGTTGTCGTTCTTGTCGACGGCGGCGATGGTGAGCGCCTTGTCCGCCGAGCCGGGCGAGCCGATGGTGCCGGCGCCGTAGGCGTTGCCCGCGGCGACCACGAAGAGCGGTCCGCCGTCGGCGGACAGCGCGTTGACGGCCTGGGCCATGGGGTCGGTGCCGTCGTCCGGGACACTGGACCCGAGGCTCATGGAGACGACGTCGGCCCCTTCGGCCTTCGCCCACTCCATGGCTTCGATGATCCCGGAGTCGGCGCCGGATCCCTCGTCGCTCAGGACCTTGCCGACGATCAGGTCGGCCTCGGGCGCGACGCCCTTGTTGGCGCCGTCCGAGGCCGCGCCCGAGCCGGCGATGGTGGAGGCGACATGGGTGCCGTGGCCGTGCTTGTCGTCGACCTCCTCACCCGGGATGAAGCTCTTGGCCTGGGTGATGCGGTCCTTGACGTCGGGGTGGTCCTCGTCGATGCCGGTGTCCAGGACGGCGACCGTGGTGCCCTTGCCGTCGAAGCCGGCGGCCCAGGCCTGCGGGGCGTTGACCTGCGGCACCGAGTCCTTGAGGACCGCTTCGGCCTTGCCGTCGAGCCAGAGCTGGGCGATGCCCTTGTCCAGCGAACGGCTCTTCTCCATACGGGAGATGTCGCTCCAGAAGGCGCGGGCGTCGTCCTTGTCGGTCTTCAGCGCGGCGCCGTTCACCGACTCCAGGCGGCGGACGGTCTCGCTGCCGCGCGGGGCGGCGGGAAGGGAACGTGCCGTGGCCGCGGAGTAGGTGGCGATGAGCGGGATGCCACCGGAGCGTGCGTCGTCGTACCCCATCTCGACCAGCGTCGAGATGTTGAACAGCCGCCGGTCCAGCTTCTTCGCCGCGATGAGGGCACTGGCCTCGTCGGGGATGACGAAGATGTCCTCCCCGGCCTGCTGCACGTGCACGCCGCCCTTCGCACCGTCGGGGCGGTCGACGGTGACGGTGTCCTGGCTGCCCGCGCCGTCCGCGTAGTGGACGACGTCGCCGGTGACCAGCGTGATGTCGTAGTCGCGGACCTCGGGACCGCGGCGGTCCTCAGCGGTCGGCGGCTTCGGGGCGGCGGCGACGGATCCGGCCGCGGGGAGCATGGCGCCGCTCACGAGTGCGACCGAGGTCGCTATGAGCAGGGCTCTGCGTCCCGCGCGAGCGGGTCTCGCCCGGCCGGAAACGGAGGAGAGGGAAAATGTCATGCAGTTGATCTACCGGTAAATCCCGGGCCACGGATGGTTCATCCCTGGCGTGAATCCGCCGTGGCGGCAATCCGCCCGACGTGATCAGCGGTCCTGACCGGCCGTCGAAGGGTCGATTTCAGGCCATCGGGGCCGGCGGTGTGCGGCCTTCGTGATGGATCGGGGTGTGTGCGCCCTTCAGCGGCAGACCGGTGCCGCCGCGCCGGTCCGCGACGATCTCGGCCGCGATCGACAGGGCCGTCTCCTCCGGCGTACGGGCTCCGAGGTCCAGCCCGATCGGCGAGCGCAGCGCGGCCAGTTGCCGGTCGGTGACCCCGGCCTCGCGCAGCCGCTCCGCGCGTTCCAGGTGGGTGCGGCGCGAGCCCATCGCGCCGACGTAGGCGACCGGCAGCCGCAGGGCCAGTTCCAGGAGCGGAACGTCGAACTTGGCGTCGTGGGTGAGCACGCAGAGCACCGTGCGCGCGTCCACACCGGTGGTGGCGAGGTAGCGGTGCGGCCAGTCGACCACGATCTCGTCGGCGTCGGGGAAGCGCGCCGCCGTGGCGAAGACCGGGCGGGCGTCGCAGACGGTGACGCGGTAGCCGAGGAAGCGGCCGGCCCGCACCAGGGCGGCGGCGAAGTCGATGGCCCCGAAGACGATCATCCGGGGCGGCGGGACGCTCGATTCGACGAGCACCGTGAGAGGGCTGCCGCAGCGGGAGCCCTCGGCCCCGATGACGACCTCTCCGGTGCGGCCCGCGTCGAGCATCGCGCGGGCCTCGGCGGCGGCCGTGCGGTCGAGCTCGGGGTGTCCTCCGAGCCCGCCCGCGTGCGTGCCGTCCGCGTGGACGAGCAGGGGCCTGCCGAGCAGGCTCTCCGGGCCCTCGGTGACCCGGGCGACCGCCGCCGCCCGGCCCTGCGAGGCGGCGGCGAGCGCGGCTGCGAACACCGGGCGTGCGGGGTCGTCCGCACGCACCGGTGTCACCAGGACGTCGATGACGCCGCCACAGGTCAGGCCGACGGCGAAGGCGTCCTCGTCGCTGTAGCCGAAGCGCTCGCGCACGGTGACTCCGTCGTCGAGGGCCTGTCGGCACAGCTCGTACACCGCCCCCTCCACACAACCGCCGGAGACCGAGCCGACGGCCGTGCCCTCGCTGTCGACGGCGAGCGCGGCACCCGGCTGCCGGGGCGCGCTGCCGCCGACGGCCACCACCGTGGCCACGGCGAACGCACGTCCCTGCCCGACCCACCTGTGGAGCTCCTCGGCGATGTCCAGCATGGCGTTCTCCTTCTGGCAGAGGCGTGGGGGCCGGGCCGGGTCAGCTGACGCCCAGCCGGCTCTCGATCGGGTGCAGGGCGAAGTGGACGAGGAAGACCAGCGTCAGGACCCACATGAAGGCTCCGACGTCACGGGCCCGGCCCTGGGCGAGCTTGATGGCCGCGTACGAGATGACGCCCGCGGCGACGCCGGCGGTGATGGTGTAGGTGAACGGCATCAGGACCACGGTGAGGAAGACCGGCACGGCGACGGAGCGATCGCCCCAGTCCACGTGCCGGGCGTTCTGCATCATCATGGCGCCGATGACGACCAGGGCGGCGGAGGCCACTTCGGCCGGCACGATCGCCGTGAGCGGGGTGAAGAACAGGCAGGCGGCGAAGAAGAGCCCGGTGACGACGGAGGCGAGACCGGTGCGGGCACCCTCGCCGACGCCGGTCGCCGACTCGACGAACACCGTCTGGCCCGAGCCGCCGGCCACTCCACCGATCGCTCCGCCCGCCCCGTCGATGAACAGCGCCTTCGACAGGCCGGGCATCCGGCCCTTGTCGTCCGCGAGCCTCGCCTCCGTGCCGACCCCGATGATGGTGGCCATCGCGTCGAAGAAGCCGGCCAGCACGAGCGTGAAGACGATCATGCCGACCGTCATCGCGCCGACGTCGCCCCAACCGCCGAACTCGACGTTCCCGAAGAGCGAGAAGTCGGGCGGGGAGACCGCGCTGCCGCTCAGCTCGGGCGGGCCGCTGCTCCACGCCCGGGGGTCGACGCCGGCGACGGCGTTGACGACGATCGCGGCCAGGGTCCCGACGACGATGCCGATCAGGATCGCGCCCGGGACGTCGCGCGCCTGCAGCATGAAGATCAGCAGCAGGGTCACCGCGAAGACCAGTACGGGCCATCCGGCGAGCTCACCCGCCGGACCGAGGGAGAGGGGCGTGGCCTCGCCCTTGTGGACGAAGCCGGCCTTGAACAGGCCGATGAGCGCGATGAAGAGACCGATACCGATGGTGATGCCGTGCTTCAGCGCGAGCGGGATGGCGTTCATGATCATCTCGCGGAGACCGGTGACGACCAGCAGACAGATCACCAGTCCGTAGGTCACGCACATGCCCATGGCCTGTGGCCAGGTCATGGCCGGTGCGACCTGGGAGGCGAGCACGCCGGAGACGCTCAGTCCCGCCGCGAGGGCGAGGGGGACCTTGCCGATGAAACCCATCAGCAGGGTGGTGGCCGCCGCCGCGAGTGCGGTGGCGGTGATCAGACCCGACTGGCCGAGCAGTTGGCCGTCGACGTCCTTGCCGCCGAGGATGAGCGGATTGAGCAGGAGGATGTACGCCATGGCCATGAAGGTCGTGACGCCGCCGCGCACTTCGCGCGCGACGGTCGATCCTCGTTCGGATATGTGGAAGTACCGGTCGAGCCAGGACCGCCCGGCGGGGACGCGCGAGCCGGAGCCCGCGCCCTCCGTGCCGGTCCTGGGTTCCACTGACTGCTGGGTCATGTCTGCCTGACTCCCAAGGTTCACAGGGACACCCGCGTGGAGCTCTCGTGACTGCGGGATCTGGGATGACTGCGAGGCGCACGACCCGGGGGACGGCCCGAGACGAACTCTTCGTACAGATGCGTCGGTCGGTCGGGTCCCGGGGTGGCCGGCGGTGAGCCGGCAGCACCCCGGGTTCTCTGACGTTCCGTCAGCTACCGGTGATGTGCTCGGGGCGCACCGGCGTCCTGTTGAGCTCCAGGCCCGTCGCGTTCCGGATCGCCGCGAGGACGGCGGGGGTGGACGACAGGGTCGGAGCCTCACCGACGCCACGCAGCCCGTACGGGGCGTGGTCGTCGGCGAGTTCGAGCACCTCGACCGGGAGGGCCGGGGTGTCGAGGATGGTGGGCAGCAGGTAGTCCGTGAAGGACGGGTTGCGCACCTTCGCGGTCTTCGGGTCCACGATGATCTCCTCCATGACGGCGATGCCCATGCCCTGGAGGGTGCCGCCCTGGATCTGGCCGACGACCGACAGCGGGTTGAGCGCCTTGCCGACGTCCTGGGCGCAGGCCAGTTCGATGACCTTGACGAGGCCGAGCTCGGTGTCGACCTCGACCACGGCACGGTGCGCGGCGAAGGAGTACTGGACATGGCCGTTGCCCTGTCCGGTGAGCAGGTCGAAGGCCTCGGTGGGCCGGTGGCGCCACTCCAGCTCGACGTCGACGGCCTCGCCCTCCAGCACCTCGGCCAGCGGGGCGAGCACCTCGCCCCCGTCGGTGACGACCTTGCCGCCCTCCAGGAGGAGTTCGGCGGTGGCCCAGGCGGGGTGGTACGTGCCGAACTTGCGGCGGCCGATCTCCAGAACCTGTTCCCTGACGGCCTCGCAGGAGTTCTTCACGGCCCCTCCGGTGACGTACGTCTGCCGGGAGGCCGACGTGGAGCCGGCGGAGCCGACCCGGGTGTCCGCCGGATGGATGGTCACCTGGCTGACGCCGAGCTCGGTACGGGCGATCTGGGCGTGGACGGTGACCCCGCCCTGCCCGACCTCGGCCATCGCGGTGTGCACGGTGGCCACCGGTTCGCCGTTGATGACCTCCATCCTCACCCGGGCGGTGGAGTAGTCGTCGAAGCCCTCGGAGAAACCGACGTTCTTCAGCCCGACGGCGTAACCGACACCGCGTACGACGCCTTCGCCGTGCGTGGTGTTGGACAGCCCGCCCGGCAGGGCCCGTACGTCGACGGAGCTGCCCTCGGCGTCGGCGGAGAGCCACTGCTGTTCGGGGGGCATCGGGCGGGCCTTGACGCGGCGCAGCAGTTCGGCGACGGGGGCCGGTGAGTCGACGGGCTGTCCGGTGGGGAGGAGGGTGCCCTGCTCCATGGCGTTCAGCTGCCGCAGCTCGACCGGGTCCATGTCGAGGGCGGCGGCCAGCTTGTCCATCTGTGCCTCGTAGGCGAAGCACGCCTGGACCGCGCCGAAGCCGCGCATGGCGCCGCAGGGCGGGTTGTTGGAGTAGAGCGCGATCGCCTCGATGTCCACGTCCTCGACGACGTACGGTCCGACCGCGAGCGAGGAGGCGTTGCCGACGACTGCCGGGGAGGCGGAGGCGTAGGCGCCGCCGTCCAGCACGATCCGGCACTTCATGTGGGTGAGCTTGCCGTCCTTGGTGGCCCCGTGCTCGTATTGCAGCTTCGCGGGGTGCCGGTGGACGTGGCCGAAGAAGGACTCGAAACGGTTGTAGACCATCTTGACGGGCTTGCCGGTGCGCAGCGCCAGCAGGCAGGCGTGGATCTGCATCGACAGGTCCTCGCGGCCGCCGAAGGCACCGCCGACGCCGGAGAGCGTCATGCGGACCTTGTCCTCGGGGAGGCCGAGGACCGGGGCGATCTGCTTGAGGTCCGAGTGCAGCCACTGGGTGGCGACGTACAGCTCGATGCCGCCGTCCTCGGACGGCACGGCGAGGCCGGACTCGGGGCCGAGGAACGCCTGGTCCTGCATCCCGAAGACGTAGTCACCGGAGACGATCACGTCGGCCCGTCCGGCTGCCGCGTCGGCGTCGCCCCGGACGATGGGCTGACGGTGCACGATGTTGGGGTGCGGGACGTGGCCGATGTGGTGGTCCGTACGGCCCTCGTGGACCAGGACAGCGCCGGGGGCCGTCGCGGACTCCTCGTCGGTGACGACCGGCAGTTCGGCGTAGTCGATCCGGATTTTCGCGGCGGCGCGGCGGGCGGTCTCGGGGTGGTCCGCGGCGACGAGCGCCACGGGCTCGCCGTGGTGGCGGACCTTGCCGTGGGCGAGGACCGGGGTGTCCTGGATCTCCAGCCCGTAGTTCTTCATCTCCGCGGGCAGGTCGTCGTAGGTCAGGACCGCGTACACACCGGGCGTGGCGACGGCCTCGCCGATGTCGATGGAGCGGATCTCGGCGTGCGCGACGGTGGAGCGGAGTGTGTGGCCCCACAGCATGTCCTCGTGCCACATGTCCGAGGAGTAGGCGAACTCACCGGTGACCTTGAGGATGCCGTCGGGGCGGAGCGTGGACTCGCCGATACCGCCCCGGGTCTCGGAGCCCTGGGTGATCTTGGTGGGGGTGCCGGCCGGTACGGACGCGGCTCGCGGGTGCGGCGACATGGCTATCGGACCGCCTCTTCCTGACGGGCGGCCGCGAGACGGACCGCGTCGAGGATCTTCTCGTAACCGGTGCAGCGGCAGAGGTTGCCGGAGAGTGCCTCGCGGATGTCCTGGTCGGACGGGGAGGGCTGCGCTTCGAGCAGTTGGTCGGCGGCGACCAGCAGCCCGGGGGTGCAGAAGCCGCACTGCACGGCGCCCGCGTCGATGAACGCCTGCTGAATCGGGGAGAGTTCCGCCGGGTCGGCGCTCCGTCCGTCGTCGGGTCCGGCCCGCCACCGCCGGGCGGCGTCGAGCGGGATTCCGCAGGTGCCGGCGGCGCAGCCGGTGCCGGGATGGGCGTCGTCGCGGTGCCTGGCGTAGTCGGCGAGGCCCTCGACGGTGACGACCTCGCGGCCCTCGGCCTGGCCCGCTGCGACGAGACAGGAGCAGACGGGCACCCCGTCGAGGCGGACCGTGCAGGAGCCGCATTCGCCCTGTTCGCAGGCGTTCTTGGAGCCGGGGAGGCCCATGCGCTCGCGCAGCACGTAGAGGAGGGACTCGCCCTCCCAGACGTCGTCGGCTTCCTGCTTCCGGCCGTTGACCGTGAAATTCACTCGCATGATCAAGCAGCTCCTTCGAGGGTGCGGCCCGCTCCGCGGTACTGCTCCCAGGTCCAGCCCAGGGTGCGGCGGGCCATGATGCCGACGGCGTGCCTGCGGTAGGCGGCGGTGCCCCGTACGTCGTCGATGGGGTTGCAGGCCCCGGCGGCGAGCTGGGCGAACTGCTTCGCCACGGACGGGGTGATGGTCCTTCCGCTCTCCCAGAAGCCGCCCTCCTCCAGCGCGGCGTTCAGGAACGTCTCCGCTGCTTCCGCCCGTACCGGGGTCGGGGCGGCGGAGCCGATGCCGGTGCGCACGGTGCGGGTCGCGGGGTGGAGCGCGAGGCCGAAGGCGCAGACGGCGATGACCATGGCGTTGCGGGTGCCTACCTTGGAGTACTGCTGCGGTCCGTCGGCCTTCTTGATGTGCACGGCACGGATCAGCTCGTCCGGGGCGAGGGCGTTGCGCTTGACGCCGGTGTAGAAGTCGTCGATCGGGATCATCCGCGTCCCCCGTACGGACGCGGCTTCGACCTCGGCGCCGGCGGCGAGCAGGGCCGGGTGGGCGTCCCCGGCGGGTGAGGCGGTGCCCAGGTTGCCGCCGACGCCGCCTCGGTTGCGGATCTGCGGCGACGCGACGGTGTGCGAGGCGAGGGCGAGACCGGGCAGCTCGGCCCGCAGGTGGTCCATGACGGCGCTGTAGGGCACCGAGGCGCCGAGGCGTACGGCGTCCGGGCCCACCTGCCACTCGGACAGCTCACCGATGCGGTTGAGATCCATGAGGTGTTCGGGCCGCCGGTGGTCGAAGTTGATCTCGACCATCACGTCGGTGCCACCCGCGATGGGCACAGCCGTCGGGTGCTCGGCCTTGGCGGCGAGCGCCTCCTCCCAGCTGGCGGGGCGAAGGAAGTCCATGAGTGGCTCTCTTCTTCTCGGTCGGGTCGTTCGGCTGGGCTGGGGACGGCCGGCCCTGGACGGGGTCGTTCCTGTGTTGTTGACGCGGTGTGTGGCCCAGTACACAAGCCTTGCTCCACTCGGTGCAGTCACCGAACCCATGAAGGAATTGGCTGGCCCCTGTCCCGGTCTTGTAGATTCGAACGAATGGCGGACAGCGGTGACCTCACCGCACCTCACAGGTGACCTCCCTCCGCCGTCCCCGCACCAACGAAGAGATCGGCGGCAATCGACGATGCGGCTGCGCGCACTGCTGGACACCGAGGCACTGGGCCTGCGGCTGCTCGGCGGCGAGGACGAGCTGGACCGTTCGGTCCGGGGCGTCATGACGACCGACCTGCGCGACCCCAGCCGGTATCTCTCCGGCGGCGAGCTGGTCCTCACGGGTCTGGCCTGGCGCCGGGACGCATCGGACGCGGAGCCGTTCGTCCGGATCCTGGCGAACGCCGGGGTGGCCGGTCTGGCGGCGGGCGAGGCGGAGCTCGGGGACGTCCCCGACGATCTGGTCGAGGCGTGTCTGCGGCACCGGCTGCCGCTCTTCGCGGTCGACGAGACCGTCGCGTTCGCGACGATCACCGAGCATGTGGTGCGCCAGGTCTCCGGTGAGCGGGCCGGTGACCTCGCCGCGGTCGTCGACCGGCACCGCAGGCTGATGACCTCGGGCCCGGCCGGCGGAGGCCCCGAGGTGGTCCTCGATCTGCTGACCTCCGACCTGGACCTGAAGGCCTGGGTCCTGTCCCCCACGGGCCGGCAGATCGCCGGAGCGGGTGAACCCCTGTCCCCTCGTACGGGCGCGGAGCTGGCGGGCCGGCACCTCGCGGCGACCCGCACGGGCCGCCCGGGGCCGCACCGGGCGGAGGTGGACGGCACGCCCTATTCGCTGTTCCCGATCCGGAACACCGGCCGGAGTGCCCTGCCCGCCCCGTCCCGCGATGCACGCGAGTCCGTGCTGTCGGACTGGCTGCTGGCCGTGGCCGCCGACGCCGACGACTGGCCGGCGGCCCGGCTGGACCTGCTCCAGGGCGTCACCCAGCTGATCGCCGTCGAACGGGACCGCCGCGACGCCGCCCGCTCGGTACGCCGCAGACTCGCCCAGGAGGTTCTCGAGCTGGTCCGGACGGGCGCCGCCCCGGCCGAGATCGCGGCCAGGCTGAGGGTCGCCGCCCCCGTGCTGCTGCCGGGTCTCGGCGCGGCCCCGCACTGGCAGGTCGTGGTGGCCAGGGTCGAGTGGACGGAAGAGGGCAAGGACCTGTCGGGCGGCCGGGCCGCGCAGGCCCTGCTGGAGGAGATCCTGGTCGACCCCTCGGTGACGGGCCCCGACTCGGCGGACCGGATCGCCGTGGCGTACACGGGCGAGGAGGCCGTCGCCCTCGTGCCGCTGGCGGCACTCGCCGCACCGGACCCCGACAGCGCCGAGACCCCTGCCGTCCCGGAACCGCACGACAGCGCGCTGCACGCCGACGCCCTGCTCGGCGCCGTCCGCGCCCCGCTCACCGCGGGACTCTCGGACGACGGCCGCCTGACACTGGGTGTCAGTGCCGCCGTGCATTCCGCCGAAGGGCTGCGCGGTGCGCTCGAGGAGGCCCGGCACGCCCGCCGGGTCGCCGCGGCCCGGCCGGGCCCCGTCTGCGCGGCGGGGCACCACGAGCTCGCCTCGCACGTCCTGCTGCTGCCCTTCGTCCCGGACGACGTCCGCCGCGCCTTCACCGCCCGGCTCCTCGACCCGTTGCGGGACTACGACCGGCGGCACCGCGCGGAGCTGATCGAGACGCTGATGGCCTTCCTGGACTGCGACGGTTCCTGGACCCGCTGCGCGGCCCGGCTGCACCTGCACGTCAACACACTGCGCTACCGCGTCGGCCGTATCGAGCAGTTGACGGGACGTGACCTTTCGCGCCTCGAGGACAAGCTCGACTTCTTCCTCGCCCTGCGTATGAGCTGACTTCCCCGGCCCGTCACACCCCCTCGCGACTCCGGGCGATTGTGAAATCTTTCACCTGACATTGATCCCACCCCTTGGCCCGGCGTGCCATTCCGTGCTGAGATGCGCGCAGACCCTGGCCGACCGGCGGTCGCCGGCCCGGCCTCCACAGCTCGATGGCGCGCTCGGGGAGGGCAATGTGGCGCATTCCGCCATGTCTGGTTCCGGAACGACAGCAGATGACGATCCGCCGCTCCAGACCGCGGTATGGCGTCTGCGCTCACGGGCCTGCTGGACGGACGCGGCCGCGCTGCTCGGACCCCGTGCCGCCACCGACCCCGCCGCCGCTCTCCAGCGGACCTCTCTGCTGACCGAGCGGTGCCTCTACACGGGCACCGGCTGGACCGACGCCGAGGACGCGCTGCGCACCGCGGAGGCGCTCGCCCAGGACGACTCCGAGCGCGGGGCGGCGGCCTGCGAGCGCGGCTACCTCGCCTACGCCTCGACCCTGCTCGGGACGCGCGACCGGGCCGACGAGGCGAGCGTGGCGCTCAGCCGGGCCGCGGCGCTGCTCTCCCCGGCGGCCCCCGGCCGTCCCCTGCTGGACTTCCGCCGGGGCCTGATCGCCCAGAACATCGCCGACTCGCCCCAGTCGGCCCGTGCCGCCTACCGCAGAGCGCACGCCGGTGCCGCGGCACGGGGAGACGAGCTTCTGCTCTCCTTCACCTGGCGGCACCTCGCGTCGCTCGCCCTGGGCGAGGGAGAGCTGGCGGAGGCACGGCACGGCTTCGCGGAGTCGCTGCGGATAAGGGAGGAGCTCGGCTACCTCGTCGGGACGGCTCCGGCGCTCATCTCGCTCGCGGACGCCGAGTCCGAGCCCGAGGCGGCCGCCCGGCTGCGCGCCGAGGCCGGCAGGCTGTTCCGCCTGCTGGGCGGCGTACCGACCTGGCTGGCCCCGCGGCTGGAGCCGCCGCCGCCGGAGACCGTGGAGGCGAACTGACGGGCCCTGGCCTCAGACGTCGGCCCCGTGGAAGTGTTCGCGTACGAGGGACCGCACCACCGGAAGGTCCTGGGCGATGAGCGCGTCCAGCAGGGAGGTGTGCTCCGCGGCGTCGGCCAGCAGGTCGGCCCGGCGTCCGGCGGGGCTGCCGACCAGCGGCCACTGGGACCGGCGGTGGAGGTCGTCGGCGACCGAGACGAGCTGCTGGTTGCCGGACAGCGCGAGCACCGCACGGTGGAAGGCACGGTCGCTCTCCGCGTACGCCGCCCGGTCACCGACGGCGGCGGCCCGGACCGTGGCGTCGGCCAGCGGGCGCAGCGCGCACCAGCCGGCCGCCGGGACGGTACGGGCGAGGCGCAGCATGACGGGGACCTCGACCAGGGCACGCACCTCGGCCAGCTCCGCCAACTCGCGGGGGCCCTTCTCACTGACCCGGAAACCGCGGTTCGGCACGACCTCGACGGCGCCTTCGGCGGCCAGCCGCTGCATCGCCTCGCGCACCGGGGTCGCGGACACCCCGAAGCGGGCGCCCAGCGCCGGGGCCGAGTAGACCTCCCCGGGGGCCAGCTCGCCGCCGACGAGGGCGGCACGCAGTGCGTCCAGGATCTGGCCACGCACGGAGTGCCGCTGGACCACCCGGGGTGCGGGCGGCTCGCTGTGGGTGTGCTCGCCGCGCGCCTGCGTGGGCACGCGGACCTCCGGCGGGGTCCCCGAGGACGCGTACGGCCACACGCCCTCACGCGCTCTGCCCTGCTCCACCGGTACCTCCTCGGGCTGGCGGGCCCGGTCGCGTGCGCCGCACCCCCTGTGCACGATAGGCGGAGCGCGCCGAAGTTCACACATCGATCTATTCGGGTAAGGTTAGGCTAACCTGTAAGAGATCGTGATTCGGTGGTCCCTGAATGACCGTGCCCGCTGTGCTCACCGCCACCGCCCCGTCCCCTCTGACGGCGGCTTACGTCCGTCTGGCCGAGGTCTTCCCCGGGCTGCGCGCCGACGTGCTCACGGATGACGCCGTGGCGCCTTCGGGCGGTGGCTGGGTCGGCGCCGCCGAGCTCGCGGCGGGCGGTGCCGCGCTGGACGAATTCCTGGCCCGCGACGAGGCCCAGGTGCTGCGGGACTACGGCACCCGGGCCCGCCCCGACGTGGTGGCGAGCTTCGGGCTGCACCGCTACGCCTGGCCGGCCTGCCTCCTGGTGACCCTGCCGTGGTTCACGCACCGCCGGGTCCCCCGGATCCCCGTGGGTGACGTCTCCTTCCACCGCGAACTGGGCCGTCTGGCCCTCCGCGTACGGGAGTTCGCCTGCCTGCCCGACGACCCGGCTGCCGGGCTGCCGGGGGCCAGGGTCGTTCCCGACGAGTCGGCCCTCCGGGCCGAGGTCCTCGACTCCGTGGCGCGGCACCTCGGTCCGGTGCTGGACGGTTTCCGGCCGCGCATGCGGCGCGGGAAGCGTGCCCTGTGGGGGATGGCCACCGACGAGATCGTCGAGGGCCTCTGGTACGTCGCGCATCTGCTCGGGGAGGAGGACCGCGCGATGAGGGAGCTGGAACTGCTCCTGCCGGGCACCACCGAGCCGTACGTGGGCACCGCCGGCTTCCGTGAACTGACCGGCCCCGACGGCGAATCGCTCCCGACGCGCGACCGCGCGAGCTGCTGCCTCTTCTACACCCTGCGGCCCGAGGACACCTGCGTCACCTGCCCGCGCACCTGCGACGCCGACCGCGTCCGGAAGCTGACGACGGCCGCCTGAGCACTGCTGCGGCTCACACCCCTCGGACGAGCGACCACAATTCGCACACAACTCGGCCTTCTCGCGCGGGCATTCGGAAAGATTCCGTCCAACGATGAGCTCAGCCACCCCAATCGCGTTCACTTGCCCTGAAACCCCCTGAGCGCGGCGGTATTTCCGTCACGATGGCGCCCGAAACGCCCTATCGCGACGCAAGGGACCGCGCATGAGACTGACCGACATATCGCTTGACTGGCTGCTTCCGGGCGCCGTACTGCTCGTGGGGGTCATGGCGGCGGTGACGGTGGTCGCTCGCGGCAAGCGCGCCGCTGGGAAGGCCGCGGCCGATGACAACTGGGAACGCAGCGAGGAGCGCCGCAGGCGCAAGGAGGCTCTCTACGCCACCGCCTCGTACGTCCTGCTGTTCTGCTGTGCCGCGGTCGCCGCTGCCCTCTCCTTCCACGGGCTCGTCGGCTTCGGCCGGCAAAACCTCAGCCTCTCCGGGGGCTGGGAGTACCTCGTGCCCTTCGGCCTCGACGGGGCCGCGATGTTCTGTTCGGTGCTCGCGGTGCGCGAGGCCAGCCACGGCGACGCGGCGCTGGGCTCCCGGCTGCTGGTGTGGACGTTCGCCGGCGCCGCCGCCTGGTTCAACTGGGTGCACGCACCACGCGGGATCGACCACGCGGGCGCCCCGCACTTCTTCGCGGGCATGTCGCTCTCGGCCGCCGTGCTGTTCGACCGCGCGCTGAAGCAGACCCGCCGCGCGGCGCTGCGCGAACAGGGCCTGGTGCCCCGCCCGCTGCCGCAGATCCGGATCGTACGGTGGCTGCGCGCCCCCAGGGAGACCTTCGGCGCCTGGTCGCTGATGCTCCTGGAGGGCGTGCGCACCTTGGACGAGGCGGTGGACGAGGTACGCGAGGACCGCCGGGAGAAGGAACAGGACCGGCACCGCCGAAGGGACCAGGCGAAGCTGGACAGGGCCCACATCAAGGCCCTGAACCGGCAGAACCGGGCCTGGGGGCGCGGCAGCCGGAACGGCCGCCAGCTGGACGTCCAGGCCATCGCCCCGGCACCGGGCGGCGGCCCACCGGCCGTCGCGGAGCCTGCCATAACAGAGCCGGGACAACTGCCCTTGCGCCCCCGGCCATCCCTGCAAGCCGTGAACGGCTCGAACTCCAGGAGTACTTCGGCACAGACCACCAGCGGTGATCCCACGACCGTCGACCTCACCGCCGAGGACGACACCCAGGCCCTGCCCCGGCTCGATTCCCTGGAGCGGAAACTGAAGGACCTGGAGCAGCAGTTCGGCTGAGCGGTCAGGACATGCCGGCGTTCAGCTCGAACCAGACCACCTTGCCCAGCGCCTGTGCCGTGACCCCCCAGGAGTCCGCCAGGCTCTGGACGAGGAGCAACCCCCTGCCGTGCGTACCGTCGTCGGCGTTCGGTACGTACGGCGCGGGCTCCTGCCCGCCCACGAAGTCGCGCACCTCCACCCGCAAGGTCGCGGGGGCGGAGGTCACGGTGACCACGGCGCCGTTCCTGGTGTGGATGAGCGCGTTCGTCACCAGTTCGCTGAGCAGGAGTTCCGCCACCTCCGTCTCCTCCGGCCGCCTGCGGTAGCGCAGGAACTCCCGCAGCGCGGTGCGTATCTCCCCCACACCGGACAGGTCGGTGTGCCCGAGTCTCCGGTGCAGCCGCACCGGCGGGCTCTCCTGTCGCTTCGTCATGTCCCCCGCACGCACGCTGAATCGGCCTCCCTGGATTCCGTTTCACGACGTCATGTCTCGAACACCTTCACGGGATGCATGCCCCACAGCCGAGCGGTCACGCGTCCCCGGGCGTCAACATATGAACAGGCCGACTCGCAAGCCCGGGCGTACAACCGGCGCGTAACATTTTCCTACCGGTCGTTAACTTCCCAAAAATTCACCCGTCCCGGCGTTGACGAAGGGGGATCTACGCGCGTCATCATGGTGGACATGCGAATCCCCCCACGGATCACCACGCTCGGCGGCGTCGCCGCCCTCCTGTCCGTCCTCTTCGTCGGCGGGCCGGTCACCGCTTCGGCCGCGACGCTCCCCGCGACTGCCGCGACGGCCCCCTCGGCCGCCGCGGTCGGCAGCATCTGCTACTCCGCGCTGCCGTCACAGGCCCACGACACGCTCGATCTCATCGAGGCGGGCGGCCCCTTCCCGTACGACCAGGACGGCACGGTCTTCCAGAACCGGGAGGCGCTGCTGCCCAGTCAGAGCACCGGCTACTACCACGAGTACACGGTCATCACGCCCGGCTCGTCGGACCGCGGGGCCCGCAGGATCGTGACGGGTGAAGAGGTCGAGGAGGACTACTACACCGCGGACCACTACGAGTCCTTCGACCTGGTCGACCACGACTGCTGACCCACTCCCCGGATCCGGTCCGCGCCGTAGTCCCCCACCTGCGGCGCGGATCTCCGGACCGGACCCGGAACGCTACGCCTGCTGCGGGGCCGCGTCGGCCCGGTCCAGGACGTGGTGCCGGCCGATGGGCAGCATCAGGGGCTTGCCGGACACCGGGTCCTCGATGATCCGGCTCTCCAGACCGAACACCGTCCCCACCGTCTCCTCCGTCAGCACCTCGGCCGGTGAACCGGCTGCGTGGATCCGCCCGTCGGCGATGGCGATGAGGTGATCGGCGTACCGGGCCGCCAGGTTGAGGTCGTGCAGGACCATCACGACGGTCGTCCCCCGCGCCCGGTTGAGGTCGGTCAGGAGGTCGAGCACCTCCATCTGGTGGCTGGCGTCGAGAAACGTGGTGGGCTCGTCGAGAAGCAGCAGATCGGTCTGCTGCGCCAGCGCCATGGCGATCCACACCCGTTGGCGCTGCCCCCCGGACAGCTCGTCCACCGAGCGGTCGGCGAGCTCCGCGGTCCGGGTGGCCTCCAGGGCCGAGGCGACGGCCGCGTCGTCCTTCTCGCTCCACCGTGTGAAGACACCCTGGTGGGGGTGGCGTCCGCGGCCCACCAGGTCCAGCACCGTGATGCCCTCGGGTGCGACGGGCGACTGGGGCAGCAGCCCCAGCGTGCGCGCGAGTTCCTTGGCGGGCGTGCGGTGCACCTGCCTGCCGTCCAGGAGCACCTGCCCGCCCCGGGGTGACAGCAGCCGGGACATCGAGCGCAGCAGCGTCGACTTCCCGCAGGCGTTGGCCCCGACGATGACGGTGACCTTGCCGGGCGGCACGGTCATGTCGAGGGAGTCGACGACGACGCGGTCGCCGTAACCGAGCGTCAGGCGTTCGGCGGTGAGGGAGTGGGACGTGGTCAAATCGAGCCTCCAGCCCGATGGGTGCGGACGATGAGGTAGACGAGGTACGGCGCGCCGAGCACCCCGGTGACGACTCCGACCGGGTAGCGGGTGTCGAAGGCGAACTGCCCCACGAAGTCGGCGACGAGGACCAGGAGCGCGCCGACCAGCCCCGCGGGCACCAGGAGCGAACCTCCCGCGCCGACCACCCTGGCCGCGATCGGACCGGACAGGAACGCCACGAAGGCGATGGGTCCCGCGGCGGACGTCGCGAAGGCGATCAGGCCGACGGCGACGACGATGACGGTGATCCGGGTGCGTTCGACACGGACCCCGAGGGCCGAGGCCGTGTCGTCTCCGAGCTGCAGGGCGGACAGGCTGCGGCCCTGCGACAGCAGGACGGGAGCCAGCACGGCGAGCGCCACGAGGGCAGGAACCGTCTGGTCCCAGCTCACACCGTTCAGGCTGCCGGTCAGCCAGCGCGTGGCCTCCTGGAGGTCCCATTCGGCGGCCCGCGACAGGACGTAGGAGGTGATGCTGTCGAGCATCGCCGAGATCCCGATGCCGATCAGGATGAGGCGGGTGCCGACGACCCCGTCGCGGAACGCCAGCGTGTACACCAGCAGAGCGACGACGAGGGCGGCGAGGATCGCGAGGACCGACACCTGCGTCTCGTCGAGCGACAGCGTCACGATCGCGATGGCCGCCGCCGCGCTCGCGCCGGCGCTGATGCCGATGACGTCGGGGCTGGCCAGGGGATTGCGCAGCATCGTCTGGAAGGTGACGCCTGCCATGCCGAAGCTGAATCCGGCGACCACGGCGAGCACCGCGCGCGGAAGCCGCAGCCGTCCCACGGTGAAGGACGCTCCGGGAACCTGCTCCCCGAGGACCACCCGGACCACGTCACGCGGAGGGTAGAAGGTCTGACCCGCCATCAGCGTCACGGCGAACGCGGCCACGACGAGCACCGCGAGGACCAGTGCGATCAGACGCCGGCGGGAGGCGTTCCGGACCCGTCCTCGGGTGACCTCGCGCAGGACGGACGGCCGGGCGACGGCGGGGGCGCTCACAGGGCACGCACTTTCTGACGGCGGACGGTGTAGATGAAGAACGGGGCGCCGATCAGCGCCGTCACGATGCCCACGTCGACCTCCGAGGGCCGCGCCACGATGCGTCCGACGACATCGGCGGCGGTCAGCAGCACGGCACCGGTCACCGCGGAGAACGGCAGCAGCCAGCGGTGGTCGACGCCGACCATCATCCGGCACGCGTGCGGGACGACGAGTCCGACGAAGCCGATCGGTCCGGCGGCCGCGGTCGCGGCGCCGCACAGGATGACGGCGCCGGCCGCCGCCGTGACACGGGCCACCCATACGCGTTCACCCAGTCCGGCGGCGAGTTCGTCGCCCAGGGCCAGCGAGTTCAGCGCCCGCGCGGAGAACAGGCAGATCAGGAAGCCGATCCCCAGGAACGGCAGCACATGACCGATGCGCTCGTAGGAGGCGCCGCCGACCCCGCCGATCTGCCAGAGCCGGAAGGCCCCGGAGATGTCGTTGCGGGGCAGGACGACAGCGGTCACCAGCGAGGCGAAGGCGGCGGAGGTGGCGGCTCCCGCGAGGGCGAGCTTCAGGGGCGTGGCGCCGCCACGCCCCAGGGAGCCGACGGTGTAGACGAACACCGCCGAGAGCGCGGCTCCGGCCATGGCGACCCACACGTACCCGGTCGGGGACGTGAGTCCGAAGAAGGCGACCCCGGTGACCACGGCCAGCGACGCGCCCATGTTGACGCCGAGGATGCCCGGGTCTGCCAGGGGGTTGCGGGTCACTCCCTGCATGACGCCACCGGCCAGGCCCAGCGCCGCGCCGACCACCACGGCCAGCACGGTGCGAGGGATCCGCTTGGTGACGGCCGCCTGTTCCAGTGTCCCGTCCGCTCCTCCGAGCGCGCTCCAGACGTCGGACCAGGCGACCGTGCGCGACCCGACGGCGACCGAGAGCACGGTCGCCGCCGCCAGCAGGAGCAGGGTGACCAGGAGCCACAGGAGCCGGACGCGGGCCGGACGCCGCACCAGGGCGGCGTCCGGGGTCGGTCGGGTGTCGAGTGTGGTCACTTGACCTTGTCCGCGGCCTTGGCGAGCTCGGCCACGTAGTCCTCCAGCACCCAGGAGATCGACAGCGGCGTGGGGTTCGCGGCGGTCGCCAGCGGGGCGCTGCCCGGCAGGAGGTAGACGGATCCGCGCTCGACTGCGGGGATCTTCGAGAGCAGGGGGTCCTTCTTCAGGGTCTTCAGCAGCTCACCCGTGTCGTCACCGTAGCCGGTGATGATGTCGACGTCGTCGAACGCGTCGATCTGCTCCGCGCTCTTGGTGAGCGAGAACTTCTTGTTGCCCGCGGACGCCTCGGCGATGCTGCCCGGGGTCTTCAGACCCAGGTCCTCGAAGAACTGGGCACGGGTGTCGTGGGCCGTGTAGAAGCCGACCTCGCTCACGTCGTTGGGGTCGATGTGCGTCATGAACATCGCCGACTTGCCCGTGAGCTGGGGGTACTTGGCGACGGTCTTCTTGATGTCGCCCTCGACCTCGTCGATCAGCTTCTCGCCCTCGTCGGCGAGGCCGATCGCCTTGCTGTTCAGCTGGATGATCTCGCGCCAGGGGGTGGCCCACGCCGCCTCCGGGTACGCCACCACGGGAGCGATGTCGCTCAGCGTGTCGTAGTCCTGCTGGGTCAGCCCGGAGTAGGAGGCCAGGATGACGTCCGGCTTCGTGTCGGCCACGGCTTCGAAGTCGATGCCGTCGGTCTCGTCGAAGAGGACCGGGGTCTTGGCGCCCAGCTCCTTCAGCTTGTCCGAGACCCAGGGCAGGACCCCGTCGGCGTCGTCGTCCCCGAAGTTCGCGGCGGCCATCCCGACGGGCACGACGCCGAGCGCCAGCGGCACCTCGTGGTTGGCCCAGTTCACCGTGGCGACCCGCTTGGGCTCGGACGGGATCGTGGTCTTGCCCAGTGCGTGCTCGATCGTGACCGGGAACTCCCCCGATCCGGCCTTGCCGCTCTCGGCCTTCTCGGACCCGGACTCCCCGCCGCAGGCCGTGAGGCCCACCAGCAGGGCGGCCGCGACGGCGACTGTGCGAAGGCGGTGTGGACGCATGGATCCGTACTCCAGTTCAGGAATGGGCAGCGCCGGCCCCGCACGAGTCCGCATGGGCGGTGTCGAACGTGGAGCGGTGCACCGAAAAAAACTCACAAGCGACTTAGGTAAGGCTTGCTTGGCCTTGACCTTATGAAAGTCATAGGAATGTCGCAATCACCTGTTACGGACATCCGTTGTAGCGATCGGGACATCAGGCGAGAAATCACCCCGGGGCCCAGCTCCCGGTGCTGAGGCTCAGCGCGCCCTGAAGGCTCCGGGGGTCAGTCCCGTCGTACGCCGGAAGGCCGCACCGAAGGCACTCGCCGAGCGGTAGCCGACCTCTGCGGCGACGGCCTCCACCTCCCAGCCCCGGGTGAGCAGTCCGACAGCGTGCTGTGCCCGGACTCCGGCCACCCAGCGCGCGAAACTGGTGCCGGTCTCGGCGTTGAAGGCACGGGTGACGGTTCGGGCGCTCACGCCCAGCTCGGCGGCCCACTGGGACAGCGTCCGCTGGTCACCGGGGTTGTCACGCACGGCCTCCGCGATCGGGCGCAGCAGCGGGGACGCCGGGGCATGGACCAGCAACTGCCGGGAGGACGGGGTGAGCACGTCCAGCACCATCGCCTCCGTGGCCGCCTGGGACGCGGGCCCGTGGGTGCCGTCGCCGAGCCGCTCCAGCAGCAGGCGGAGCAGCGGGGTGATCTCCACGGCCACGGGTACGTCCGAGAGGGAGGGCGTGGCGGCCCGGCCGAAGAAGGTCGCCCGGTACCACGTCCCGGCGATCGCCGAACCGGAATGCATCGTGCCCGCCGGCATCCACAGGCCCAGAGTCGGGGTGATCGTCCACGCCCGCGCGCCGACCACGGCCATGGACGCGCCCCGCTGGTTCCAGAGCAGTTCGTCCCAGGGGTGGGCATGGGCGTTCCAGCTGGTGTCGTGCGCGACGGTCTCCTCGTAACCGTGGATGACGAACGGGCTCCGCGCCGCGTCCTGCTCCGGCACGGTGCGGGTCTCCCTGGTCATGTCCTCACACTAACGAGTCCGCCGCAGGGCGCCTTCGGCCCCCACCCGCCGAGGCCCCGCTCAGAGCCTCGGCACGTTGCGGAGGTTGGAGCGCGCCATCTGGAGCATCCTGCCCACCCCGCCGTCCAGGACGATCTTGCTGGCGGAGAGGGCGAAGCCGGTGACCATGTCGGCGCTGATCTTCGGCGGGATGGAGAGTGCGTTCGGGTCGGTGACCACGTCCACGAGCGCCGGCCCCTTGTGCCTGAAGGCGTCCTTGAGCGCGCCCGCCAACTGCTTGGGCTTCTCCACCCGTACTCCGTAGGCTCCGGCGGCCCGTGCGATCGCCGCGAAGTCGGGGTTCTCGTTGGTCGTGCCGAACGAAGGCAGTCCCGCCACCAGCATCTCCAGCTCGACCATGCCGAGCGAGGAGTTGTTGAACAGGACGACCTTCACCGGCAGGTTGTACTGGACGAGCGTGAGGAAGTCACCCATCAGCATGGTGAACCCGCCGTCGCCGGACATCGACACGACCTGCCGGTTCCGGTCGGTGAACTGGGCGCCGATCGCCTGCGGCAGCGCGTTCGCCATCGAGCCGTGGCTGAAGGAGCCGATCACCCTGCGCTTGCCGTTGGGTGTGAGATAGCGGGCCGCCCACACGTTGCACATGCCGGTGTCGACGGTGAACACGGCGTCGTCGTCCGCGAGGTCGTCGAGGACCGACGCGACGTACTCGGGATGGATCGGGACGTGCTTGTCGACCTTCCGCGTGTACGCCTTGACCACGCCTTCGAGCGCGTCGGCGTGCTTCTTCAGCATCCGGTCGAGGAACTTGCGGTCGGTCTTGACCTTCACCCGCGGTGTCAGTGCACGCAGCGTCTCGCGCACATCGCCCCAGACCGCCAGGTCGAGCTTGGACCGCCGGCCCAGGTGCTCGGGGCGCACATCGACCTGGACGATCTTCACGTCGGTCGGCAGGAATGCGTTGTACGGGAAGTCGGTGCCCAGCAGGATCAGCAGGTCGCACTCGTTGGTGGCCTCGTAGGCGGCGCCGTAGCCGAGCAGTCCGCTCATGCCCACGTCGTACGGGTTGTCGTACTGGATCCACTCCTTGCCGCGCAGCGCGTGACCGACCGGGGCCTTCACCCGCTCGGCGAACTCCATGACCTCGGCGTGCGCGCCGGCCGTTCCGCTCCCGCAGAACAGCGTCACCCGTTTGGCCTTGTCGATCATCCGGCACAGCTTGTCGATCTCCTCGTCGCCGGGCTTCACCGACGGCCGGGAAGTGACGAGGGCGTGCTCGATCGACTTCTCCGGGGCCGGCTGCGAGGCGATGTCGCCAGGCATGGACACCACACTGACACCGCCCCGGCCGATGGCGTGCTGGATCGCCGTCTGGAGCAGCCGCGGCATCTGCTGCGGGTTGGAGATCATCTCGTTGTAGTGGCTGCACTCCTGGAAGAGCAGCTCCGGATGGGTCTCCTGGAAGTAGCCGAGGCCGATCTCGCTCGACGGGATGTGCGAGGCGAGTGCGAGCACCGGGGCCATGGAGCGGTGGGCGTCGTACAGGCCGTTGATGAGGTGGAGATTGCCCGGCCCGCACGACCCTGCGCAGGCGGCGAGGGTGCCGGTGATCTGGGCCTCGGCGCCGGCCGCGAACGCGGCGGTCTCCTCGTGCCTGACCTGGACCCACTCGATGGCGGCGTTACGCCGGATGGCGTCGACCACGGGGTTCAGACTGTCGCCGACGACGCCGTACAGCCGCTTGACCCCCGCCCGCACGAGGATGTCGACGAACTGTTCCGACACGTTCTGCTTGGCCATGGGTGCGCACCCTCTCTGCCTCCGGCTGTCCGTGGGTCCATCAACCCACGGCGCGCCCGGTTACGCCTCCCAGACCGCGGCGCCCGTACGGTCGTCGGCGTACCCCTTGGTCCTGAGCTGGGTGTCGGCCAGGAAGGCGGGCAGGCCGGGTGGGCCGTCCGCGGACCAGCGCCGCGCCAGCTCATCGGCGAGCGCCGGCTCACCGCGCATCGGTTCGGCCAGGCCGTTTCCGCAGAGCAGCAGCGTGTCGCCGGGCCTGGCGACGGAGGCGCGGAAGCGGAAGGGCTCGGCGGGCGGTGGCGGCGGGCCTCCGGCGTACGGGGACGGGACCGTGGTGATCTGCAGGTCCATCGTCAGCCGGTCCCCGCCGGGTCCTGCTTCGGGCACCGCGGCGCCGGTCGCGGGGAGCACGGGATCGAGGTCCTGCCAGGCTCCGTCGCGGAGGCGGAAGAGGCCGCCCGGCCCGATGCCGAAGAAGACCCGGGTGCGGCACTCCGGGTCGGCGGACAGCAGCAGACACCGCAGGCCGGCGTGGTACGCGGACGGTTCGAGGCCGAGTTCGACGGCACGGGCGCGCAGCTTGCCGTAGGTGCGGTCGGTGAGGCGGTGCAGTCCCGACCTCAGGTCGTCCCTGCGTCCCGCTCTTATGTCGTCGGAGAGCCGGGCGTGACTGCGGGCGACCGATCCGCCGATCCAGCGACAGGCGTCGGCGGCCGCCGGACCGGCCCGTTCCGCGCCCCTGTCGCCGCCGGCCACGGCGACCAGGACGAGGGCACTGTCCCCCGTACCGAAGCGCGCGGTGAGCAGGGCGTCACGGCGGGGCTCACCGCGGAAGCGCGCCGAGTCCCCGCGCACGGACGCGGCCCGCAGCGTGAACGTCCCGTAGCGGGCGCCGTCCAGGACCGTGTCGGGGACGAGGTCGTCGAGGTCGTCGGGGCCTGACGCGGGCAGCGCGGCGGGCTCGGCGTCGTAGGTGGGGGGCCGGTCCCCGACGTGGCCGGGGGCGGGGCGCGCCGACGGCTCCGGCACGGCGGGTGGCGGTGCGGCGAAGGTCTGCGGCCCGGAGGGCCCGGCAGGGGCCTCCCAGGGGGCTCGCCCGCGCACGACGGTGCGCGGAAGATCCGGCTCCGGGGCGACGGGCGGTGCCTCCGGCGCGGGCACGGTCGGCGGATCCGCTCCCGGAGACCGCGGGTCGGGCAGCGGCACCGCCGTGACCGGGTGGTCCACGTGGTCCGGCGGCCGGGGCGTGTCCGCGCCGCCCACGGCATCCGACGCCGAGTCGAAGCGGTCGTCGAGACTGTCGGCCGCGCTGCTCGGCCCGGTGTCCGGCGCGGTCTCGTCGTACAGCCTGCGCCACCACTCGTCCTCGTGGGCGGCGGGCTTCTCCCCCTGCTGGCTCATGCCCATAGTGTCGACCGCTCGGGGCGTACGAAAACGGCTCATGCGGAAATGAGGCCCGGAAGTGGCATCGCGAAAAGACCCGCCGGACGTCCCCACCCCCCACGGGAAGGTCGTCCGGCGGGCCGGTCTGTGTTCAGCCCACCGCCCGTGAGGCGGTTGTTGCTGCGGTGGCGCCAGATTGTCAGAGGAACGGGTGCTACGGGGCATGATGGGCCCGGCGGGTTTACGCCGTGGCCGTTTCCCGCCACGGCGCGTCCCGTCCGATGAGCGCGGAAACGCACCGATCCGGGGAGGGCCGAGGATGCTGTCAGCGATAGGTCTCGACGAGAGACAGGAAGCGGTCTACCGCGCGATGGTCGCGGCGGGCGCCGCGGAACTCCCCGATCTCGCGCGCCGGCTGGCGATGCCGGAGGCGGAGACCGAGCGCGCTCTGCGTGCCCTGGAACAGCAGGGGCTCGTGGCCCAGTCGTCGTCGCGGACGGAACGTTGGGTCGCGGCGCCGCCCGGGGTCGCCCTGGGCGCGCTGCTGACCCAGCAACGCCATGAGCTCGAACAGGCGGAGCTGACGTCCGCCCTCCTCGCCGAGGAGTACCGGGCGGAGGCCGCCGAACCCGCGGTGCACGACCTGGTCGAGGTGGTGACGGGTGCGAGTGCGGTGGCCCACCGGTTCCACCAGCTGCAGCTGGGTGCCACGTCGGAGGTCTGCGCGCTGGTCACGGGGAAGCCCATCGCGGTGACCGGGATGGAGAACGAGTCCGAGGAACGGGCGACGATGCGGGGTGTGTCCTACCGCGTGGTCGTCGAGCGGGACGTCCTCTCGCTGCCGTCCGGGATCGTGGAGCTGGCGGCGGCGCTGGGCCGCGACGAGCAGTGCCGGGTGGTGGACCGGGTGCCGACGAAGCTGGTGCTCGCCGACTCCGCGCTGGCCATGGTGCCGCTGACCGGCCGTGGGGCCGAACCGGCCGCCCTGGTGATCCACGCCAGCGGGCTGCTGGAGTCGCTGATGGGCCTCTTCGAGGCCGTGTGGCGCGACGCGATGCCGCTGCGGCTCGGCGCGAGCGGGATCCGGGAGGAGAACGGTCCGGGTGCGGATCCCACCGACCTGGAGATCCTCTCGCTTCTGCTGGCCGGTCTGACGGACGCGAGTGTCGCAAAACAGCTGGACCTGGGGCTACGGACGGTGCAGCGACGGGTGAAGGGACTCATGGAGCTGACCGGGGTCTCCACCCGGCTGCAGCTCGGCTGGCACGCGTACGAACGCGGCTGGGTGGCCCGCGCCCCGCGCTGACCGCCCCGCGGCCTCGGCCGCTCACGGGCCCCCGCTGGCGCGCGGGACCCGGCGCGCTCCGGCACGCTGGTCGAATGAGTGCATGGCAGCTCGTTGCCGTCGGGGCGGTGATGCTGCTCGGCCTGATCGGCGTACTGGTGCCGGGCGTGCCCGGGCAGGCGATCGTCTGGGCCGCGGTGCTCTGGTGGGCGCTCACGGACCCGACTCCGGTCGCCTGGGGCGTGTTGATCGGCGCGACGTGCCTGCTGCTGCTGAACCAGGCGTTGAAGGTGCTGCTGCCCTCGCGGCGACCCCACGAGACGGGGGCGCCGCGCAGGACGCTGATGGCCGGGGGGATCGCCGCCATCGCCGGCTTCTTCCTGATCCCCGTGGCCGGCGGGATCCTGGGATACGTCGGCGCCGTCTACGGCGCCGAGCGCCTGCGCCTCGGCAGCGGGGCGGCGGGCCGGGCGTCCCTCAGGTCCGTGATGCGGGCGACGGGGTACTCGGTGCTCCTGGAGCTCTTCTGCTGCCTTCTGGCGGTGGGTGCGTGGCTGGGCGCCGTCCTCTGGGGCTGATGACCGCGGGGCGTCCGGACGGCTTCCGTCGTCAGGACGCCCCGGGCCGTTCCCGTCAACGCACCCTGCCCCGCTTCATCACCATGGCGGCACGGCCCTCCGCGCTCCTGCGCTTCCATTCGCGCAGGGTCTCGGTGCGCAGCCGGGCGTCCGTCTTCGCCGCGATGCGGTGGTTCTCCCGGAGCAGCTTGCGGTAGCTGTCGAGACGCCGCTCGGGCAGTGACCCGTCCTCGATCGCGCCGAGCACCGCGCAGCCGGGCTCGGCCTCGTGGGCGCAGTCGTGGAAGCGGCACTGCCGCGCCAGGTCCTCGATCTCCGAGAAGACCTGGCCGACGCCGGTCCCCGCGTCCCAGAGACCGACGCCCCGCAGCCCGGGGGTGTCGATCAGGACACCCCCGGCCGGCAGCACGAGGAGATTGCGCGTCGTGGTGGTGTGACGGCCCTTGCCGTCCACCTCCCGCGCCGCCTGTACGTGCATCACGTCCTCGCCGAGCAGGGCGTTGGCGAGCGTCGACTTGCCGGCGCCGGAGGTTCCGAGCAGCACGCTCGTACCGCCGGTGACGATCGCACCGAACACGTCGACGCCCTCCCCCGTGGCCGAGCTGACGGGAAGCACCTGCACCCCGGGGGCGATGCCCTCGATGTCCGTGACGAGGTGGGACAGTGTCGTGGCGTCCGGGACGAGGTCGGCCTTGGTGAGCAGCACGAGCGGATGCGCCTCGTACCCCGCGGAGCGGGCCCCGTCGTCGAGCAGGGCGGCGCCGTCGGTGCTGGACATGGCCAGTGCCAGGAACCGTTCCAGTCGTCCGAGGTCCAGCTCGACGGCGAGCGACACACAGATGACGATGTGGTCGATGTTGGTGGCGAGCACCTGTCCTTCGGAGCGCTGCGAGGACGTCGAGCGTACGAAGGCGGTGCGACGGGGCAGAAGGGTACGGACGAACCGCGGGTCGCCGTCGGGGTCGACGGCCACCCAGTCGCCGGTGCAGACGATCCGCATCGGGTCACGGGGCACCACGAAGGCGGTGTCCGCCCTGAGGGTGCCGTCCGACGTGACCACGTCGCACCGGCCGCGGTCCACCCGCACCACGCGTCCCGGCAGGAGTCCCTGCTCGGCGTACGGGGCGAAGGTGTCGGCCCATGCGTCGTCCCAGCCGTACGGGGCCAGAGGGTGCGACGGGGTGGAGGCCTGAGAGATGGAGAAAGACAAGGGAAACCCTTCACAAGGGCGGCCCCGGCAACGCGCGTTCAGGCGCGGAGGGAAAGGTCAGGATCAGCCGGCGGCCACGGGGGTGGGAACGATGCGCTTCGGGTCGTGGGCAGTGCCCACCGCAACGACAGTCATCAATGTCCTCACCTCCTGATTCCTTGAACTGCGCACACCGTAGCCCGGGGAGGCCCGGGGTCGTCAACAGGTTTTCCGGGTGGGGGCCTCCTCCGGCGCATTGTGGGGAGTTGGCAGAGATATTCCCCGATCAGGTGATACGCGTGCACAAGGACCGGTCTCGGGCCGTTAGTGTGCCGGACATGACCTCATCCACATCCGCCACCACCCCTTTCTCACCCGCCCAGTTGGGCACCCAGATCCTGATCGGCTGGAGCGGGTCCGACCCCGCGACAGGGCGGGGGACCGCCTTCCTGCTCACCTATTCGCTCGGCGACGGGACGGACGGCCCGGAGACCGGCGAGAGGGCCATGCGCACGGCCCTGGAGCGCAGTGGCCTGCGGGTGGGAGGCGAGACGCTGGACGTCTCGGACCTGCCGAACCATCCGGTGAAGCTGCTCGTGCAGGCCGGGCAGGCCGTCCTGACGCTGCCTCACTTCAAGGCGCAGCACACCATGCCGCAGGAGTGGCTGGCCGTGGCCCGTTCGGAGGGCAGGGTGCACGGGATGTTCGCGACACGTCCGTGGCCCGCGGCCGTGCCCGGGCAGCCGGTCGGCGAGGAACTGCTGCGGTCCTTCGTGTGCGACCCCGAGGTCATCGGGACCTCCGCCCACTGCCTCATGCCGGTACGCAGCCTGGGCTGACCGCCCCAGCACTCCCGCACACACGGCGATGCCCACCACCCCCCGTGGAGTGGTGGGCATCGCCGCATCCGGCCGCACAGCCGAATGCGGGCGGTCCGCAGGCGTTGCGCCCCGGCCGCCCGCACTCAGTGGTGTCAGTTGTTGCCGACGCCGTTGCCCGAGAGCACCGGGATGTCGCTCAGGATGTGCGACAGCGGCTCGTCACCCTTGGCCTGGGTGGAGTTGTCCGCGCACTGCTGGTTCTGCGGGTTGGACAGGACGTTGACGTCCTGGACCGTGATCGGGATGAGCCCGATCAGCGAACCGACGTTGGCCTTGACCGGGAGCGCGATGCAGGGCTTGTTGAGCGAGCCCTGCACGAGGCTGAGCTGCGGGCTCTGGTCGCCCTTGGTCTCGCTGTTGCCGAACTCGGACTCGGCGCCGTTGCCGTTGACCGTGGTGGTGCCGTGGTCGTTGCCGATCGCCATGGCCGAGGGGGCCGCAGCGGCGGAAAGACCGATCAGGGACACAGCCACAGCGGCGCCGGCCATCATCTTCTTCATTACGCTTCACCTTTCGGAGCGTCCCGTTGTGGAACGTACTGTTAACCACGAGCGGAGTGTTTGGTTCCGCTACACCACTCGAACGGGTTGGATGCGCTTCACGGTCGACGTGGCCGCTGCCTGCGGCCGGCCTCCACGCGGGCGGCGGGGACGAAAACACCCTCCCGGCCTCGCGCGGACCGCCATTCGGCGAGCAGCCGGTCGTAGATGGGCGTGGAGCTCTCCGGCGACCGGTCGCCGCCGGGCGCGTGATGACTGTCGTACGGATCCATGAAACGCACCTACCCGGCCCGTTGCGCCGCCTCGGCCTCGACTGCGGCAACCGGCCCAATTCCCGCACTATCGGGCTACCCGACGTGCAGACCGGGAGTGGACGGACGTGTGGGGCCGGCCCATCCGAGCGCCGACCGGAAGTCGGTCGCGACACGGACGGAACGGCCCCACACGTCTTCACCGGCTACGTCGAGGCGGGAGGTGGTGCCCCTGGCCGGAACGGGCCTAGGGGCAGCCGGGATCGCTCGGGGTCAGTTGTTGCCCGCACCGTTGGCCGAGAGGATCGGGATGTCGTTCAGGATGTGCGACAGCGCCTCGTCCCCCTTGGCCTGGGTGGAGTTCTCGGTGCACTGCTGGTTCTGCGGCGAGGACAGGACGTTGATGTCCTGGACCGTGATCGGGATGAGCCCGATCAGCGAACCGAGGTTGGCCTTCGCCGGCAGGGCGATGCAGGGCTTGTTGAACGAACCCTGGATGAGGCCGATCTGCGGGCTCATGTCACCGTGCGTGCTGCTGTTGCCGTAGTACTGGTCGGCGCCGTTGCCGTTGACCGTCGTCGTGCCGTGGTCGTTGCCGACCGCCATGGCCGAGGGGGCGGCAGCGGCGGAAACGCCTGCGACGGAGGCGGCGACTGCCGCGGACGCCAGAATCTTCTTCATCATGAACGTGCCCTTCTGAATTTCTCTGTTGCCCGCCTGTCCGGAGCATTCTGTACAACTCCCCCAGACGGTTTCGGTTGCGCCATATCACTCGAACGATTTCCCCGGATCAGCCGCCGATCGAGAGCCCGCCCAGGAGCGGCCCCGCCGCCTCGGCGACACCGGTGACCGCGTCCGCCGACTTGGCGACCGTGCCGTCCTCCCGCACCTTCTCCGCCGTGTGGCCCACCGCGTCCACCACGGGATTCACCACCTGGTCGGGGACGGTCGGCAGGGTGGAGGACAGCTGGTTGACACCCGTGGTGAGGCTGATCCGAGGAGCCGTGGGGGTGGCGGCGAAGGCGGGAGCGGCCGCCCCGAGAGCGGCCACGGATCCTGCGACGAGGGCGACGGTCTTGGCGTACTTCACTTTCTCAATTCCCTTCTCCGGCGGCATTCGCCGCCTTTGCAGGGACAACGATCGAACGGTGCGCGGGGAAACTGTGCGCACGGCATTTCCCGTGCACAGCGAGAAGGCCCCGGAGCGGTAACCGCGCTCCGGGGCCTTCTCATGCCGAGCCGTCGGCTCGGCCGGCGAAAGATCAGCCGTTGATGCAGGTGTTGCCGAACGCCGGGTTGAGCAGACCGATCACGTTGATCGTGTTGCCGCAGACGTTCACCGGGATGTGGATCGGAACCTGCACGACGTTGCCGGACAGGACACCCGGGGAGTGGGCGGCAACGGCCTCGGCGCCGGAGTCGGCCATGGCCGGAGCAGCGGCGCCCAGCGCCATGAGGGTTCCGGCGGCGACGGCGGCAACCTTGGTGTACTTCACTTTCGTCCCTTTCTGCAGCGGAGTCTTCGACGGACACGTCTTTCGTGCCGCACGAGCGCCTGTCGGAACGCGCTCGTGACTCCGGAGCTGTAATCCGTAACGATTGACGGGCGCCATCGAAACGCTATGGGAGCCGTTTCCCGGAAAGCCGCCCGAATGCCGCAGGCCCGGACCGCACGATGGAGGAGTGTCGGCGGCCCGGACCGGTCGTTGCGGCCCGGTCAGGGTCAGCTGTTGCCGGCACCGTTGCCGGAGAGAACCGGAATGTCCGACAGGATGTGCGACAGCGCCTCGTCACCCTTGGCCTGGGTGGAGTTGTCCGTGCACTGCTGGTTCTGCGGCGAGGACAGGACGTTGACGTCCTGGACCGTGATCGGGATGAGCCCGATCAGCGAACCGACGTTGGCCTTGACCGGGAGCGCGACACAGGGCTTGTTCAGCGAGCCCTGGACCAGGCTGAGCTGCGGGCTCTGGTCGCCCTTGGTCGCGCTGTTGCCGAACGCGGACTCGGCACCGTTGCCGTTGATCGACGTGGTGCCGGTGTCGTCACCGATCGCCATGGCGCTGGTCGCCGAGAGACCGAGGATGGAGGCGGCGACGGCGCCCGTAGCCAGAACCTTCTTGATCACGATGAACCCTTCTCGTACCGAGTGCCCCGCGGCGGAGCGCCCTGATCAACTCACCGCCGGGCGTTTGGTTCCTCCGGTTCGGCGGCGTTCACCCGAATGCCGGAACTCCACCCTTGGGCGAACATCCGTACGTGACCCTTTCGGGTGGTTACAGAATTTCCACCGATCTCCAAGTTTCCCCCGTAACCGTCGCGTCGTTAGGAAGTCGTCCGCGTCGATGGAATGACCGCCATCAGGGTCACCGCCCACGCGAATTTCACCGGAGAAGGGCATGTAATGCGACAGGTTCTGAATAAAAGCATGATCGTCATGGCGGCGGCGTCGGGCATCCTGACGGCCGCCGGCGGTTACGCGCACGCCGACGCCTCGGCCGACGGTGTCGCCGCGAACTCGCCGGGCGTCGGCTCGGGCAACGCCGTACAGGTGCCGGTGCACGTCCCGGTCAACCTCTGTGGCAACACCGTCGATGTGATCGCACTGCTGAACCCGGCCTTCGGCAACGCCTGCGCGAACGTCAGCTCGGGTGACGAGCACGGCGACGCGTACGGTGACGAGCACGGCGACGCGTACGGCGAAGGCCACGGCCAGCAGTCCTCCGGCGCCAGTGCCGACGGCAAGGCCGTCGGCTCGCCCGGCGTCCTGTCCGGCAATCTGGGCCAGGTGCCGGTGGACGTCCCGGTGAACGCCTGCGGCAACAGCATCAATGTCGTCGGCCTGCTCAACCCCACGGGCGGCAACACCTGCGCCAACGAGAGCGGCTACGAGCACGAGGTTCCGCCGGTCGACCCGCCGGTGGTGGAGCCCCCCACGGAGGAGCCCCCGACCGTCGTGCCGCCCACCTCGAAGCCGCCGGTGGAGCCGCCGGTCACCGAGCCTCCCGCCCAGGAGCCCCCGGCCGACAGCCCGAACACGCCTGACACGCAGCTGGCCCAGACCGGTGCGGGCGAGATCGGCATGGCCGTCGGAGCCAGCGCGGCGCTGCTGCTGGGTGGCGCGGTGCTCATGCGCCGCACCCGCGGTTCTCGCAACTAGTTCCGTGCACACGGCCACGGGCCGCCCTCCAGCATCAGCGCTGAGGGGCGGCCCGTGGTCGTGGTGCAGAGGGGTGCCTCAGGCGCGGGACAGTCCGGCCCGGTCCAGGTACGCGGCGATCACGTGCGTCTCCTCCGCGTCCAGACGGCGCATCGGCGGACTCATCACGTTGGTCGCGATGATCCCGCGCAGCATCAGAGCGGTCTTGAACGCCCCCAGCCCGGCCGCCGTCGCCGAGGCGGTACCGGGTGCGGCGGCCCCCACGATGTCGAACAGCGCTACGAGACGGTCCTGTTCGGCCTTGGCTGTCGCCCAGTCACCGCGTACGGCCGCCTCGTGCAGGCGTACGTAACCGTGCGGGTCCACGTTGCCCAGGCCGGGCACGGAGCCGTGGGCGCCGCTCAGCATCATCGCGTCGACCACCAGCTCGTGTCCGGTCAGCACGGCGAAGCCCGGCAGGTCCCTGGCCCCGAGGGCCAGCCGGCGGAAGGATCCGTCGTCCCCACTGGAGTCCTTCACCCCCGCGAGCACTCCGACCGCCGCGAGCGGCAGCAGGAGTTCCGGGTCCAGCTTGCTGTGCACGCAGACCGGTACGTCGTACGCGAGGAGCGGCAGCTCCACGGCCGCGGCGATGTCCCGGAAATGGCGGTCGATCTCCGTGGCATGGGTGCGTGTGTAGAAGGGCGCGGTGGCCACGACCGCGTCGGCGCCGAGTGCGGCCGCCGCACGTGCCCGCTCGATCGCCCGGTTGGTGGTGGTCTCGATGGCACCGACGAGGACCGGTACCCGGCCCGCCGCCGTCGCGGTGATCACCTTGATGACCTCGTCCTGCTGACTCGGGGTCAGGTAGGCCGTCTCGCCGGAGCTGCCGAGGGCGAAGAGGCCGCTGACACCTCCGTCGAGGAGATGGCCGACGACCCGCTCCAGGGAGGCCCGGTCGAGCTCACCGTCCGCTGTGAGCGGGGTGACGACGGGCGGGATCACTCCGGAGTAGGGGGTGCCGGTGGTGGTCATGCGGTGCTCCTTGCGGGCGGTACGGGGGTCCGGTCCCCGGCGGGGGAGACGGAGGTCTGGGGGTGGACGCAGTGCCAGCGGTGCCCGCCGGGCCCGGAGGTCTCCGCGGGGAACGCCGTGGAGCACTCCGCGTCCGCCTTCCAGCAGCGGGTGCTGAAGGGACAGCCGGGCGGGGGGTTGGTGGCGGAGGGCACCGGGCCGGTGAGCACGATGCGCTGGGTCGCCTCCAGCAGGCTGGGCGTCGCGGAGAGCAGCGCCTCGGTGTACGGGTGCCCGGGTGCGCCCGCCACCTCGGCGGCCCGGCCCTCCTCGACGATGCGGCCGAGGTAGAGGACGGCGATGCGGTCGGCGAGGTAACGAACGGTCTGGATGTCGTGCGAGATGAACACCATGCCGAGGCCCAGGCGTTCACGCAGGTCGACGAGGAGGTTGAGTACCTGGGCGCGCACGGAGACGTCGAGCGCGGAGGTCGGTTCGTCGGCGACGATCAGTTCCGGTTCGAGGGCGAGGGCCCGGGCGATGGCCACACGCTGACGCTGCCCGCCGGAGAGCTGTCCGGGCAGTGCGGCGAGTGTGTGTCCGGGCAGCCCGACCAGGTCGAGCAGTTCCTCGACCCGGGCCTCCCGCGCCTCGCGGGTGCCGCGCCGGTGGACGTCGAGCGGGTCGAGGAGGATCTGGCGGACGGTGAGGCGCGGGTTGAGCGCGGTGGAGGGGTCCTGGAAGACGACTCCGACGGCCGCGCCGAAGTCGTCCCGCCGCTCGGCGGCCGACATCTCCCACAGGTCGCGCCCGTGGAAGAGGACCTCACCCTCGGTGGGCTTCTGCAGACCGGTCAGCACCCGGGCGAGCGTGGACTTGCCACAGCCCGACTCCCCCACCAGACCCACGATCTCGCCGCGTTCGACCCGCAGGGTCGCGTCCGTCAGCGCGTGGACGGCATCGCGGCTGAAGAGGCCTCCGCTGCGTGCCTTGTGGCGTACGTGGACGCCGTTGAGCTCGATCACAGGGCGCTCCCTTCCAGCTTCTCGGCTCCGGCCGGGTGGTGGCAGGCGGAGCCGTGGTCCTCCGCGGTGCCGCGTGCGGTGAGCGCGGGGGTCGTGGTGCGGCAGAGTTGGGTCGCCGCACCGCAGCGTCCCGCGAAGCGGCAGCCCTGGCCGAAGCCCTGGGGGGCGGGGACGACTCCGCGGATCTGGTGGAGCCGGTCCGCGCCGGCTTCCAGGGAGACGACGGAGCCGAGGAGGCCCCGGCTGTAGTGGTGGGCGGGGTCGGTGAGGACGGCTCGTGTGTCGCCGATCTCGGCGAGGCGTCCGGCGTACATGACGGCGACCCGGTGCGCGAGGTCGCCGACCAGGGCGAGGTCGTGGGAGACCAGCACCATGGCGAAGCCGAGTTCGTCGCGCAGCCTGATCAGGAGCTCGACGACCTGGGCCTGGACGGTGACGTCGAGGGCGGTGGTCGGTTCGTCCGCGATCAGGAGGCGGGGGCTGCGGGACAGGGCCATGGCGATGAGGACGCGCTGGCGCTGGCCGCCGGAGAGCTCGTGCGGGTAGCTGCGCAGGGTGCGTTCCGGTGACAGTCCGACGAGTTCGAGGAGTTCGGCGGGTGTCTTGGTGCCTCCGCGTGAGGTCAGCTGCTTCAGCTGGGTGCCGACGAGGACGGAGGGGTTGAGGGAGGAGAGCGCGTCCTGGTAGACCATCGCGATCTCGGGGCCCATCAGCGCCCGGCGTTCCTTGAGGGGAAGCTTCAGCAGATCCCGGCCGCGGTAGAGGATCTCACCGCTGACTTCGGCGTTGCGGGCGAGGAGGCCCATGACGGCGAGGCTGGTGATGGATTTGCCGCACCCGGACTCACCGACCAGGCCGAGGGTCTCGCCCTCGTGGACGGTGAAGTTCAGCTTGTCGACGACGGGGATCTCGCCGTAGCGGTCCGGGAAGCGGATGGCGAGGTCGCGTACGACGAGGAGTTCGCCCGCGTCCTCGGGTACCGGGGTGAGCGCGGGCTCGGTGGCGTCGATGTGCCGGGCGAGCTCGGCCAGCGCGGCGTCGATGTCGACGGTCGAGGCGGCCTCGACGGGGTCCGGGGCCGCGACGGTCCTGGAATCGGCCGAGGGGCGTGCGTTCCTGGGCGCGGCGGAGGCGTCGGTGAGGCCCTCCGACAGGATGTTGAGCGCGAGTACGGTGACCAGCAGGGCCAGGCCGGGGAAGAAGGTGGCCCACCAGCCGCCCGCCAGGAGGATCTGCCGGCCGTAGGCGAGGACGCTGCCCCAGCTGGGGTCGGGGTCCTGCACGCCGGCGCCGATGAAGGAGAGGCTGGCCTCGAAGATGATGGCCTCGGCGACCATGACGGTGGCGAACACCATGACGGGGGCCATGCAGTTGACGGCGACGTGGCGCAGCACGATGTAGCCACGCCGTGCGCCGATGACCTTCTCGGCCGCTACGTAGTCCTCGCCGTACTGCGCGAGGACGTTGGCGCGTACGACGCGGGCGAGCGAGGGGGTGTACACGAAGGCGATGGTGAAGATGATCACCGGGATGCTGGTGCCGAACACGGCGACGAGGACGGCCGCGAGCGCGATCGGCGGGAACGACATCACGATGTCGAGGGTGCGCATGACGGATTCGTCGCCGAGTTTGCGCGAGGTGGCGGCGAGCGAGCCGAGGACGGCTCCGGCGATCAGCGCGACGGCTGTCGCGCCGAGGCCGATGACCAGGGAGTAGCGCGATCCGTGCACCACGCGGGCGAACACGTCGCGTCCCGCCCGGTCGGTGCCGAACCAGTGCTCGCCGCTGGGGGCCTGCACGGGGGTGCCCGTGGTCAGCGGGTCCTGGGTGAGCAGGGGGGCGAGTACGGCGCCGAGGACGACGACGACCAGGACACCGAGGGCGACGCGGGAGGTGACCGGGAGGGCGCGGAAGGCGATGCCCGGTCGGGAGAGCTTCTTGGCCAGACGGCCCGTGGTGAACATGTCACACCGTCCTGATGCGCGGGTTGACCAGCAGATAGAGCAGGTCGACGATGACGTTGACCACCAGGAAAGCGATGGCGATGGTCAGTACGGTGCCCTGGACCAGGGCCACGTCGCCGCCGGTGACACCTTCGAGGATGAGTTTGCCCATGCCGGGCAGGTCGAAGATCGCCTCGATGACGACGGCTCCGCTGAGCAGGTAGCCGACCTTGACGCCGAGCACGGTGAGCGGGGTGACGAGCGCGTTGCGCAGCACCGAGCGGATCACCAGGAAGACCGGCAGGCCGTTGCCCTGGGCGGTACGGACGTAGTCGCGGTCGAGTTCGGCGACCATCGAGGTGCGGACGAGGCGGGCGAGGGACGCCGCGACGGGTACCGCGAGCGAGACGGCGGGCAGGACCATGGTGGTGAGCCAGCCGCTGAACGAGTCCGCGGGGTTGGTGTATCCGCCGGTCGGGAAGATCCGGGTGTTCAGGGCGAACTGCTGGATGAGCAGGACGCCGAGCCAGAACGACGGGACGGCGACACCGGCCATGGACAGGATCCGGAAGAGCTGGTCGGGCCAGCGGTCGCGGTACATGGCGCCCAGTACGCCGCCGACGACGGCCAGGACGACCGCGAGGAGCAGTCCGAGGAAGGTGAGCTGGAGGGTGAGCGGGAAGGCCGCGGTGATCCGGTCGATCACGGGCTGGCTCGGCGGGACGGTCATCCCGAGGTCGAAGTGGAGCAACTGGCCGAGGAAGTCGACGTAGCGCACGGGCAGCGGGTCATTGAGACCGTTGGCCTCGGCGAAGGCCTCCCGGGCCTCCGGGGTGGCGCTCTCCCCGAGCGCGTTGAAGGCCGGGTCGACCGGCGAGAACTGCAACACCACGAAGACCAGCAGCGCGATGCCGAGGATCATCACCGGCATCATCGCGACGCGGCGCAGCGCGAGCCGGAGAAAAGCAACCATCGTCGGGTTCCTTGCGATTGGGCGGACTGCGGTCCGGGCCGCCGGGGAGGGCGGCCCGGACCGGTGGGGGTCAGGCGCGGCCGACGTCCACGAAGGACAGGCCCGTGGTGGGCAGCGGCTCGAAGCCGGGCAGGGCCTTCTCGTTCCAGGCGGTGGGCAGCTTGCGGTGGAGGATCGGGTAGAGCGCGGCCTCTTCGGCGACGAGGTCGGTGATCTGGCCCCACAGCTGCTTGCGCGCGGGCTCGTCGGCGGCCCGGGCGGCCTTGTCGAGGAGCTGCTTGACCTGCTTGTACTCGGCGGTCGTGGCCCAGCCGTAGCGCTTCTCCGGCCAGAAGCCGTAGTAGAACCACCGCATCAGGAGGTCGGCGTCGTTGCCGAAGACGGAGGGGTCGCCGGGTGCGACCAGGACCTCGAAGTCGCCGCTGTCGACCTTGGCGTACTGGGCCGGGGACTGCGCGATGCTCAGGGTGGCCTCGATGCCTGCGGCGGCCCAGCTCTCCTTGAGCAGCGGGGCGATGTCCTTGACCCAGCCGGTGTCGGTGGTCAGGACGGTGAACTCGAGCTTGCCCACGCCCGCTTCGCCGAGCAGCTTCTTGGCCTTGGCCACGTCGTGCGTGTAGACGGTGGCGGCCTGGTGGTAATCGGGGTGCGTCCGGGGGACGTATCCCGTCGCGGCCGCCGCGTTCCCGACCATGGCGGTCTTGATGATCTTCTCGGTGTCCAGCGCGTAGTGCAGCGCCTGGCGGACCCGCTTGTCGGCGAAGCGCTTGTCGGCGGTGTTGAACATCAGGAAGAGGAGGCCGAAGGACTGCACGGACTCGGTCTTCGTGGTGGCGGAGAGCCGCTTCACGTCGATGTACGGGACGTCCTCGATGGCCTGGACGCGGCCGGACTCCATGGCGCTGACGCGGGCCGACTGGTCCGACATCAGGCGCCAGATCATCTTCTCGGCCTTGGCCGGGTGGGGGCCGTTGTACGCGGCGAACTTCTCGAAGACGATCTTGTCCTCGCGGGTGGCCTCGACGAACTTGTAGGGCCCGGAGCCGACCGGCTTGGCGTCGAACCCCTTGACGTCCGCCTCGACCGTCTTCTTCGGCACGATCCGGGCGACGGCGATGCGGGACGGGAAGAGTGCGAAGGCGTGCTTGAGCTTGAACTCGACCGTCTTGGTGTCGACGGCGGTGACGGTGTCGATGAACGGCACGAACTGCGCCATCAGCGAGGCGTTCTTCGGGTCCAGGATGCGTTCGAAGCTGAACACGACGTCATCGGCGGTGACCGGTGACCCGTCGTGGAAGGTCGCACCGTCGCGGAGAGTGGCCCGGTAGGTGGTGGCGTTGATCTTCTTCGGCATCTCGGTGGCGAGCGCGGGGCGGGCCACGAGTGTCGCGGGATCGAGATCCACGAGGCCCTCGAAGATGTGCATGTTGGCGGCGTACGGCGTGGCGCCCGACGTGATCATCGGGTCGAATCCGGTCGACAGCGGGTACGACAGACCGGCCTCGATGGTGCCGCTGCCGTCCCCCTTGCCCGCCGCGCCGTCGGCGGTCGAGGAGGGCCCGCCGCATGCCGAAAGGCCTGCCGTGATCGCGGCGGCCGCGCCGATGGCGCTCGTGTAACGCAGGAAGGTGCGGCGCTCGACGCCGGCTGGCCTCAGCTCGGGCACGGGTCCTCCAAGGGACTTCGATGGCGAAAAGGGTGGAGACGTGCGGTTCCGGTGGCTGTCGGGGTGCCGATGAACCACCAAGCATCAGACGTCAGATGTCTGATGCCTTGATAGCGTGGGAACGTAGCTTGACAATCGAGAGGGGTCAAGAGGTGGGGAGTTCAGATATGTCCGGCACGCGTCCCGGGCGCACCCTGTTGCGACAGGAAGTCGTGGAGGGCATCAAGCGCTACATCCTGGACGAGCGGCTGCGCCCCGGGGACCCTCTGCCGACCGAGCCGGCCCTGTGCGAGGCGCTCGGCGCCAGCCGGTCCAGCGTCCGGGAGGCCGTCAAGATCCTCGCCGCCCTCGACATCGTCGAGGTGCGCCACGGCCACGGGACGTACGTCGGCCGGCTGAGCCTGTCCGCACTGGTGGAGAGCCTCACCTTCCGTGGCCTCCTCTCGCCCGACGACGACTTCCAGGTGATGGCCGACCTCGTCGATGTCCGCGAACTCTTCGAGAGGGGCATGGCCGACCGGATCATCTCCTCGCTCAGCACGGAGCAGCTCGACACCCTGGACGGCCTCGTGGCGACCATGCGTGCCACCGGCGCGGGCGACGGGCACGGCTTCGTCGCGGCGGACCGGTCCTTCCACGCCCTCCTGGTGGCCCCCCTCGGCAACGATCTGATCGGCCAGCTCTCGATGGCCTTCTGGGACGTCTACACGATCGTCGCGCCGCATCTCGACGGATTCACACACGCGGACGAGACGGCGACGGTCGCCGCCCACCAGAACATCGTGGACGCCGCCAGGGCGGGCGATGTCGTCGCCTTCCTCAAGGCCCTCGACGATCACTACGCGCCCGTCAGGCGGCGGATCGCCGAGGCCAGGTCACGCGGGGCGGCCCCGGCCTGACCGAGGAGAGCCCCGGCCTCCCGCCCTCACCCCGGAGGCCGGGCTCCGTGGTCACCACACCCTTGACGTCCGGCCACAAGGCTCCCTAGGGTCCGGTTGCCGACAGGACATCTGACGTCTTCTGTCCTGTCGCTTCCCGTACCCCAGGAGGGCACAGCCATGCCGTCGGCCGATCTCACGCTCGCGGAATGCCTCACCTACCGGCCCGAACTCCCGCTGCCCGACGACTTCGACGCCTTCTGGGCCGACACGCTCGGCGAGGGGCCGCACGACGGCGTCCAGGACGAGCCCCGGTACAAGCAGGTGGACTGCGGGCTGACCCAGGTGCGTACGTACGACGTGAGCGTGCCGGGGTACGGCGGCCGTCCTGTGCGCGGCTGGCTGCACATCCCCACCGGGGCCACCGGACCACTCGGCTGCGTCGTCGAGTTCCTGGGTTACGGGCGCGGCCGGGGGCTGGCACACGAGCAGTTGATGTGGGCCTGCGCCGGATACGCGCACCTGGTCATGGACACCCGGGGCCAGGGCTGGTCCGCGGCGGGCGGCGTCACACCCGACTCCGACCCCGGGGCCGCCGGTGCCGTGCCGGGCTTCCTGACCCGGGGCGTGGAGAGCCCCGGGACCTTCTACTACCGGCGGGTGTTCACCGACGCGGTGCGCTGCGTGGAGGCGATGCGCGAGCACCCCGAGATCGATCCCGCCCGCATCGTGGTGACCGGGTTCAGCCAGGGCGGCGGCATCGCACTGGCCGTGGCCGGGCTCGTACCCGGGCTGGCCGGCGTGATGCCCGACGTCCCGTTCCTCTGCAACATCTCCCGGGCCGCGCGGATCGCCGGCGTGCCGCCCTACACCGAGGTCGCCGCCTACCTCCAGCTCTACCGCGACCGCACCGAGTCGGTGTTCCGCACGCTGTCGTACTTCGACGGGGCGCACCACGCCACCCGGGCGACCGCGCCCGCGCTGTTCTCCATCGCGCTGATGGACGAGATCTGCCCGCCCTCCACCTGCTTCACGGCCTACAACCGTTACGCGGGCCCCAAGGACGTACGCGTCTACGAGTTCAACGGGCACGAGGGCGGCGCCGAGTACCACCGGGCCGAGCAACTGGCCTGGGTCCACTCCTTGTTCGCCGGCCTCCCGACCGGGCAGGCCGCACTCTCCTGACCGGAGGCAGCTCCGTGCGCAGACGTTCCGTACTCCTTGCCGCAGGCGCGGCGGCCCTGTCCGGCCACCCGGCCGGCCGGGCCTTCGCCGCCACCGGCGGCCCGCTCGTGGACCACCGGACGCCCGTGGACCTGGCAGGCCGCACGTATGTCGACCTGTCGTCCTCGGCGGGGGCCGTCGCCCCGCTCAGCACCGGGACGATCCTCGTCACCTTCCGCACCACGAGCCACAACCAGGCGATGACACTGATCAGCGCCTCGGACCCGTCCGCTCCTTCCTCCAACCTCACGCTGAACCTCACCGGCGGAGCCCTGCGGTTCTCGGTCCGGCAGAAGGGCGCCGTCCTCCTCGACGTCACGACCAGGACACGCTACGACGACGGTCGGCAGCACACCGTCGCCGTCACCGTCAGCGGCACCCGCACCCTGGTCCACGCGGGCGGCCAGGCGGTGTTCGACACGGCGACCCGACCGTTCTTCGGCAGTGTGTCGGGGCTGACCGCGCTGACGCTCGGTGGGAACCTGGACAGCGATCACCCGTCCGGCGAATGGTTCTTCACGGGCACCATCGAGCGGGCGGCGGTCTGGGGCCGGGTGCTCGGCACGGAGGAACTGGTCGCCCAGTGCCCGCGTCCCGTCGTCGCCGACCACGGCCGGATCTCCACGGCGCTCAACAGCAACACCCCCGCCACCTGGCTGTTCACCGGTGACAGCATCACCCACGGCGCCCTGCACACCAACGGCTGGCGCAGCTATCCGGAGCACTGGACCGAACGCGTCCGCTGGGAGCTGGGCAAACCCAAGAACCGCGACTTCGTGATCGATTCGGGGGTGAGCGGCGCCACGAGCGCCGAACTCGTCTCGTACTTCGGCGAGCGGGTCACCGCCTTCTCGCCGAAGGTCGTCTCGATCATGATCGGGACCAACGACATCGCGACGTCGGGCCTCGGCCCGGAGAAGTACCGGGCCCATCTCCTCTCGCTGGCCGGCTCGGTGCGCGCGCTGCCCGGGTCCCCGGCCCTGGTCCTCCGGGCACCCAACCCGGTCGATCCGGCCAAGTGGCCCGCCCGGGTGAACCTTTCGCAGTACGCACAGGTCATGAGCGAGGTCGCCGCGCAGCAGGAGGCCGTTTTCGTCGACCACTACAACGACTGGCTGGCCGGCAACGGCGGTCAGGTCCCCCTGTCCCTGCTCAGCGACGGGCTGCATCCCAACGAGCGGGGTCATCACCGCATCGCCCTGAAGATGATCGAAGAGCTGCAGATCTTCGACACCGGCAGCCGGGTGTGCACCCTTTCCGTCCCCTGACGCGTCGGCCCGTCACGCCACGCGCGCCGCTCCATCTCCGTAGCTCTCCCCCACACGAGAAGAGAGACCGTTCATGCAGCGCAGAGTCACCGTCGCCCTGCTGTCCGCCGCCGTCATGGTGGCCACCACGGCCGGCAGCGCCCACGGCGCCCCCGCCGCCGGCGAACTGACCTCCCAGGACCTCACGGCCCAGGGCGTCGGATCCCCCTTCTACCGCATCCCCGCGCTGACCACCTCCGTCAAGGGCACCCTGCTCGCCGCCTACGACTCCCGCCCCACGCTCGGCGACCTGCCGGGCAACCTCGGTGTCGTCCTGCGGCGCAGCACCGACGGCGGAACGACCTGGCAGAACCAGCAGGTCATCCGCAAGGAGGCCGCGCCCAAGGGCTTCGGCGATCCCAGCCTGCTCGTGGACCGCACCACGGGCCGCATCTTCGTCTTCTACGCGGGATCCGTGAACCAGGGCTTCTTCGGCTCGGCGACCGGCAACGACGAGACCGACCCGGATGTCCTCCAGGCCGACTACAGCTACTCGGACGACGACGGACTGACCTGGACGCACCGCCGGATCACCGGGCAGATCAAGAACCCGGCCTGGGGCGGGATGTTCGCGGCCTCCGGCGAAGGCATCCAGGTGCGCAACGGTACGTACGAGGGGCGGCTGATCCAGCAGTACGCCATCCGCCACAACGGGGCCAACTACGCGGTCAGCGCCTACAGCGACGACCACGGCGAGACCTGGAGGACGGGCAACCCGGTCGGGCCCGGCGGGGACGAGAACAAGACCGTCGAGCTCAGCGACGGCCGCATCATGCTGAACAACCGTTCCGCGCCGTACCGGACGATCGCCTACTCCACGGACGGCGGGGTCAACTACACGCCGTTCACACAGGACACGGAGCTCCCGGACCCGGCGAACAACGGCTCGGTCATCCGCTACGCCCCGGACGCGCCCGCGTCCGACCCGACGTCCTCCTGGCTGCTGTTCAGCAACACGGAGAGCACGTCCTCACGGAGCAACCTCACCGTGAAGATGTCCTGCGACAACGGGAAGTCCTGGCCGATCCGCAAGGTCGTCGACCCGGGAAGTGCCGCGTACTCGACCCTGACGCGACTGCCGGACGGCCGGGTCGGCCTGCTGTACGAGCGCGACAACTACCAGCACATCACCTACTCCTCGTTCGATCTGAAGTGGCTCGGCGGCACCTGCGCCGACATCACCATCACCCCGCCGGCCACCCTGAAGGCGGGCACGGCCACGGAGGTCACCGTCCGGGTCGTCAACCGGATGGACGTGACCCGCTCGGCGGGAACGCTCGATCTGACGGTGCCCAGCGGCTGGACGACGAAGCAGGTGGCGTTCCCGCAGGTCCGGCCGGGTGAGGGCGCGAACATCAAGGTCCCCGTCACGATCCCGGCGGGCGCCTCCGGGAGCGCGGGGCTCACCGTGACCTACAGGGCCGACGGCAAGCAGGCCTCCGGCAGCCGGACGGTGACCGTCACCCCGTGACACCCGGGGACGGTGGGCGCGCGGTGCCGTGACGTGCCGGGCTGACGAGCAGTCATCCCCGAGCGGGCGCGGACCGGGGTTCGAGGCGGGCCCTGATCCCGCCGAAGTGCGTACGCATGGCTCGCACCGCACGCACACCGTCGGCCGCCGCGACGGCCTCGACGATCTCGTGGTGCTGGGCGCAGGTGACGGCGGGGTCCTGGTGACCGTCGTCGACGTCCTCGCGCACCCGGTCCATGGCCGCCCAGAACGCGTCCAGCACCTCGCTGAGCAGGTGGTTGTCGAGCGAGGCGTAGAGCGCGAGGTGGAAGGCACGGTCGGTGGCCCGGGCGACCCGGCCGTGCCGGGCGGCCTCGGCCTCCATCGTCGCGACGAGGCCCCTCAGCACGGCCAGGTCCTCCGCGGGCACACCGGCGGTGACTGCGCCGACCAGTCCGGTCTCCAGCGCCTCACGCACCTTCATCAGCTCCAGCAGGCCCGGCTCGCCCTGCCCGTGCCGGACGGCGGCGCGGAAGGCCAGCCCCTCGGCGAACGGCGACAGGGAGAGGGAGCCGACGAAGGTTCCGTAACCGCGCCGGATCTCGACGACGTTCATGGCCTGGAGCGCCTTGAGTGCCTCCCGCACCGAGACGCGTCCGGCCGAGAAGAGCTCCATCAACTCGGCCTCGGTGGGCAGAGGATCGCCCGGTCCGAGCCTTCGTTCGAGGATCAGTTCCTTGATCCTTCGCTCGATGTCCTGCGCCATGGTGGGGCGGGCCACAACAGTCCTCCTGGGGTGTCGCCGGCCGCCGGCACCTCTTGACCGGTCGCCGGGGCATCTGTTTAAGGTGAGTCCAGACATAGGACATCTTACGTCTCATGTTTCGGTCCGCTGCCCTTTCGGCGGCGGACCGGCGTACCGAACGAGCTGGAGCCCTTCACCATGTCCTTGACCGCACCGCTGCACGGCGTCGTACCGCCGGTCTGCACCCCGCTCGACGACCGCGGGGAGATCGACACGGCCTCCCTGACCCGGCTCGTCGGCCACCTCGTCGACGGCGGCGTGCACGGGCTCTTCGCGCTCGGTTCGACCAGTGAGGTCGCCTATCTCACCGACGACCAGCGCGCCACCGCGCTGCGGACCGTGGTCGCCGCGGCCGGCGGCCGGGTCCCGGTCCTCGCCGGGGTCATCGACACGACGACCGCCCGGGTCACCGAGCACGCCAGGACCGCCGCGGAACTCGGCGCGGACGCCCTCGTGGCGACGGCGCCCTTCTACACCCGTACGCACCCGAAGGAGATCGCCGGGCACTTCCGCCGGCTGCGCGCCGCGGTCGACCTGCCGCTGTTCGCCTACGACATCCCCGTGGCCGTGCACTCCAAGCTCTCCGGTGCCCTGGTACGCGAGCTGGCCGAGGACGGCACCCTCGCCGGGCTCAAGGACAGCAGCGGTGACGAGGGCGGTCTGCGGCGGCTGATCGTGGAGCTCGGCGGGCGCGAGGGCCGGGCCCAGGGGCCCGTGCCGCACTTCAGCGTGCTGACCGGTTCCGAACTCACCGTGGACGCCGCGCTGCTGGCCGGAGCCGACGGTGTCGTTCCCGGCATCGGCAACGTGGACCCGGCCGGCTACGTCCGCCTGTACGACGCCGCGCGGGCCGGCGACTGGGAGCTCGCCGCCCGGGAACAGGAGCGGCTCATCAAGCTGTTCGCCATGGTCGACGTCGGTCCCGAACAGGACATGGGCCGCAGCTCCTCGGCGCTCGGCTCCTTCAAGCAGGCACTGCGGCTGCTCGGTGTCATCGACAACGGCGCCACCGCCTTCCCGCAGATCCAGCTGTCCGACGAGTCCGTCGCGCTGATCGCGGAGCGGCTGCGCGGCGCCGGTCTGCCGCCGGTCCGATGAGCGCGCGGCCGACCGGGGCCGCGGTGATCGGCCTCGACCTCGGCGGTACGAAGATCGCCGGCGCGCTCTTCGGAGCCGGCGGCACGGTACTGGCCCGGCACACCCGCCCCACCCCCGCCCGGGACGGCGCCGAAGCGGTGCTCGACGCGCTCGCCGCGGCGGCGGCCGAGGTGGACCCCGGCCGCCGGGCCACGGTCCTGGGCATCGCCGCCGCCGGGGTCGTCGACCCCCGCAGCGGCATGGTCACCAGCGCCACCGACTCGATCAGCGGCTGGGCGGGCACCGCGCTCGGCGCCGGCCTGGCGGAACGTACCGGCCTGCCGGTGGCCTGCGACAACGACGTACGCGCCACAGCGGGCCCGGAGCTCGCCGCCCTGCCGGGCAGCCACGCCTCGCTGCTGTTCGCGGCCGTCGGCACGGGCGTGGGCGGCGCCCTCGCCGTCGACGGGCGGATGCTGCACGGCGCCGCCGGTATCGCTGGGCACCTCGGCCACCTCCCCAGCGCGGAGGCCGCCGGGCTGCCCTGCACCTGCGGGGCCACCGGACATCTGGAGGTCATCGCCTCCGGCCCGGGCATCGCCGCCCACTACGCACGGCTCACCGGCACCCCGGTGGACCGGCTCGAAGCGGTGGCCGCCCGGGCGGCCCGGGGCGACGACGCCGCCGTGCGTGCCGTCACCACCGGGGCGACGGCCGCCGGGCGGGCCCTCGGCGGCCTCGCCAACGCGCTCGGCCCCGACCGGGTCGTCGTCGGCGGCGGGGTCCCCCGGATCGGTCCGCTGTACGGCGACGCGCTGGCCGCCGCCTTCGCCGGCGAACTGATGCCACCGCTGCGCGGACTCTCCGTCGCACCCCCGCGTTTCGGCCACGACGCCGCCGTACGGGGCGCCGCCGCCCTGACCACCGCCCTTCCCCTCCACCACCCGGGAGCACCCTCATGACCGCACACAAGCTGGCCGACACCCTCCGGGGGCGGCTGATCGTCTCCTGCCAGGCGCCCCCGGGCGACCCGATGCGGGAGACCGCCACCCTCGTACGTCTGGCCCTCGCGGCCGGGGCCGGCGGCGGGTCCGCGATCCGCGCCAACGAGCCCGAGGTCGTGGCCGCGATCACCGCGGCCGTGAACCTGCCGGTCATCGGTCTGTGGAAGGACGGCGACACCGGCGTCTACATCACCCCGACCGTCCGGCACGCCCTCGCGCTCGTCGAGGCCGGTGCGGCCGTGGTCGCCGCCGACGCCACCGACCGGCCGCGCCCCGACGGCTCCACCTTCGCCGAGCTGGTCACCGCCGTGCACGGGGCGGGAGCCCTGGTCATGGCCGATGTCTCCACACTCGCCGAGGGCATCGCCGCCGCCGGGCAAGGGGCCGACTTCGTCTCCACGACCCTGTCCGGCTACGTGCCGGGGTCCCCGAAGCAGACCGGACCGGATCTGGACCTTGTGACATCTCTCTCGGCCGCCATCTCTGTACCGGTCGTCGCCGAAGGCCGTATCAATACCCCCGAGGAGGCTGCCGAAGCCCTCGCCCGCGGCGCGCACAGCGTCGTGGTCGGAACCGCCATCACCGCACCCACCGCCCTGACCTCCCGCTTCGTCGCCGGCCTCGCCCGGCCCTGAGCGCCCTCACCACGCGGGAGGGCCGCCCGGGCGACCGGACGGGCCGTCCCGCCGCACCATGGAGCGCACCGTGCAGAAAACCTCCCCCACGCTCCCCTGGTACCGCGAGGTGAGCGGCACCCAGTGGAAGTCCTTCTTCGCCGCGTGGATCGGCTACGTCCTCGACGGCTTCGACTTCGTCCTCATCACGCTCGTCCTCACCGAGATCAGTGACGAGTTCGGACTGAGCACGGTCCAGGCCGCCAGCCTGATCTCCGGCGCCTTCATCACCCGGTGGCTGGGCGGCGCGGTACTGGGCGCCATCGGCGACCGGTACGGCCGCAAGCTCTCCATGGTGCTGAGCATCCTGCTCTACTCCCTGGGCACCTTCGCCTGCGGGTTCGCCTGGAACTACCACAGCCTCTTCGCCGCCCGGCTGGCCATCGGCATGGGCATGGCCGGGGAGTACAGCGCCAGCGCCACGTACGTCATGGAGAGCTGGCCGGCCCGCCTGCGCGGCCGGGCCAGCGGCTTCCTGATCTCCGGCTTCTCCGTCGGCTCGGTCCTCGCGGCGCAGGTCTACACCTGGGTGGTTCCCTCGCTCGGCTGGCGGTGGATGTTCTACCTGGGCCTCGTACCGATCGTGGTCGCGCTGTGGATGCGGCGCGCCCTGCCGGAGGCCGAGGAGTGGGCGTCGGACGTCGCGGACCGGGGCGCGAAGCCCAACCCCTTCAGGCCCCTGTTCCGGACCCCGCGGCTGGCCGTGGCCAACACCGTCCTGATCGTGGCCGCCACCCTGGCGCTCTTCCTGGTCTTCACCCCGGGCGGCGAGGGGCTGGTGCCGGTCCTGTCGGTGGTCGCCGGGCTCGCACTCGTCGCGTTCGCGGTACAGCTCGGCGGGAAGCGCGGCTGGCTGCTGTACGTCTCGATGATCGTGACGCTGTTCTTCGCGTTCCTGTACTCCTGGCCGATCCAGGCGCTGCTGCCCACCTATCTGAAGACCGATCTGGGCTACAGCGCCGAACAGGTCACCGACGTCCTGTACTTCGCGGGCTTCGGCACCATGGTGGGCTGCTGGGCGGCCGGCTTCCTCGGCGACCGGATCGGGGCGAAGAAGGCGTACGCGCTGACGCTGGTGGCCTCGCTGGCGTTCGTCTACCCGGTCTTCGCGGTGAAGGACGACCTGCTGGTGCTCGGCTGTCTGCTGTTCCTGCTGCAGGCCACCAGCTTCGGCATCTCCGGACTGCTGCCCCGGTACATCGGCGGCCACTTCCCGACCGCGAGCCGTGGGGCCGCGCTGGGCTTCACCTACAACGTGGGTGCACTCGGCGGGGCCGTGGCCCCGGTGCTCGGGGCGCATCTGGCGTCCGGGATGGACCTGGGCCGGGCCCTCGCCGTGCTGACCTTCGCGGGTACGGCGATCGTGGTGCTGCTGGTCGGCTTCGACGTACCGGCCAGGCTGAACCGGCTGACGGACCCCGACGCGCAGGCCGACCACCTGGCCGCGCCGTGTCGTGGCGGTGTTCCGACCCCGAGCGAGGATGCCGGCCCCGGCCGCGTCTACCCTCGCTGACACCCAGCCACCTCCCGAGAGGACGCCACCGCCATGCGCATCAGGATCGTCGGAGCCGGAGCCATGGGCCGCGGCATCGCCCAGTGGGCGGCGTCCGCCGGACACACCGTCGAGCTCTGCGACGTCCGTACCGAGGCGGTGACGGCGGCCGTGGACTTCGTACGCTCCATGCTGGAACGCGCGGCAGGGAAGGGCCGGATGTCCGCCGAGGACATGGCCGCGGCCCTGGAGCGGCTGATCCCGCTGGACGACCCGTGGGCCCGGGGCCCGGAGGTCGAGCTGGTCATCGAGGCCGTGCGGGAGGACCTGGACACCAAGGCCGAGGTCTTCGGGAAGCTGGAGCGGGCGCTGCCGGAGTCGGCGGTCTTCGCGACCAACACCTCCTCCCTGTCGGTGACCCGGATCGCCGCCTCGCTGCGGGATCCGGGGCGGATGGCGGGGCTGCACTTCTTCAACCCCGTGCCGCTGATGAAGATCGTCGAGGTCGTGCCGGGCGCCGCCACCCGTCCGGAGATCCCACCGGCCCTCACCGCGCTGGTCGAGAGCTGCGGACACCGCGCGGTCACCGTCGCCGACACCCCCGGTTTCCTGGTCAACCACGCCGGACGGGGGCTGGTGACGGAAGCCCTGGCGCTGCTGGAGGAGTCCGTGGCCGATCCGGCCGGGATCGACCGGATCGCCCGGGACGCCCTGGGACTGCGCATGGGGCCGTTCGAACTGATGGACCTCACCGGGCTGGACGTCACGGCCGCCGTGATCGACTCGATCTGGGTGGGCTTCCGCCACGAGGACCGGCTCCGCCCCTCCTACCTCACCCCGAACCGGGTGACCGCGGGCCTGCACGGCCGCAAGACGGGGCGCGGCTGGTTCGCGTACGGCGACGGGGCACCCGCGCCGGTGGCGGAACCCCCGGTGACGGGGGACGCGGACCGGGCGGTGTTCGTCGCGGGGGGCGAGTACGCGGAGGACTCGGCGGGGCTGCGGACGATGCTGGCCGACGCGGGAGCCACGGTCGAGTCCGGCCCTGCGCCCACCGGTGCCGCCCTGGTCCTCGTCCCCACCTGGGGCACCACCGTCGCGGCGGCGGTGGCCTCACTGGGGCTGCCCGCCGCGCGCACCTTCGGCATCGACCCGCTGCCCCCGGCGGGCCGCCGACGGGTCCTCGCGGTGACGCCCGCCGCCGACCCGGGCGCCGCGCGGGACGCCCGCGCGGTCCTGGCCCGCGCCGCGGACGGCGGGGAGCCGTACGCCGTGTCGGTGGTGCGGGACACCGCGGGTTCGGTCGCGCAGCGGCTGCTCGCCTCGGTGGTGTCCGTCGCCACGTCGATCGCGGAGCGCGCCCTCGCCACACCGGCGGACATCGACCTCGCCGTGACGACGGGCCTCGGATACCCGACGGGTCCACTGGCCTGGGGCGACCGGATCGGCGCCGCGCGGATGCTGGAGCTGCAGCGGTCGCTGCACGCCACGACGGGCGACCCGCGCCATCGGCCGACCCGCTGGCTCAGCGAACGCGCTCAGCTGGGACTGCCGCTGACGGACCCGGGCACCTCGCCGGCCGACTGCGCGTAGCGGCGGCCATGACCGTTCCGTACAAGACCCGTCCACGGCCCCGGCATACGGTCGTGTCATGACTCCACGACTCGACGCGATCTCCGTCACCACCGCCGACCTGGGTGCGTCTCTGGCCTTCTACCGCAGGCTCGGGCTCGACATCCCCGAAGGCGCCGAATCGGCGCCGCATGTCGAAGTGGCCCTGCCCGGCGGGCAGCGCCTGCTGTGGGACACCGAGGACGTCGTCCGCTCCTTCGACCCCGGCTGGAAGGGGTCCGGCGGCGGAGAGCGCCTCGGGCTGGCCTTCCTCTGCGACAGCCCGGCGGAGGTCGACGCGGTGTACGCCGATCTGACCGGTGCCGGCCACCGGGGCCACCTCGAGCCCTGGGACGCCGTCTGGGGGCAGCGTTACGCGGTCGTCCTGGACCCGGACGGGTGCGCGGTCTCGCTGTTCGCCGCCGACCCGCCGGGGTCCGTCACGGCGAAGTAGCGGCCGAGCGTCGTGCCGGCCAGGTCCCGCATCTCCCGGGCCAGATGGGCCTGGTCGGTACAGCCCGCCGCGTGCGCGGCCTCGGCGTAGGGCGTGCCCGCGCGTACGAGGGCCAGGGCGCGCTGCAGTCGCAGGACCCTGGCCAGTGTTTTGGGGCCGTACCCGAAGGCGGCCAGCGAGCGGCGGTGCAGCTGGCGGGCTCCGAGCCCGACGGCGTGCGCGGTCGCGGCGACGGAGTGTCCCTGGCGCAGCCGTGCGACGACGGCCGCGGTGAGCGGGTCCGCGGGTTCGGCTCCTGCCGCCCTGCGCAGGGCGATGCCCTCCAGCGCGGCGGTGGGGTCGTCGGCGGCTCCGATCCGCTCGGTGAGGCCCCGGACCTCCCGGCCCGGCCAGATCGCATCGAGCGCGATCCGCCGGTCGCGCAGCTCGTGCGCGGGGACGCCCAGCAGCGCGGGGGCGGTGCCGGGGGCGAACCGGATGCCGGCGCAGCTGCCGGAGAGCGCGGCGGTGGGGGCGAAGGCCCGGGTGTCGGGGCCGGCCACCAGCAGTCGGCCGCCCACCCAGAGCAGGTCCATGCAGCCGTCGGGCAGAACCGGCCGGCCGGGCTCACGCGGCCCGCTCCATGTCCACAGGGCCGCGCCGCCGAAGCGCGACGCCCGCTCCTCGTACCGTGCGCCCATGGTCACCGGGCCGGCCGGGACGGGGTTCAGGGGGCGTCCTTGTCCCGGTTCCCGTGCAGTCGGGACACCACGTCGTCCGGGGGCAGGAAGCGCGACCAGCGCTCGGGGAATTCGGAGGGCATGGACACGTCCTCGTCGTCGTCGGCGTACGCGTCCCAGTGGGCGGCCTGGGCACGGGCCACGAGCTCCGCGGCCTGCGCCGCCTTGAGCCGGTCGCTGGCCTCGCGGGCCGCCGCGGTGGCCAGCGAGGGCCAGACGTGGTCGATCGCCGCGTTCACCGCGGCACCGACGAGCACGGCGAAGGCCGAGATGCCTATCCAGAGCAGGACGGCGATGGGCGCGGCCAACGAGCCGTAGATGGTGGGTCCTTCGACCGTGCTGGTGAGGTAGATCCGCAGCAGGAAGCTGCCCAGCACCCACATCGCGAGGGCCACGAGTGCCCCGGGTACGTCCTCTATCCACGGTGAGCGGACGGGAACGGACACGTGGTAGAGCGTCGTCAGGAAGGCGATGGAGAGCACGATGACCAACGGCCAGTAGAGGACGGCCAGCACCTCGGTGCCCCACGGGACGAACTCCACCACCCGGTCGGGACCCACCACCAGCAGGGGCAGCACCACGGCCCCCAGCAGCAGGGCGATGACGTACAGCAGGAAGGCGAGCAGCCGGGTCTTGACGATGCCCCGGTGGCCGTCGAGGCCGTACATCACGGTGATGGTGTCGATGAAGACGTTCACCGCGCGTGAGCCCGACCAGAGGGCGATGGCGAAACCGAGGGAGATGACATCGGGACGCGCACCGGTGGTGACGTCGGCTATGAGCGGTTTGGCGATGTCGTTGACGCCCCGCTCGGACAGCACCGTCTGCACCGCGCCGAGGATGTTGCGTTCGATGGAGGCGACCGTGGTGGTGGCCGTCCAGTCGTCGACGTAACCGAGCAATCCGATCAGGCCGAGAAGCAGCGGTGGCAGGGACAGCAGGGTGAAGAACGCCGCCTCGGCCGCGAGGCCGAGGATGCGGTACTCGATGCACGAGTTGACCGTGTCCTTGAGCAACTGCCATGCCATCTGCCGCTTCGACACGTTGCGGTAGAGAACGCGAGCCCGGTGGAGCCGGCCCGGTGGCCGCTCGGGTGTTTCTTTTGCTGCCTGCACCTCCTTACCGTATCGGCATGGCACCTAGCACCCACACAGTGACCAACCAGGTTCCGCCGCTGGTCGGCTATGACGTCTTCGCCGGTGACCGGGCCCTGACGGAGGCCGTCGAGAGACATCTCGCGCCCGGAATCCGGGACGAGGTACGGGAGGAACTCAGCGCGCTGGGCCTGTCCGCCGGCTCCCTCCAGGCCCAGGAGTGGGGTGCCCAGGCGAACGAGAATCCCCCGGAGCTGCGCACCCACGACCGCTACGGTCACCGCATCGACGAGGTGGACTTCCACCCGGCCTGGCACCGGCTGCTGGGACACGCGGTGACCGCCGGGCTGACGGACGCCTGGAGCAGAGAGGGCGGCCATGTGCGGCGCGCGGCCGGGTTCCTGGTCTGGACGCAGGCGGAAGCGGGCCACGGCTGTCCGCTGTCGATGACGCACGCGGCGGTCCCGGCGCTGCGGACGGATCCGGCGTTGGCCGCGGAGTGGGAGCCGCTGCTGACGTCCCATGTGTACGAGGAGGGGCTGCGGCCCGCCACGCGGAAGGCCGGTGTGCTCCTCGGGATGGGCATGACGGAGAAGCAGGGCGGCACCGACGTACGGTCCAACACCACCCGGGCCGAGCCGCTGGCCGGAGAAGGGGAGTACCTCCTCACCGGCCACAAGTGGTTCTGTTCCGCGCCGATGTCCGACGGCTTCCTGGTCCTGGCACAGGCGCCGGGCGGGCTGAGCTGCTTCCTCCTGCCGCGGGTCCTGCCGGACGGCGCGCGCAACGCGTTCGCGATCCAGCGTCTCAAGGACAAGCTGGGCAACAGGTCCAACGCCTCCGCCGAGGTCGAGTTCGACGGGACGTGGGCCCGCCTGGTCGGCGAGGAGGGGCGCGGGGTGCGCACCATCATCGAGATGGTGGCGGCGACCCGGCTGGACTGTGTGCTCGGCTCGGCAGCACTGATGCGTCAGGCGGTGGCCCAGGCGATCCACCACAGCGCACACCGCAGCGCGTTCGGCGGGCTGCTGGTCGAGAAGCCGCTGATGCGCAACGTACTGGCCGATCTGGCCCTGGAGTCGGAGGCGGCGACGACACTCGGGCTGCGGCTGGCGGCCGCGTACGACGCGGACACGGAGGCGGAGCGGGCATTCCTGCGGATCGCGGTGCCGACCGCCAAGTACTGGGTGACGAAGCGCTGCGCCGCGGTGGTCGGGGAGGCCCTGGAGTGCCTGGGCGGCAACGGTTACGTCGAGGAGTCCGGGATGCCCCGGCTGCTCCGCGAGGCCCCGCTCAACTCGATCTGGGAGGGCTCGGGCAACGTACAGGCGCTCGATGTGCTGAGGGCGCTGCGGCGTGAGCCGCGGGCGCTCGACGCCTTCCTCACCGAGGTCGGGAAGGCGCGCGGCGCCGACCACCGGTTCGACGCGGCGGTCAAGGACCTGCTGACGGAGCTGGCGGACCTGGACGCCGTGGAGGCGCGTGCCAGGCGGCTGGTGGAGCGGATGGCCCTGGTGCTGCAGGGTTCACTGCTGCTGCGCTGGGCGCCGCCGGAGGTCGCGGACGCGTTCTGCGCCTCGCGGCTGGGCGGTGACTGGGGTTCGGCCTTCGGCACGCTGCCGCACAGCCTGGATCTGGCCGCGGTCGTGGAGCGGGCGAGGGCCCGGGAGAGCTGAGGGGGTACGAACGACGGAGGGTGGTGCTGCGCCGACACGGCACCACCCTCCTGCGCTTCTGCACCACCGCCCGGCGGGTCGGGGACTCCCCGCGCGGTGTTACCGCCACTCTCGTACGGTCCGCGGCCCGTCGACAGAGTTGCACGAGGTTGCAACCATTGCGTGGAGCGCGGGCCGGCGGAACGCCTGCACGGCAGGATGGGTCCTCGGGCCGGGATCCTCTGTGCCGGACCGGGCCACGCTCTGTTGGGGGGACCCGTCATGGAATCAGGCACCGCCGCCCGGGCGCGGCCGGGAAGTTCCTCGTACCCCGCGGTGGCCGAGGGCCGGGTGCACCGCGCGCGGGAGGCCCGGCTGGCGGGCGAGCGTACCGGGACGGTCCCGCGCGCGGAGATCGACGCGTCCTGGGACCGCGTGCTGCGCAGCGGTGTCGATCCCGAACAGTCCCCGGGGAGCAGGCTGCTGGAGACGGACGAGATCGAGCACCGGCGCAGGTCCACGGCGCTGGGTGAGATCATGCCCCTGCTCCGGGACGGGCTGGCGACCACGGCGGACGCGGCCCGGCAGATCATGGTCGTCTCCGACGCCGAGGGCCGGGTCCTGTGGCGCCAGGGCCACACGGCGGTGATGCGCCGGGCCGAGGACATCTGCCTGGAGGAGGGTGCCGCCTGGTCGGAGTCGGCGACGGGCACGAACGCCATCGGGACCGCGCTGGCCGTGCGCGCCCCCGTCCAGGTCCACTCCGCCGAGCACTTCATCCGCGCCCTGCACGGCTGGACCTGTGCGGCTGCCCCGGTGCGCGACCCCCGGGACGGCCGGCTGCTGGGCGTCGTCGACATCAGCGGGCCCGCGCGCACCTTCCACCCTGCGACGCTGGCGCTGGTCGGTTCGGTGGCGGCGCTGGCAAAGAGCGAGCTGCGCGCCCGGCACCTGGTGGCGATCGAGCGGCTGCGCTCGGTGGCCGCCCCGCTGCTGTGCCGGCTCGGCGGCCGCGCCCTGGTGGTGGACACCCACGGCTGGCTGGCCGCCGTCAGCGGGATGCCGCCCGTGGACCGGCTGCCGCTGCCGAAGTCTCTGGAGCCGGGCACGGTGTGGCTGGCCCCGCTCGGGATGTGCCGGGTGGAGCCGCTGCCCGGCGGCTGGCTGGTGCAGGTCGCGGAGGGTTCGCACGACCGTGCGCCGCGCCGGGTGGTGCTGGACCTGAGCCGGGAGCGAGGACTCGCGGTCCATGTGACGGGTGTGGTGGGCAGGTGGACGCGCCGGCTCTCCCCCCGCCACGCGGAGCTGCTGTACGCGCTGGCCCTGCACCGGGAGGGGCGTACGGCGGCGGAGCTGGCCGGGGACGTCTTCGGCGACGCGACCAGGACGGTGACCGTGCGGGCCGAGATATCCCGGATGCGCCGCCATCTGGCGGAGGTGCTGGCGCACCGGCCGTACCGCTTCGGCGAGGGCGTCGAGGTGGAGGTGGTCCTCCCGGACGTGCCCGGCGATCTGCTGCCCCGCTCGACTGCTCCGGTGGTGCTCAGGGCGCGTACGGGGGCGGGGGCGGCCTGAGCGCTTTTGGGCGGCGGGCCCGCCCCGTGGTTTTCTGACCGCCATGAGCAACGCCACGCATCCCGCCTCCGACCCCTCCGACGTCCCCCTCGCCGAGGTGACCGTCTGGTATCTGGAGCAGACGTCACCCGCCGACCTGAACCCCGCCGCCGCGCCCGAGGGCAGGGTCACGGTCGTACGGTCGGAGACGGCACTCCCGGAGTTCAGCCGCTTCCTGTACACGGCGGTGGGCGGGGACGTCCGGTGGACCGACCGGCTGGGCCACACGTACGCGCAGTGGCGGGAGTTCCTGGAGCGGCCGGGCTTCGAGACGTGGGTGGCGTACGAGAACGGGACCCCGGCGGGATTCATCGAGCTCGACCCGCAGGAGGGCGGGGCGGTCGAGATCGTCTACTTCGGCCTGATCCCCGCCTTCCGGGGCCGCCGGATCGGCGGCCACCTGCTGTCGTACGGCGTGGCACGCGCCTGGGACCTCGCCGGGCGTCATCCGGAGGTGGCCCCCACCGAGCGGGTGTGGGTGCACACGTGCTCCGACGACGGCCCGCACGCGATGGACAACTACCTGCGACGGGGGTTCCGGCTGTACGACACGGAGATCGAGCGGGAGCCCCTCGTCGATCAGCCCGGCCCGTGGCCCGGTGCGCACGCCTGATCAACCGCCGTCCGCGACGCCCTGTCGGCGGGTGGAGCGTGACCGGGACCACACATCTCACACTTCGGGACCATCTCGTCCACATGATGGATCGTGGTGGACTGGCCCGAGAGGCGCGTGACACGCTTCCGTCATGTCCGGAACTGGAATTGCCTTGGTGAGTCGGCGACACGTCGACCTCGGCCGCATGTCCAGCGCCATCTGTCCGGTCCGCTGAGAGTCTCCCAGCACCGCGAATTCCCGAAGTTCCGCTCCACCCCCCTGCGCACCGCCGCGCCTCGCGCGAGTGTGCAGTTCAGAGCCGCCCTCCTGCAGTCCCGAAGGACGTATCGCCATGGCCGCCAGCCCCGAGAAGCCTGCTACCGCCACGCCTCGCCGCAAGGCCGGACGTCACCGTGGTGAAGGTCAGTGGGCCATGGGTCACTTCACCCCGCTGAACGGGAACGAGCAGTTCAAGAAGGACGACGACAGTCTCAACGTGCGGACACGCATCGAGACGATCTACTCCAAGCGCGGATTCGACTCCATCGACCCGAACGACCTGCGCGGGCGTATGCGCTGGTGGGGCCTCTACACCCAGCGCCGCCCCGGCATCGACGGCGGGAAGACCGCCGTGCTGGAGCCGGAGGAGCTCGACGACCGCTACTTCATGCTGCGCGTGCGCATCGACGGCGGGAAGCTGACCACCGCACAGCTGCGCGTCATCGGCGAGATCTCGCAGGAGTACGCGCGGGGCACCGCCGACATCACCGACCGGCAGAACGTCCAACTGCACTGGATCCGCATCGAGGACGTGCCGGCGATCTGGGAGAAGCTGGAGGCCGTCGGACTCTCGACCACCGAGGCCTGCGGTGACTGCCCCCGCGTGATCATCGGTTCACCGGTGGCCGGCATCGCCGCCGACGAGATCATCGACGGCACGTCCGCGGTCGACGAGATCCACGAGCGCTACATCGGCAGCAAGGAATTCTCCAACCTGCCCCGCAAGTTCAAGACCGCGATCTCGGGCTCCCCGGTCCAGGACGTGGTGCACGAGATCAACGACGTCGCCTTCGTCGGCGTCGACCACCCCGAACACGGACCCGGCTTCGACCTGTGGGTCGGCGGCGGGCTCTCCACCAACCCGCGGTTCGCCGAACGCCTGGGTGCCTGGGTGCCGTTGGGCGAGGTCGCCGACGTCTGGGCCGGTGTCGTGGGGATCTTCCGCGACTACGGCTACCGCCGACTGCGCACCCGCGCCCGGCTGAAGTTCCTGATGGCCGACTGGGGTCCGGAGAAGTTCCGCCAGGTCCTCGAGGACGAGTACCTCAAGCGCCCGATGCTGGACGGGCCGCCGCCCGCACAGCCGTCCTCCCGCTGGCGCGATCACATCGGTGTGCACGCACAGCAGGACGGCCGCTTCTACGTCGGCTTCGCCCCGCGCGTGGGCCGGGTCGACGGCTCCACCCTCGCCAAGATCGCCGACCTGGCCGAGGCGCACGGTTCGGGCCGGGTCCGCACCACCGTCGAGCAGAAGATGATCATCCTGGACGTGGAGCAGGACAGGATCGAGTCCCTGACCGCCGGACTGGAGGCCCTCGACTTCCAGGTGAAGGCATCCCCCTTCCGGCGCGGCACGATGGCCTGCACCGGCATCGAGTTCTGCAAGCTGGCGATCGTCGAGACGAAGGCGCGCGGCGCCGCGCTCATCGACGAACTGGAGCGCCGCATGCCGGAGTTCGAGGAGCCGCTCTCCATCAACATCAACGGCTGCCCCAACGCCTGCGCCCGCATCCAGACCGCGGACATCGGCCTCAAGGGCCAGCTCATGCTGGACGGCGACGGCAATCAGGTCGAGGGGTACCAGGTGCACCTCGGCGGCGCGCTCGGACTGGAGGCCGGATTCGGCCGCAAGGTCCGTGGTCTGAAGGTCACGTCGGCCGAACTCCCGGACTACGTCGAGCGGGTGCTCGGCAGGTTCCAGGAGGAGCGCGAGGACGGCGAGCGCTTCGCGACCTGGGCCGCCCGGGCCAGTGCCGAGTCGCTGTCATGAGCGAGCGAGCCGCCCCGTTCTACTGCCCGTACTGCGGCGACGAGGACCTGCGCCCCCACGACGCCGGCCACGGCGCCTGGGAATGTGCTTCCTGCAACCGCGCGTTCCAGCTGAAGTTCCTGGGTCTGCTGACCCAGGGGCTGCAGCGCGACGACGTCGAAGGGGACAGGACATGACGGACACTCTGCAAGCCGGTCAGCTCACCGACGAGGCCCTGAGGGATCTGGCCGTGCGGGCCGGGCGCGACCTGGAGGACGCCTCCGCGAGCGACATCCTGACATGGGCGGCCGACACCTTCGGCAAGCGCTTCTGCGTCACCTCCTCCATGGAGGACGCGGTCGTCGCGCACCTGGCCTCCCGCGTCTTCCCCGGCGTCGACGTCGTCTTCCTGGATACGGGTTACCACTTCGAGGAGACCATCGGCACGCGGGACGCGGTGGACGCCGTGATGGACGTCAACCTCATCACGCTGACGCCCCGTCAGTCCGTGGCCGAGCAGGACGCCGAGTACGGGCCGAAGCTGCACGACCGCGACCCCGACCTGTGCTGCGCGCTGCGCAAGGTCAAGCCCCTGGAGGAGGGACTGACCGGGTACGCCGCCTGGGCGACCGGACTGCGCCGCGACGAGTCCCCCACCCGGGCGAACACCCCGGTCGTGGGCTGGGACGAGAAGCGCCGCAAGGTCAAGGTCTCGCCCATCGCCCGCTGGACCCAGGACGACGTGGACGCCTACGTCGCCGAACACGGCGTACTGACCAACCCGCTGCTCATGGACGGCTACGCCTCCGTCGGCTGCGCGCCCTGCACCCGGCGGGTGCTGGAGGGCGAGGACGCACGGGCCGGCCGCTGGGCCGGGCGTGGCAAGACCGAATGCGGGCTGCACGGCTGATGACGACTGATCAGGAGATATCGATGAGCGTGACGGAGACGGGAGCCACCGTCTGGCTCACCGGACTGCCGAGCGCGGGCAAGACCACCATCGCCTACGAACTGGCGGGCCGGCTGCGCGCCGACGGGCACCGGGTCGAGGTGCTCGACGGCGACGAGATCCGGGAGTTCCTCTCCGCGGGGCTCGGCTTCTCGCGCGAGGACCGGCACACCAACGTCCAGCGGATCGGCTTCGTCGCCGAACTGCTGGCCGCCAACGGCGTGAAGGCCCTCGTCCCGGTCATCGCGCCGTACGCCGACAGCCGTGACGCCGTGCGCAAGCGTCATCAGCAGGAGGGCACCGCGTATCTGGAGGTGCACGTCGCGACCCCGGTCGAGGTGTGCTCCGAGCGCGATGTGAAAGGGCTGTACGCCAAGCAGGCAGCGGGCGAGATCAGTGGTCTCACCGGGGTCGACGACCCCTACGAGGCACCCGAGTCGCCGGATCTGCGCATCGAGTCGCACCAGCAGACCGTGCAGGAGTCCGCAGCGGCGCTCCGCGCGCTGCTCATCGAGAGGGGCCTGGCGTGAGCACTGTCGCCACCGTGCCGGAAGGCACCGTCAACCCGTACGCGCTGAGCCACCTGGACTCCCTGGAGTCGGAGGCGGTACACATCTTCCGCGAGGTGGCGGGTGAGTTCGAGCGGCCGGTGATCCTCTTCTCCGGTGGCAAGGACTCGATCCTGATGCTGCACCTCGCGCTGAAGGCGTTCGCCCCCGCGCCGGTCCCCTTCACGCTGCTGCACGTGGACACCGGGCACAACTTCCCCGAGGTCCTCGACTACCGCGACCGCACCGTCGAGAAGCACGGGCTGCGCCTGCACGTCGCGTCCGTCCAGGAGTACATCGACGCCGGCAAGCTCCGCGAGCGCCCCGACGGCACCCGCAACCCGCTCCAGACGGTCCCGCTCACCGAGGCGATCCAGCAGCACCGCTTCGACGCCGTCTTCGGCGGCGGACGCCGCGACGAGGAGAAGGCCCGCGCCAAGGAACGTGTCTTCTCCCTGCGCGACGAGTTCTCCCAGTGGGACCCCCGCCGCCAGCGCCCCGAGCTGTGGCAGCTCTACAACGGCCGCCACGCCCCCGGCGAGCACGTCCGCGTCTTCCCCATCTCCAACTGGACCGAGCTGGACGTCTGGCAGTACATCGAGCGTGAGGGCATCGAGCTCCCCGAGATCTACTTCGCCCACGAGCGCGAGGTCTTCAACCGTTCCGGCATGTGGCTGACCGCGGGCGACTGGGGCGGTCCCAAGGAACACGAGAGGACCGAGATCCGCCAGGTGCGCTACCGCACCGTCGGCGACATGTCCTGCACCGGCGCCGTCGACTCCGACGCCACCACTCTGGACGCCGTGATCACCGAGATCGCCGCCTCCCGCCTCACCGAGCGGGGCGCGACCCGCGCCGACGACAAGATGTCCGAGGCCGCGATGGAAGACCGCAAGCGCGAGGGGTACTTCTAGACATGAGCATCACCACGACCGAGCAGCTCTCGGCCACCACCCTGCTGCGGTTCGCCACGGCCGGGTCCGTCGACGACGGCAAGTCGACCCTCGTCGGACGCCTCCTGCACGACTCCAAGTCCGTCCTCACCGACCAGCTGGAGGCCGTCGCGCTGGCCTCCACCAACCGTGGGCAGGAGGCGCCCGACCTAGCGCTCCTCACCGACGGTCTGCGCGCCGAGCGCGAGCAGGGCATCACCATCGACGTGGCCTACCGCTACTTCGCCACGCCCCGCCGCCGGTTCATCCTCGCCGACACCCCCGGCCATGTGCAGTACACCCGCAACATGGTCACCGGCGCCTCCACCGCCGAACTGGCCGTCGTTCTCGTCGACGCCCGCAACGGCGTCGTCGAACAGACCCGCCGCCACGCCGCCGTCGCCGCCCTTCTGCGCGTCCCGCACGTCGTCCTCGCCGTCAACAAGATGGACCTGGTGGACTACGCGGAGCCCGTCTTCGCCGCGATAGCCGAGGAGTTCACCGCGTACGCCGCCTCCCTCGGCGTACCGGAGATCACCGCCATCCCGATCTCGGCCCTGGCCGGCGACAACGTCGTGGAACCGTCCGCCCACATGGACTGGTACGGCGGCCCGACGGTCCTGGAGCACCTGGAGACGGTCCCGGTCAGCCATGACCTCACCGCCTGCCACGCGCGCTTCCCCGTGCAGTACGTGATCCGTCCGCAGAGCGCCGAACACCCCGACTACCGGGGGTACGCCGGTCAGATCGCCGCCGGGGTCTTCCGGGTCGGCGAGACCGTCTCCGTGCTGCCGTCCGGTCGCACCACGACGATCGAGGGGATCGACGCGCTCGGCGAGAGCGTCGACGTCGCCTGGGCCCCTCAGTCGGTGACGATCCGGCTGGCCGACGACATCGACGTCTCGCGCGGCGACCTGATCGCCCCGGCGGACGACGCTCCCGCCGTCACACAGGACGTCGAGGCGACCGTCTGCCATGTGGCCGACCAGCCGCTCACCGTGGGCCAGCGGGTGCTGCTCAAGCACACCACCCGCACGGTCAAGGCGATCGTCAGGGACATCCCGTCGCGCCTCACCCTCGACGACCTCTCCCAGCACCCGGCACCGGGGCAGTTGGTGGCCAACGACATCGGCCGGGTCGTCGTCCGTACCGCCGAGCCGCTCGCGCTCGACACCTACGCGGCCTCGCGTCGCACCGGTTCGTTCCTGCTGATCGACCCTGCCGACGGCACGACACTGTCGGCCGGCATGGCGGGCGCCTCGTTCGCCGCCGTCGAGGACGGCGAGGCGGACGCGGACACCGCCGCCGAGGACGCGGAGTGGGACTTCTGATGTTCGACGACTTCTTCTCGACCTTCGCGAAGGAGGGCGGCCGGGTCGGCAGCGGCGCCCTCGGCAGCGGCCAGGGCGGCGTCGGGCGATGTGCGTGATGACGTACGCGCACTGCCTGCGCGCCCGCTCGCAAGAACCGCACCGCCCGTTCGTACGAAGACCTGCCCATCGCCCGGCCGTCCCGCCTGATCCCAGGGGGACGTGAGACCGGGCCGACGAGAGGACGACCTCCCGTGCCTGCCGCCCGTACGACTCTCCGCCGTAGCCTCGCCGCTGCCGCCGCCCTGCCGCTGCTCGCCGTGGCGCTCACCGCCTGCGGCTACGGCTCCGAGGCGAAGGACGACTCAGAGAAGTCGAACGCCTCCGCCGGAGGGAAGAAGCTTTCGGCGGACACCGTGAAGATCGGATACTTCCCGAACCTCACCCACGCCACCGCCCTGGTCGGTATCCAGGAAGGCCTCATCGCCAAGGAGCTGGGCGGCACCACGGTCAAGCCCTCCACCTTCAACGCCGGCCCCTCCGAGATCGAGGCGCTCAACGCGGGTTCGATCGACATCGGCTTCATCGGCCCCTCCCCCTCGATCAACGGCTACAGCAAGTCCCAGGGTCAGAGCCTGCGGATCCTCGGCGGCTCGGCCTCCGGCGGCGTGAAGCTCGTCGTGAACCCGGAGAAGATCAAGACCCTGGACGACCTCAAGGGCAAGAAGATCGCCACCCCGCAGCTCGGCAACACCCAGGACGTGGCGTTCCTCAACTGGATCTCCGAGAAGGGCTGGAAGGTCGACGCCCAGAGCGGCAAGGGCGACGTGTCCGTGGTCCGTTCGGACAACAAGGTGACCCCTGACGCCTTCAAGGCCGGTTCCCTGGACGGCGCCTGGGTCCCGGAGCCGACCGCTTCGAAGCTGGTCGCCGAGGGCGGCAAGGTCCTGCTCGACGAGTCGTCGCTGTGGCCGGACGACAAGTTCGTCATCACGAACATCATCGTGTCGCAGAAGTTCCTCTCCGAGCACCCGGACGTCGTGGACGCCGTGCTGCGCGGCACGGTGAACACCAACAAGTGGATCAACGCCAACCCGGACGAGGCGAAGGCCTCGGCCAACGCCGCGCTCAAGGAGTTGAGCGGCAAGGCGCTGCCCGCCGAGGTCCTCGACCCGGCGTGGGAGTCCATCCAGATCACGGACGACCCGCTGGCCGCCACCCTCCAGGCGCAGGCGGACCACGCGGTCGAGGCCGGTCTGCTGGAGAAGCCGGACCTCACCGGCATCTACGACCTGAAGCCGCTGAACAAGATCCTCAAGGCCGCAGGACAGCCCGAGGTCGCCGACGCCGGTCTCGGCGTCAAGTAGCCCATCCGACCGCACCAGGAACCCTGAATCCCCAGGAGGTGACGACCATGGCGACCACCACTCTCACCAAGGCCGAGGACCGTGCAGCGGTCGAGCACGCCGCTCGTATCCAGCACGTCTCCAAGTCCTTCGCCGGACCCACGGGGCAGCAGCTCGTCCTGGACGACATCACGCTCGATGTCGGTCCGGGCGAGTTCGTCACCCTCCTGGGAGCATCCGGGTGCGGCAAGTCGACGCTGCTGAATCTGGTGGCCGGACTCGACCGCCCGTCCGCGGGTTCCATCGAGACCCCCGGCGGGCGGCCGGCCCTGATGTTCCAGGAGCACGCCCTCTTCCCGTGGCTGACCGCGGGCAAGAACATCGAACTGGCCCTGCGGCTGCGCGGGGTACCGAAGTCGGACCGCCGCCCGGAGGCGGAACGGCTGCTCGAACTCGTGCGCCTCGGCGGGGCGTACGGCAAGCGGGTGCACGAACTCTCGGGCGGGATGCGCCAGCGGGTGGCGATGGCCCGCGCGCTCGCCCAGGACAGCCGGCTCCTGCTGATGGACGAGCCGTTCGCCGCGCTCGACGCCATCACGCGCGATGTGCTGCACGACGAACTGACCCGGATCTGGCGCGAGACGAACGCCTCCGTCCTCTTCGTCACCCACAACGTGCGCGAGGCGGTGCGGCTCGCCCAGCGCGTCATCCTGCTGTCCTCGCGTCCGGGCCGGATCGCCCGGGAGTGGACGGTCGACATCGAGCAGCCCCGTCGCATCGAGGACACCGCCGTGGCGGAGCTGTCCGTCGAGATCACCGAACAACTGCGTGGGGAGATCCGCCGACATGGCCAGCACTGAGACGAAGGCCGACGACCTGGCGGGGCTGGAGGCGGGTCTGGACGCGCTCGACGCCGTACAGGTGCGCAGGACTCCGGCCCGCGAGGTCCTGCTCAACAAGGTCCTGCCGCCCGTTGTCGCGGTGGTCCTGGTGGTCCTCGTCTGGCAGCTGCTGGTCTGGGCGAAGGTCACCGACGACTACAAGCTGCCGCCGCCCCTCGCGGTCTGGGACAGCCTGACCGACATGTGGCTGCAGGGCACCCTGCTGGAGGTCATCTGGACCAGCGTGTCGCGCGGTCTGCTCGGCTTCGTGATGGCCGTCGCGATCGGCACCCCGCTGGGTCTGCTGGTCGCGCGGGTGAAGGTGGTCCGGGCGGCGATCGGGCCGATCCTGTCCGGACTGCAGTCCCTGCCGTCCGTGGCCTGGGTGGCACCGGCCATCATCTGGCTCGGCCTCGACGACAAGACGATGTACGCGGTGATCCTGCTCGGCGCGGTCCCGTCCGTCGCCAACGGTCTGGTCTCCGGTGTCGACCAGGTGCCGCCGCTGTTCCTGCGCGCGGGCCGCACGATCGGCGCCACCGGCCTGCGGGGGACGATCCACATCGTCCTGCCGGCCGCGCTGCCCGGCTACCTGGCGGGCCTCAAGCAGGGCTGGGCGTTCTCCTGGCGCTCGCTCATGGCCGCCGAGATCATCGCGTCCTCGCCCGATCTCGGCCTGGGGCTCGGACAGTTGCTGGAGAACGGCCGGAACAACTTCGACATGCCGGGGATCTTCCTGGCGATCCTGCTCATCCTGTTCGTCGGCATCGCGATCGACCTGCTGATCTTCAGTCCGCTGGAGCGGCGGGTGCTGCGCAGCCGTGGTCTCCTCGTGAAGAGCTGAGTCCTCATGACCTCCCCCGTCCTGCTCGTCATCGCCCACGGCAGCCGCGACCCGCGGCACGCGGCGACCGTGCACGCGCTCACCGCGCGGGTGCGGTCGCTGCGGCCCGGGCTGCGTGTGGAGACGGGATTCCTGGAGTTCAACGCCCCGTCCGTGCCCAGGGTGCTGGAGCGTCTGGCCGCGGAGGGGGCGGCCGAGGTCGTCGCGCTCCCCCTGCTGCTGACCCGCGCCTTCCACGCCAAGTCGGACATCCCGTCGGTGCTGCGCGAGGCCCGCGCCCGGCTCCCCCGGCTGCGGATCGGCCAGGCGGACGTCCTCGGCCCGTCCCCGCTGCTGAACGCGGCGCTGGAACAGCGGCTCCACGAGGCCGGGGTGGCCCCCGGCGACAGGAGCTCGACCGGGCTGGTCCTGGCCTCGGCGGGCTCCACCGACCCGGAGGCGATCGCAGTGATCGCTGAAATCGCGCGGGAGCTGCGGCACACCGGTTGGTGCGCCGTGCGGCCTGCGTTCGCCTCCGCCTCCCTTCCGCGCACCGCCGACGTCGTACGCGCCCTGCGGGCCGAAGGCGTACGGCGGGTCGCGGTCGCGCCGTACGTCATCGCCCCCGGCCGTCTCCCCGACCGCATCGCCGCGGGGGCGGCAGAGGCCGGGGCGGACGTGCTGGCGGGCGTCCTGGGGCCGTCCGCCGCGCTCGCCCGGCTGCTGCTGACCCGGTACGACGAGGCGTGCGTTCCGGTGGGTGCGGCGTCGTTGAGCGCCTGACGCTCCGCCACCTCATGGCAACGGGCCGCGCTCGGTGAGCGCGGCCCGTCGGTGCGTGAGGTCCTGGAGGGCAGGTCCTAGAAGACGCTGACTCCGTAGGCGCTCAGCGCCTCGGTCACGGGCTGGAAGAACGTGGTGCCGCCCGAGCTGCAGTTACCGCTGCCGCCCGAGGTCAGGCCCAGCGCGGTGGTGCCGGCGAAGAGCGAACCGCCGCTGTCGCCGGGCTCGGCGCAGACGTTGGTCTGGATCATGCCGTAGACGACGTCACCGCTGCCGTAGTTCACGGTCGCGTTGAGGCCGGTGACGGTGCCGCTGTGGACGCCGGTGGTGGAACCGCTGCGCTTGACGGCCTGGCCGACCCGGGCGTTCGCGGCGGAGGTGATCTCCTGGTAGCTGCCGTTGTAGAGGGAGACCCGGCCGTCCGCGGCGGCGGAGCTGGCGTGACGGATGATCCCGTAGTCGTTGACGGGGAAGCTGGAGCCGGTCCTCGTGCCGAGGGTCGTGCTCTGGCCGGAGTTGGTGTACCAGGTGCTGCCGATCTCGGTGCAGTGCCCGGCGGTCAGCGCGTAGTAGGTGCTGCCGCTGCGGACGTTGAAGCCGAGGGAGCAGCGTCCGCCGCCGGCGTAGATGGCCTGTCCGCCCGCGATGAGCTTGTTGAACGTGCCCGGGGTGTGCTTGATGTCGGCCTTCGCGCCCGAGTCGGTGACCGACTTCTTGATCGTGGCGATCTCGGCGGCGCTGACCGTGCTGTCGACGGTCACGACGACCTTGCCGGTGCTCGCCTCGGTGTACCAGGCCGTGCCCGCGATGTCGGCGCCGAGCACAGCGGAACTGGCCTGGGTCAGTTCGGCCTTCGTCACGGTGGTGTCCGGTGCCGCCTGGGCGACAGCGGTGGGTGCCGCAAGCGCCACGGCGGTGACCAGACCTGAGGTCGCGGCGATGAGGCGAGCACGTCTGGAGAGCGAGCCGAGGGGGGCGAAGCGCTTGAAGGTCACAGGATCCTCCGTCGTTGGGGGGTGTCCGGCCCGCCGGGTGGTGCGGACCGAGAGCGTGCGGCTGTCCGTGACCGCGGGTTCTGGTCGTGGACCTGCCAACCGCACGCTCGAATCCTTGACGCCACGGCAACCGGTGGCAAGGTCGCCTTCCGGACCACGGCGGAGAACGGACCATGAACTCCGATATGCGTGCGAGTGGCCTCCGAACAACGACGTCCGCCCACCGAACGGAGGGGCGCGGCGAATTGCAGCAAACCCCCGAACAGGGCGTACACGTGGGCAGCCGTCCACCCGCATCGCGTTCACACACACCTCCGCCGCCCGGGAGGCACGTGCACGCGGACGACGGCGGCCCGGACCGGAGGCTTCGGGGCCACAGCCCGTTCGGACGGCTTACCGGCGTTTTGCCCGGGCTCACCGAATGGCCGGAATCAATCCTTCCGGCGAGAACCGGCCGGGCCGCCGACGCGGATCGGACCGGGGCAGCACTCTTGCGTCGCCGCCCCGGTGTGTGCTGCCGGGCGATGTCGGGAGGGTGTGCGCGAGTGCCGGTTCAGACCTCGGCGAAGGGATCGTCGATGAAGGGCGTGGCCTGGTGGAAATAGAGCAGCCAGCCGTTCGCGGTCAGCCGCCACAGCGAACTGCGGTGGGAGCGCAGCCCTTTGGTCTCCGTGTCGAAGGTGAGATGCACCAGGTCCGCCGCCAGCTGGTCGCCCCGCATCCGGGACGCGGTGAGCGGGCCCGGGCAGGCTGCGTCCGGGGCCGTGAGCATGGCGATGATCGTGTCCCGCTCCCAGAGCCGCCCGCTCGTGCCGATCTCCCGGAAGTCCGGGTGCAGCAGGGCGGCCATCGTCTCGGCGGAGGCCCGCACCACGGGGTCGAGGAGGCGGAGCTCGCCCTCGATCGCCGCGGCCACGGCGGGTGAGGACTCAGCCACGCGTCATCTCCACCAGCTTGGCGACGGTGTTCCAGTTACGACTGGTGGTGACGAGCCCCTTGGTGACGGCGGGCCGCCCCAGCTCCACGGCGAGCTTGGAGCGCCCGAGCCCGTCGGGCGCGTACAGATAGACGGCGCGGTCCCCCAGCCGGAACTCCTCGGGGCGGAAGGCGTCGGCGTCCAGTGCGGCGAACCGTGCGGCGTCGAGGGCCCGGTCGGTGTACGTGACGTGCAGCTGCCTGCCCTCCAGCTCGGCGGCCGGGAACGGACAGGCGTCGGCCACCGCCGCGAGATAACCGCCCGAGCGGACGAGACAGTCGACCGGAAAGCCGAACCGCTCCTCGATCGCCCGCTCCAGCCCGGCGGCCAGGTCGCTCTCGTCGCCCGCCGCACTGCGGAACACGGCGTTCCCGCTCTGCAGATACGTGGCGACGTCCTCGTGCCCCAGCTCCCCGAGCAGCGTACGGAGTTCCGCCATCGGAACCCGCCGGTGGCCGCTGACGTTGATCCCCCGCAGCAGCGCCGCGTACATCGTGCCCATGGTCCCCATCTTTCCATCGACGACGGCCGCCGCGCCCCGTGGGGGAGGGCGCGGCGGCCTCCTGTCTGTGCTGTCCGGCCCGCTGGGCCTACTCCACGACCTTCAGGAGCTTGTTCGCGGTGCCCTCGGTCGCGTTGGTGATCGCGTCCGGGGTGGCGCCGTCGGTGAGCGCGGTGGCCACCTCATCGGGCGTGGCGTCCGGGTGCCCACCGAGGTAGACGGCGGCGGCACCGACGACGTGCGGGGTCGCCATGGACGTACCCGAGATGGTGTTCGTCCCGTCGTCGCTGTCGTTCCACGTCGACGTGATGTCCGACCCCGGGGCGTAGATGTCCACGACCGAGCCGAAGTTGGAGAACGACGACTGCTCGTCGTCCGCCGTGGACGAGGCGACCGTGATGGCCTCGGGGACGCGGGAGGGGGAGCCCTCGCCGGCGTCGCTCGACTCGTTGCCGGCGGCGACCGCGAAGGTGACGCCGGAGGCGACGGCCTTCTGCACCGCCGCGTCGAGGGCCGGGTCCGCGGATCCGCCGAGGCTCATGTTGGCGACGGACGGGCCCTCGTGGTTCGCGGTGACCCAGTCGATCCCCGCGACGACCTGCTCGGTGGTGCCTGAACCGGCGTCGTCCAGGACGCGGACGGCCACGATCTTCGCCTTCTTGGCCACGCCGTGGGACGCGCCCGCTATGGTCCCGGCCACGTGGGTGCCGTGTCCGTTGCCGTCGTCGGCGTCGTCGTCGTTGTCCACGGCGTCGAAGCCGGAAGTGGCCCGGCCCTCGAAGTCGTTGTGCGTGACGCGGACACCGGTGTCGATGACGTACGCGGTGACGTCACCGCCCGCGGCGTCCGGGTAGGTGTACGCGTCGTCACCGGCGGTCTCGGCCTGGTCGATCCGGTCCAGGCCCCAGGACGGCGGGTTGTCCTGGGTGGCGTCGATGTGGAACTTCTTGTTCTGGACGACCTTGGAGACGGCCGGGTCGGCGGCGAGCCGCTTGGCCTCGGTCTCGGAAAGCCCGTTGGCCGAGAAGCCGTTGATGGCCGAGGTGTAGTTCCGCCGGAGAGTGCCGCCGTACTGCTCGGCCAGGCCGGCCTTGTCGGCCTTCTGGTCCAGCATCACGATGTAGCTGCCGGAGACGGCTGTCGCCGCGTCCGCGCCGTGGATGATACCCATCGCGGGCGCCGGGGCGGCCCCTGCGAACGGGGTGGCGAGCAGGGTGACACCGGCCGCAGCCGCCACCGCCGTGATCGCCGCGGTGAGCTTGACCGAACGTGCGCGCTTGTGAATTGCCATGAAGAGGGGACTCCTCGTCATTCTTTGTGGGGGGATTGGCCCTCGGCCGGAAAATCTCCGGGGGCTGCCTCGAAACCCTGCTCGATTGACGCGCCCAGATCAAGACCTTCATGCAGCCGTCACGCACTCGGCAAGGTTCCGTCACAGAAAACCGGCACAGTCCCCGCCATGTCGGGCGAGCGGTCGGAGCGTCGCCGTCCACCGGAGAACGGAACGGCATGTTTCGGTTGCGCACATCACGTGCCGGTTGCCACGAACGGGCCCGGTCAGGTTTCCGCGAACGGGCCCGGTCAGGTGCGCAGTTCGCTCTCGATGAGGTCGGCCGCCCTCCGCGTGCCACCCTCCCCCGCCATCCGCTCACGGACCGCCGCCAGCCTCACAGCCACTTCCGGATCGTCGACCAGCGCGAGAACGGCGGCCCTCAGGGACGCGGCATCGGCCTCGCCCTTCGGCAGGTGCCGGGCGACGCCGAGGGCCTGGAGCATGTCCGCGTTGCCGAACTGGTCGACGGCCTGCGGGACCGCGACCATCGGGGTGCCGGTGGCGAGCCCTTCCTGACTGCCGCCCGCGCCCGCGTGGGTGATGAAGGCGTCCGCCTGCTTGAGCACGGAGAGCTGCGGAACCCAGGAGTGCACCTCGACCCGGTCCGGCACGTCGCCGAGTTCCGCCGGGTCGACGTGGGTGCCGATCTGCAGCACCACGTGCCAGTCCGGCAGTTCACCGAACGCCTTGACGCACTCGCGGTAGAACGCGGGCTCGTCGGTGTACGAGGAGCCGAGGGAGACCAGCAGGACCTTCTCCGCGCCGGCCGGCCGCTGCCACTCCCCTTGGTCGGCCCGCTCCCCCTGGCAGGCGCCGACGAAGGTGAACCTGGTGTGGTCCACCCGGTCGGCGTTCGGCTGGAGCGCCTCGGGGATCAGCACCAGGCCACGGCGCGGCCTGGCGACGAAGTCGTCGGGGGAGAGGCCCTCCAGGCCGTTCTCCGCGAGCCATGCCTCGAAGCGATCGAAGTACGCCCGGCCCCGCTCGGTCCGCTTCAGCTCGGCGTTCGCGGGCTCTCCGACCTCTTCGGCGTACCCCTCCCAGGGGACCAGGTTGGGCCAGAGCTGAACGGCCGGCACGCCCCAGCGGTGCGCGAGGACGCGCGCCGGATAGGCGGTGATGTCGTGCAGGACGAGGTCCGGCGCGTCCCCCTCGAAGGCGGCCGCGAGCTGGGGGAGCGCCTGGACCGCGTCATCGAGGAACGGCTCGATGTAGTCGATGGGTTCACTGCCCCAGCCCTCCGGATCGGTGGGCAGCGTGGAGGTGTAGATCACCGGCTCCGCACCGGTGGCGGCGACCTTCTCGGCGAAGGAGGCGGGGACGGCGTAACTGACGCGGTGCCCACGGGCGACGAGCTCCCGGATCACTTCGAGGCTCGGGTTCACGTGCCCGTAGGCGGCGATGGAGAACATGGCGACATGGGCGCGCGGGGTCGATGTCATGCCGCCACCGTAAACGAGACGATACGTCTCGTCCAGTTTTTTTTACCGCCCGCCCCTGTGCCCTGGATCAGCGCTGGTACCGGGCCAGCACCCGGTTCCCGTCGTCGACCAGGCGTTTCCTCAGCTCCTCCGTGTCGATGGCCCCGCTGTAGTACTCCTGGAGCGCGGGCGTGGCGACCTTGTCCTTCCACTCGGGGTAGCCGCGCACCGACTGCGCGGGGGCGGGTCGCAGCGCCCGCGCGAGGGCGGTGCCCGCCGCCCAGCCGTTCTCCTCGGTGCGCAGCGCGGGGTCCGCCAGCGCCTCGGTTCCGGTCGGCAGCATCCAGTCCCCCCTGGCCAGCCGCACCATGTTCGCGGGGCGCAGCAGGAAGTCGATGAACCGCACGGCCTCCTTCTTGTGGGGGCTCTCCTCGGCGACCGAGAGGGTCTGCGGGCTGACCCCCTGAGCCGGCCCTCCGCTGCCCGCCGGGGTGGGGAGCACGGTCCATTCGAAGCCCTCGGGGGCCTGCTCGACGACCTGCTGGCGGTACGAGAAGCCCAGCGGGACCATGGCGTACTTGCCGCCGAAGAAGCCGGGGAGCGTGTCGGAACCCCCCATGCCCAGCGCAGAACGTGCCGCACTGCGGTCGGAGTTGACCTGGTCCCGGACCGTGCTCGGCATGACCCGGTCACCTTCGTCGAACCGGATGGTCACCTTGCCGTCCGCGCCTCGGTGGAAGAGCTGCCCTCCCGTGGAGAGGGCCAGATTGAGGGTGACGGAGACCGGCTCCTTGAGCGGCCAGGCGACCCCGTACCTCCCCTCCTTCGTCAGCCGCTCGGTGACCTGCCGGAATTCCGGCCAGCTCCAGGGCTTCCCGGGGCTCGGGATCCGGACGCCCGAGGACTCCAGGATCTTCGTGTTGGCGATCAGGACCTTGGGTTCCTGGAGGAAGGGGACCCCGTAGACACCCTCTCCGAAGGTGGTCGTCGCCCAGGACCACTCGGGGATGCCCCCGGTCAGCCGGTCGGGCAGCAGGGGCCGCAGATCGGCGAGGTAACCGCCGTACGCGAAGTCGGCGAGGTCGTCGGAGGCGTCGTGGATGATGTCGGGCGCCTCACCGCCCTCGAAGGAGGTGAGCAGCTGGTCGTGGACGTTGTCCCAGCTGCCCTGGACGTAGTCCACCTGGATGTCCGGGTGGGCGGCGTTCCACTCGCGTACGAGCTGCTTGTTGGCGTCGACGGACTCCTTCTGCCAGGCCAGTGACTGGAAGCTGAGCCGGATCGTGCCGTCCTCGTCCGCACCGCCCTCGGCCGAGCAGCCGGCCAGCAGGAGAGCGAGTGCGGTGGTCACCGCGGCGAGTGTGGGCAGTCCGCGGCGCATCAGTGCTTCACCGCCCCGGCCGTCAGCCCGCCCGTGATGCGTTTCTGGATGACCGCGAACAGCACGAGCGAGGGAAGGGTGGCGAGGAACGCGGCGGCGGCGAGCGGCCCGAGATCGGCCACGCCCTCCGCTCCGAGGAAGTGCGTGAGTACGACCGGCAAGGTCTGCTTCTCCGGTGTCTTGAGCAGGACGAGTGCGAAGAAGAACTCGTTCCATGCGGTGATGAACGCGAAGAGTGCGGTGGCGACGATGCCGGGTGCCAGCAGCGGCGCGGTGACCGAGAGGAGGATGCGCCCCTTGCCCGCCCCGTCGACGGCGGCGGCCTCCTCCAGTTCGGGCGGCACCGCCCGTACGTAACCGGCGAGCATCCAGAGCGCGAAGGGGAGCGACCAGACGACGTACACCAGGATCAGCCCCCACAGCGAGTTGATCAGGTGCAGGTGTTTGAGGACCAGGAACAGCGGGATGATCACCAGGACGAAGGGGAACGCCTGGCTGACCACGACCCATCCGGTGGCGGCCGTGGAGAGCCGCCCGCGGTGTCGGGCCATCACGTAGGCCATGGGTGTGGCGATGACGACGGCGATCAGGGCGGCGCACACCGCGGCGGTCAGCGAGTTGGCCGCGGCCCTGAGCAGCGGCTGCTCGTCGAAGGCCTGCCGGAAGTTGTCCAGCGTCGGATCCTCGGGGATCCAGGTGGGGTGGAGCGAGCCGAGCTCGCGGGCCGGCTTGAAGGCGGTGGAGACCAGCCAGAGGAAGGGGAACGCCAGGAAGACGAGGTAGCACAGGAGCGCGGCGTACTGCCCGGCGCGCGCGGTTCTGCCCGTACGGAGGCTCATGCGTCCTCGCCTCCTCCGAGCCGGCCGACGAGGTAGAAGGCGAGGAGCACCGAGATGACGGCGACCATCACACACCCCATCGCGGCGGCGTAGCCGAACTGTCCGTAGCGGAAGGCCTCTTCGTAGGCGAAGAGCATGGGGAGCCGGGTGCGGCCCCCGGGGCCGCCGCTGGTCAGGACGTAGACCAGGGCGAAGGAGTTGAAGTTCCAGATGAAGTTGAGCGCGCTGATGGCGAGCGCCACGGGCCTGATGGCGGGCCAGGTGACGGTACGGAAGCGGCGCCAGGCCCCGGCCCCGTCGAGGGCGGCCGCCTCGTGGAGTTCGTGCGGGGTGTTCTGCAGCCCGGCCAGCAGCGCCACCGTGGTCTGCGGCATGCCCGCCCAGATTCCGACGATGATCACCGCGGGCAGCGCGGTGGCGAGTCCGGTCAGCCAGTCCCGGCCGTCGCCGAACCCGAGATCACGGATGGTCTCGTTGAGGATCCCGGCGTCGGGGTTGTAGACCAGGCGCCACATGATGCCGACGACGACCTCGGGCATGGCCCAGGGGATGATCGCCAGCGCCCTGGCCAGCCAGCGCATCCGCAGGTTCGCGTTGAGCAGCAGGGCAAGTCCGAGGGCGAGCACGAACTGCGGGACCGTGACTCCGACCGCCCACAGCAGACCGATCCGGAAGGAGTCCCAGAAGAGGGTGTCGTGCAGCAGGTCCTGGAAGTTGAGTACGCCGATCCACTGCGTGGAGCGGGTGCGGCCCGACTGCGCGTCGGTGAAGGCCAGCACGATGCCGTACAGCAGGGGGCCGACGCTCAGGATCAGGATCGGGATCAGTGCGGGCAGCACCAGGAACCAGGTGGCACCGTCCCGTCGGCGGCCCTCCCCCCGTCCGCCCTGCGGGGCTTTACGCCCGGACCGCTCCATTGCGGTCGCCAGTGTCACGAATTCGACCCCTTTGCTTCTTTGGATCGGTTTCATCCATGTATCGCCGCCCGGGCGGCCTCCGTCATCGTGCTGACGGGCAGCCCGTTCGTCAAGGTGGCCTGCGGAGATGAGAAAATCGGGTCATGGACGACATGCGGGCGCGCGAGGTACTGACTGCCGCCGGGCTGACCGGCGGCGCGGAACTCCTCGCACTGGGCGAGAACGCGGTGTTCGCCGTCGGCGACCTGGTGGCCAAGGTGGGCCGGGACGCCACGCACCACCCGGAACTGCGGGAGCGGGCCGAGCGCGAGGTCGCCGTAGCCCGGTGGCTCGCCGCCTCCGGTGTTCCCGCCGTCCGGGCCGCCGAGCCGCGCGCCCGGCTGGTGGAGGGCCACCCGGTGACGTTGTGGCACAGGCTGCCCGAGGCGGTGCGCCCGCCCGAGCCGCACGATCTGGCGCCGCTCCTCACCCAGGTCCACGCGCTGCCCGCACCGGAGGACTTCACCCTGCCGCGCCGTGAGCTGCTCGGCGGCGTCGAGCGTTGGCTGCGGCTCGCGGGCGACGCGATCGATCCGGCCGACGCCGACTACCTGCGCGGCCGGCGCGACGGCTTCGCGAAGGCCGCGGCCGCTCTCGCCCCGCACCTGCCGCCGGGGCCCCTCCACGGCGACGCGCTCCCCCGCAATGTCCACGTCGGTCCGGACGGGCCGGTGCTGGTCGATCTGGAGACCTTCTCCTCCGACCTTCGTGAGCACGACCTGGTGGTCCTCGCCCTCTCCCGCGACCGGTACGGCCTGTCCGCCGAGGCCTACGACGAGTTCACGGAATCGTACGGCTGGGACGTGCGCGCCTGGGCCGGGTGCGCGGTGCTGCGGGGAGCCCGCGAGACGGCGAGCTGTGCCTGGGTCTCCCAGCACGCCCCGGTGAACCCCGGGGCACTGACGGAATTCCGGCGCAGAGTGGCGTCACTGCGCGAGGACGACCCCGAGGTGCGCTGGTACCCGTTCTGACCGCCGCGGGGCCATCCGGCCCGCACGGGCCGTCGACGCATGGGCCCGGACGCCGGCGGCGCCCTCAAGGCCGACGGGATGGCTTCACCGGCTACGGGCCGGCACTCCCGGACCGCTCGCCTCCGGCCGTGGCTCCCGCCTCCGGGGGATGAGCGGCCACGCCGGATCGACGACCGCCGCCGGATCCGCGGTGCGCCGCAGATACGCCTGCAGGGAGAGCGACTGCTCGGCCGCCGCGCGCACCTGAAGACCGTGCAGATCCTCCAGCGGCATCACACCCACGGGCTGGTGCCTCTCCCCCATGCGCCGCACCACCCGTGCGGCGGCCAGGGCGTCCGCCCTCGCGTCGTGCGCGTCGTCGAGCGTCACCCCGTAGTGGGCGCACAGCGCGTGGAGGGCCCGCTTCCCCTTGCGGTACCTGTCGACGTGCTTGTCGATCACCAGCGGGTCGATGACGGGCGAGGGCACGTCGCCGAGCCGCTCGCTGACCGACTCGACCCCGTACCTCCGGCACTCACGGTCGAGCAGCGAGAGGTCGTAGCGCGCGTTCATCACCACCAGCGGCGTCCCCGCACGCAGCCCGTCGGCGACGGTGCGGGTGATCTCCTCGACCGCGGAGGCGGCCGGCACCCCGTGCTCGCGGGCGCGTTCCGTGGAGATCCCGTGGATCACCGACGCCTGCTCCGGTATGGCCACACCGGGATCCAGCAGCCAGGTCCGCTCCCGGGACACGGACCCGTCCGCTTCCAGCCGGACGACCGCCGCGGTCACGATGCGGTCGGTCTCGACATCCGTACCCGTCGTCTCCAGGTCGAACGCCAGCAACGGCCCACTGATCCAGCTCATCCCATACCTCCTTCTGTGGTGCTTTTCCCCACGTGCCGACCACCTTCGCACGCACCACTGACAACGCCCGCGGGGGCGTCAGGAGACGGGCCTGGAGTCCGTCCAGACCGACTCGAACTCCTCCCGGTACGTCTCGAAGAGGCCGTGTTCACTGTCCTGCCCCGACCTGACCACCGCACGCCCGCCGCCGCGCAGCACCAGCACGGGGGCCTCCATGCCGCGTGCGCGCCGCAGATACGGCTGGACGACCCCGACCGCGTCGGGCCCGTCGCCGTCCACCAGATAGGCGGTGAAGCGGGGCGTCTCGTCGAAGACGTGGATCTGGAAGGCGCCCGGGTCGCGGAGCTTGGAACGGACCCGGCGCATGTGGAGGATGTTCATCTCCACGGAGCGGCTCAGCTCGCCCTTCTTGAGGCCGAGTTCACGCTCACGGCGCTTCACCGCGCTGCTCGCCGGGTTGATGAACAGCAGCCGGACCCGGCAGCCCGACTCGGCGAGACGGACCAGCCGGCGCCCCGAGAAGTTCTGCGTGAGGAGGTTGAGCCCTATGCCGATCGCGTCCAGCCGGCGTGCGTTGCCGAACAGGTTCTCGGCGGGCAGCTGACGCTGCAGCCTCACCCGGTCCGGATGGACGGAGACCACATCGGCGTAGCGGTCGCCGACCAGTTCCTCCACGGCGTCCACCGGCAGCCGGTCCGCCGACGGGACCGCCTGCCCGCTGCCGAGGATCTCCAGGAGCCGCGCGGAGGCGCGTTCGGCCTGCGCCAGGACCGCCTCGTTCAGCGCGCGGTTGCGGGAGACCACGTTGCGCGCCACCTCCAGCTCGTCCAGGGCGAGCTCCACCTCGCGGCGGTCGTCGAAGTACGGCTCGAAGCAGGGCCAGTGCTGGACCATCAGCTCACGCAGCTGCGGCAGCGTGAGGAAGCTCAGGACGTTGTCGTCGGCCGGGTCGAGCAGATAGCCCTTGCGGCGCGAGACCTCCCGGACCGCGACGGCACGCTGCACCCACTCCTGCCCCGCGGGCCCCGCCGCGGCCACCACCCAGTCCTCGCCGTGCACCGGCTCGTAGATCGGCCGGATCACGGCGGAGACCACGGCGCGCAGCCGCTGCTCCACCAGATTCAGCCAGATGTACGCCCGCCCGGCGCGCTGGGCGCGTGTGCGCACCTCGTTCCAGGCATCCGCTCCCCAGTTCAGATCGGCACCGATCTCCATGGGCTGTGCGAGGGAGACAGCGCCTGGCGGGGCATCGGTCGATTCCCCCTCGTGACCCGTGTCACCTGGGGGCAGCTCGAACCCTCCCGAGCTCACCCGTGTACCGCCTTCCACTCCCCCACCAACGATCAAGGAAGGGTACTCCGGTACCGGGAGCCGGTGCAGCAGGATGCACAGGCTCCTTACTCAACTCCCCTGTACTGTCCGCCCGTTCCTTGCGGTGAGATCGGACGGAGTGAGATGGTTCATAGCGATTGCGCACCCCCTCGCACGCCGGATACCGGACGGAGGAGCCGCCCGGCGGCTCGGACCCCCTGTCCGGGCGACACCGACGTGTACCGGGTTGACCGGCCCGGCGGGTTCACACGACGGGACCCGGCCGCACCGGTCGACGTACTAGGTACAGGACCGCCTTTCGGGGAGTATCGGGGCGAAAACCCCCAGCACCCGGATCAGAAGTGGAAGAGTCCTATCTATGCAGGTCTGGCCGGGACACGCGTATCCCCTGGGCGCCACGTACGACGGCGCCGGAACCAACTTCGCGGTCTTCTCGGAGGCCGCCGACCGAATCGAGTTGTGCCTGCTGCACGACGACGGTTCAGAAACGGCGGTGGAGCTCCGCGAGACCGACGCCTTCGTCCGTCACGCCTATCTGCCCGGGGTGATGCCGGGGCAGCGCTACGGCTTCCGGGTGCACGGGCCCTACGAACCGCAGCACGGGCAGCGCTGCAATTCGGCGAAACTGCTCCTCGATCCGTACGCACGTGCGATCTCGGGGAAGATCCAGTGGGGCGAGGCGGTGTACGGCTATCCGTTCGGCAGGCCGGACGAGCGCAACGACCTCGACTCGGCGCCGCACACCATGAGCTCGGTCGTGGTCAATCCGTACTTCGACTGGGGCGACGACCGCCGCCCGCGGACCGACTACCACCGCACGGTGATCTACGAGGCCCATGTGAAGGGCCTGACGATGCTCCACCCCGACCTGCCCGAGGAGCTGCGCGGCACCTACGCGGGACTCGCGCATCCCGCGATCATCGCCCATCTGACGGAGCTGGGCGTCACTGCGATCGAGCTGATGCCGGTGCACCAGTTCGTCCAGGACCACCGACTCGCCGACGCGGGGCTGGCCAACTACTGGGGCTACAACACCATCGGATTCTTCGCCCCGCACAACGCGTACGCCTCCTGGGGCGACCGCGGCGAACAGGTGCTGGAGTTCAAGCAGGCCGTGAAGGCGCTGCACCAGGCGGGCATCGAGGTGATCCTCGACGTGGTCTACAACCACACGGCGGAGGGGAACCACCTCGGTCCGACGCTCTCGTTCCGGGGCCTGGACAACGCCTCCTACTACCGTCTGGCCGAGGACCAGAAGTACTACATGGACACCACGGGCACCGGGAACTCGCTGCTGATGCGGTCCCCGCACGTCCTGCAGCTGATCATGGACTCGCTGCGGTACTGGGTGACCGAGATGCACGTGGACGGCTTCCGCTTCGACCTCGCCGCGACGCTCGCACGCCAGTTCCACGAGGTCGACCGGCTGTCGTCGTTCTTCGACCTGGTGCAGCAGGACCCGGTGGTCAGCCAGGTGAAGCTGATCGCGGAACCCTGGGACGTGGGCGAGGGCGGCTACCAGGTGGGGAACTTCCCACCGCTGTGGACCGAGTGGAACGGCAAGTACCGCGACACGGTGCGGGACCTGTGGCGGGGCGAGCCCCGGACCCTCGCGGAGTTCGCCGGGCGGCTCACCGGCTCCTCGGACCTCTACCAGGACGACGGCAGGCGCCCGCTGGCCTCGATCAACTTCACCACCTGCCACGACGGCTTCACCCTGCACGACCTGGTCTCGTACAACGACAAGCGCAACGAGGCCAACGGCGAGGGCAACCGGGACGGCGAGAGCCACAACCGCTCCTGGAACTGCGGGGCGGAGGGCGACACCGAGGACAAGGAGGTCCTGGAGCTGCGCGGCCGTCAGATGCGCAACTTCATCGCGACACTGATGCTCTCCCAGGGCGTGCCCATGCTGAGTCACGGCGACGAGTTCGCACGGACCCAGCGGGGCAACAACAACGGCTACTGCCAGGACAACGAGCTCTCCTGGGTCCACTGGCCCGACCCGGCCGCCGCCCGGCGCGCCGGGGACGGCGAGGAGGAGGGCGGCACGGACACCGGTCTGCTGGAGTTCACCCGGGCGATGGTCTGGCTGCGCCGCGACCACCCGGTCTTCCGGCGCCGCCGCTTCTTCCACGGGCGCCCGGTCGAGGGCACGCACGACGAGCTGTCCGACATCGCGTGGTTCACCCCGCGGGGTGCGGAGATGACCCAGCGGGACTGGCAGGCGGCGCACGCCAAGGCCATGACGGTCTTCCTCAACGGCCACGCCATCTCCGAGCCGGGTCCTCGCGGGGAACGGATCTCCGACGACTCGTTCCTGCTGATGTTCAACGCCGGCGCCGAGAGCCTGGACTTCGCCGTCCCCATGAACCACGGCAAGCAGTGGCAGGTCGTCGTGGACACGGCGATCCCGGACGGGGTACCCCCCGGTGCGGGGCCGAAGGTGTCGGCGGGCGAGCGGGTGACCCTGATCGGACGGAGCCTGACGGTGCTCAGGCGTCCGGCGTAGGCCGTTGGGGTGACGGGCACCGGGCGGGCGCCGTCCGCCCGGTGCCCGGTGGCGGAGAAGGTGGGAGAGAGCCGCCCGGCTGGGTACGTACGAGTCCATGACGCCCACCGCCACGTACCGGCTCCAGCTCCAGCCGGACTTCCCGTTCGCCGCGGCCGCGGACGCCGTGCCCTATCTCGCCGAACTCGGCGTGTCCCATCTGCACCTGTCGCCCGTCCTGGAGGCGGTGCCAGGTTCGGAACACGGCTACGACGTCGTCGACCACCACACGGTGCGGGCCGAGTTCGGGGGCGAGGAGGGCCTGCGGGCACTGGCCGGCACGGCGCGCGCCCATGGCCTCGGGATCGTCCTGGACATCGTTCCGAACCACATGGCCGCCGCACCCCGGCACAACCTGCCGCTGTGGGAGGTACTGCGCGAGGGCCCCGGCTCCCCTTACGCCCGCTGGTTCGACATCGACTGGGCGGCGGGCGGCGGGAAGGTGCTGCTGCCCGTGCTGGCGGGCCGGGCCGGGGAGGAGAGCGGCAGCTTCGAGCCGGGCACGAGGGCCGACGGCACACCCGTGCTCCGCTACGCCGATCTGGAGTTCCCCCTGCGCGAGGGCACCGCCGGCCTCCCGCTGCCCGAGCTGCTGGCCGCTCAGCACTATCGACTCGCCTGGTGGCGGCTGGCCAGGACGGAGCTGAACTACCGGCGGTTCTTCACCATCTCCGATCTGATCGGGGTCCGGGTGGAGCATCCCGAGGTCTTCGCCGCCACGCACGGCAAGATCCTCGAACTGGTCCGCGACGGCGTGGTCGACGGGCTGCGCATCGACCACCCGGACGGCCTGGCCGACCCGGCCGCCTATCTGGGGCGGCTCGGTGACGCGGCCGGCGGGCGATGGACGGTGGTGGAGAAGATCCTCACCGGTTCCGAGTCCCTCCCGGCGGGCTGGGCGGTCGCGGGGACCACGGGCTACGACGCGCTGCACCGGATCGACGGGCTCTTCACCGACCCGATGGGCGCGGCGGACCTGCTCGGCCGCTACCGGGACTTCGCGGGGCCGCCCGGGGACCGCGGCGGTTACTGGACGGCGACCGTGCGGCGTGCGGCGTACCGCGTGGTCACCCATGAGCTGGCCGCCGAGACGGAGTGGCTGACCCGGCTCGCCGTCGCGGCGTGCGCGGGGGACGCGGCCCTGCACGACCACGCGCCGTGGGCACTCCACACGGCGGTGCGCGAACTGCTCGTGCGGGTGCCCGTTTACCGGCCGTACGTGACGGCGGGCGGCCCGCTCACGGAGATCGCCGAGTCCACGCTGCCGGCCGAGGCGGTGCGGGACGCCAAGGCGGTGTTCTCCGTCCCCCAGGAAGCGGAGTCCGTCGACGTCGTACGGGATCTGGCGCTGGGCCGCCTCGGCGACGGTCCGGAACACGCCGCGTTCTGCGCGCGGTTCGCGCAGACCGCGTCCGCACTGCACGCCAAGTCGGTGGAGGACACGGCGTTCTACCGCTACGTCCCGCTGATCTCGGCGACCGAGGTGGGCGGCGACCCAGGCCGGCCGGCAGTGGGCCCGGAGGAGTTCCACGCGTTCTGCGCCCGGATCGCACGGGACTGGCCGGCCACCGGCACGGTGCTGACCACGCACGACACCAAGCGCAGCGGGGACGTCCGGGCCCGGATCGCGGTCCTGTCCGAGTGCCCGGAGAGATGGTCCTCGCTGGTGGCTCAGCTGTCCGGGACGACGCCCGTGGCGGCCCCTGATCCCCAGCTGGCCTGGCAGGCCTGGCAGTCGGCGTACGGCTGCGCGGGCCTGCCCGCAGGGGAGATGGCGGGCAGGCTGGAACCGGCGCTGCTGAAGTCCGTGCGCGAGGCGGGCCTGTTCACCAGCTGGACCGAACCGGATCCGGCGTACGAACGGGCGGTGACCGATTTCGTCGCGGCGGGCCCGGGCAGTGACGCGGGTGAGGCACGGGAGGTGATGACCCGGTTCGCGGAGACCCTCGCCCCGTTCGTACGCGCCAATGTGCTGGGAGCCGCGTTGGTGCATCTGACGATGCCCGGCGTCCCCGATCTGTACCAGGGCACCGAGCGGGAGTACATCGCACTGGTGGACCCGGACAACCGGCGTCCGTTCACCCGGCCCGACGGTGGCGACGAGAAGACCGCGCTGACCGTCGCCGCGCTGCGCCTGCGCCGCAGGCGCCCCGAGCTCTTCGGCGAGTCGGGCACCTACGCCCCGCTGACCGCCCGGGGCCCGGCGGCGGCGCACTGCGTGGCGTTCTGCCGGTCCGGCGAGGCGATCACGGCGGTGACCCGGCTGGCCCTGCGGCTCGACGAGGAGGGCAGCTGGCGTGACACGTCCCTGACGCTGCCCGACGAGGGTCCGTGGACGGATCTCCTGTCACCCGGAAGGGAGTTCACGGGGCCGGAGGTGACGGTGGCGGAGCTGTTCGCGGACCGTCCGGTGGCACTGCTGGTGCGGGCGGGAAGCTGAGGCCCCCGGCTCAGGCCGGCGGGGCGGGGAGGGACGCGGCGAGCCGGAAGGCCATCCGGCCGAAGCTCACCTGGTCGCCGTCGCGCACCACCACGGAGCCGACGACCCGTTGCCCGTTGACGCACGTGCCGTTCGTCGAGCCCAGATCGCGCAGGATCCATCGGCTGCCGTGCGCGGTCAGTTCGGCGTGCAGCCGCGACACCGTCTCGTGGCTGAGCCGGAGTCCGTTCCCCGGGTCACGGCCTATCCGCAGCGGGTGCGGGCCCGGCATCGGCAGGAGGAGCCTGGGCAGCCGCTCGGACTGCCAGGCCCGGCGCAGCCTGGCCGGAAAGGCCGACACTCCGCCCACCGCGCGGAACAGGCCCTGGGACCACCGCCCGCCCGACTCCAGGTCCGAGGTGAGCGCCTTCAGCTCCTCGGAACGCCGGGCGGTCAGGGCCACTTCCATGCGCCGCAGGAAGGTGTCGTGGGAGAGCTTCCCCTGCGCCGCGCCGTCTCTGAGCACACCGAGGACACGGTCGCGCTCGGCGTCCGACAGCCGCGCGGGATACGTGTGGGACTCGAAGGAGGACGTCACAGAACCGATTGTCGGTCCGGGACGCCCGAGGTGTCCAGACGATGCCCGATTCCGGGCGGGCACCGCATCACCCAGGAGCGTGTTCACCTCGTGTGAGCTCCGGGCCGGGCGCACCGGCGCCCGTGCGCTGCGCGCGGATCACGTCGCGGTACCAGGTGTAGGAGTCCTTGGGGGTGCGCCGCAGGGTGTCGTAGTCGATGTGGACCAGGCCGAACCTCTTGCTCGCGCCCTCGGTCCACTCGACGTTGTCGGTCAGTGACCAGGTGAAGTAGCCCCGTACGTCGACACCCGCGTCGATGGCCGTGCGCAGTGCCTCCAGGTGTCCTTCCAGGAAGGTGATGCGGCGGCCGTCGGCGACGGGCTCGTCGACCGCGCAGCCGTTCTCGGTGATGTAGACGGGCGGCAGCCGGTCGCCGAAGCGGTCCCTGAGCTGACCGAGGGTCTCCGCGAGCCCCTGGGGGACGACGGGCCAGCCGAAGTCGGTCGTGTCGTACCCCTCGATCTCCCTGATGCCGAAGGGGAGTCCGGCGGGCATCGCGTAACCGGAGAAGGAGTCGGGCGCTTCCGGCCTGGGGGCGCCGACGAGGGTCGGGTTGTAGTAGTTGACGCCGTACCAGTCGAGGCGCGTGGAGATGGTCCTGAGGTCGTCCTCGACCGGTCCCGGCATCAGGGCGGCGAATCCGTCGTCGGGGTAGCGGCCGGTGAGGACCGGGTCGGCGAACAGCCAGTTGGTCAGGGTGTCGTAGAGCTCGGCACCCGCACGGTCCTCCTCGGTGTCCCCCGCCGTCCAGACGGGGGTGTGAGAGAGCGCGATCCCGATGTTGCCGGCGCCCGCGGCGCGCAGCGCCCGTACGGCCAGTCCATGGGCGAGCAGCTGGTGGTGGGCGGCCGGGAGGGCGTCGAAGAGGAGCGTGCGGCCGGGGGCGTGCTCACCGAGGGCGTAGCCGAGCATGGTCACCTCGGCCGGTTCGTTGATGGTGATCCACATGGGCACCCGGTCGGCGAGGCGTTCCGCGACGATGCCCGCGTACTCCGCGAAGCGGTAGGCGGTGTCCCGGTTGAGCCAGCCGCCCGCCTCGTCCAGCGGGAGCGGGGTGTCCCAGTGGTAGAGCGTGGGGGCGGGGGTGATGCCGTGGGCGCAGAGCTCGTCGACGAGGCGGTCGTAGAAGTCCAGTCCCGCGGGGTTGAGCGAGCCGCTGCCGCCGGGGACGACGCGGGGCCAGCTGATGGAGAAGCGGAAGGCGTCCGCGCCGAGTCCGGCGAGCAGGGCGACGTCCTCACGGTAGTGCTCGTGGAAGCCGGTGCCGCGGGTGGTGTCGGTGCCGTCCTTGATGCGGCCCGGCTGCGCGGCGAAGGCGTCCCAGCCGGAGAGCCCCTTGCCGTCCGCGTCGAAGGCCCCTTCCGTCTGGAAGGCGGAGGCGGAGGCTCCCCACAGGAAGCCGGGTGGGAAGGGCGGCACGGTCATCTCGGCCTCCTGCAGCCGTGGGAGGGACCTGGGGCGTACTGCTCGGGTCCGCCGTGTATGAGCGGAACCCGGTAGGGCAATGATCAGGACCAGACCCTAATCGCCGGTCACGGACTCGCTCCAGTGTCCCGGGGCCGTGTGCGCGACTTCCGCCGATCACGGGGCCTCCGGGCGAGGCTTCCGGTTCATGGACGAGGAGTGGTGAATGCAGTTCGAGGTGTGGGCCCCCGAGGCCGGGTCGGCCGTGCTGTGCGCGGCGGGCGGGCGCCTGCCGATGGAGCGCGATCCGCTGCGTACGGGCTGGTGGACGGCCGAGTCGGAGGCGGCGGACGGCGACCGTTACGGCTTCTCGCTCGACGACGGCCCCGTGCTGCCCGATCCCCGATCCCGCCGCCAGCCGGAGGGGCCGGACGGCGAGAGCGCGGTCGTCGACCAGGCCGCCTACCCGTGGCGTTCCGCCTGGGCCGGGCGCGGGCTGCGGGGCGCCGTGCTGTACGAGCTGCACGTCGGTACGTTCACGGAGGCCGGCACCTTCGGCGCCGCCGCCGAACGACTCGGCCACCTCGTGGACCTCGGGATCACCCATGTGGAGCTGATGCCCGTCTGCCCGTTCCCCGGAACCCACGGGTGGGGGTACGAAGGGGTGTCGCTCTGGGCGGTGCACGAGCCGTACGGCGGTCCGGCCGGCCTGAAGCATTTTGTCGACACGGCGCACGGCCTGGGGCTCGCGGTCGTCCTGGACGTCGTCCACAACCACCTGGGTCCGTCGGGCAACCATCTTCCGGCCTTCGGCCCGTACTTCACGGACACGCACCACACCCCCTGGGGTTCGGCCGTCAACCTCGACGCCCCCGGTTCGGACGAGGTGCGCGCCTATCTCCTGGGCAGCGCGCTGGCCTGGCTGCGGGACTACCGCCTGGACGGGCTGCGCCTGGACGCCGTCCACGCGCTGGCCGACGGCCGGGCGCTCACCTTCCTGGAGGAGCTCTCCACGGCCGTCGACGCGCTCGCCTCGGAGCTCGGCCGGCCGCTCTCCCTGATCGCCGAGTCCGACCTCTGTGATCCTCGTACGACCACGCCGCGCACGGAGGGCGGCATCGGCCTGCACGCCCAGTGGAACGACGACTTCCACCACGCCCTGCACACCGCCCTCACCGGCGAGTCCCAGGGCTACTACGCCGACTTCGCGGCGGCCCCGCTGGCCGCCCTCGCCAAGACGGTGACCGGAGCGTTCTTCCACGACGGCACCTACTCCAGCTTCCGGGGCCGCACCCACGGCCGCCCCGTGGACGTCACCCGGACCCCCGCGCACCGCTTCGTCGGCTACGCGCAGACGCACGACCAGATCGGCAACCGCGCCCTCGGGGACCGGCTGTCCGCCTCGCTGAGCCCCGGGCTGCAGGCGTGCGCCGCGGCACTCGTGCTCACCGGGCCCTTCACCCCGATGCTGTTCATGGGCGAGGAGTGGGGTGCCCGCACCCCGTGGCAGTTCTTCACCGACCACACCGACCCGGAACTCGCCCGCGCCGTACGGGACGGCAGGCGGCGGGAGTTCGGGGCGCACGGCTGGACGGAGGAGGACATCCCCGATCCGCAGGACCCGGCCACCCGGGCCCGCTCCTGCCTCGACTGGAGCGAGCCGGAGCGCGAGCCGCACGCCCGGCTCCGGTCCTGGTACCGCGAGCTGATCACCCTGCGCCGCGCCCTGCCGGACCTCACCGACCCCGACCTGGCCTCGGTGAGGACGGCGTACGACCAGGGCTCCGGCTGGATCGTCTGCCGCAGGGGCGACCTGCGGATCGCGGTCAATCTCTCCGGGAAGCCGGCCGCCGTACCGCTGGGCGGCGGCCGGCACCGGACGGGCGGGGGCCGGGTGCTGGCCGCCTGGCAGCCGGTCGGGGCACCGGGCGCCGACGGGGTGCTGCACCTGCCGCCGGAGTCGTGTGTGGTGCTGGCGGACGGCTGAACGACTCGTGCCCGCCCGCCCTACTCGACGATCGCCAGTTCGCGCGCGGTGGTGTTCAGCCGCCTGCCCCCGTCCTCCGTGACCGTGACGATGTCCTCGATGCGGACGCCGAAGCGGCCCGGGAGATAGATGCCCGGCTCCACGGAGAAGCACATCCCGGGGACCAGCGGCTGCTCCTCGCCCTCGATCATGTAGGGCGGTTCATGGGTGGTGACGCCGATGCCGTGGCCGGTGCGGTGGATGAAGCGTTCGCCGTAGCCGAATTCGGTGATGACCGCGCGGGCCGCCCGGTCGATCTCCTGGCAGGCCACCCCGGGCCGCACGGCCCGGCAGCCCGCTTCCTGGGCCTCCCGTACGACGTCGTGGACCCGCTGTTCCTCGGCGGTGGGTTCGCCGACGTGGACCGTGCGGGAGGTGTCGGAGCCGTAGCCGTGCTTCAGCCCGCCGAAGTCCAGGACGACCATGTCGCCCCGCTCGATGGTGCGGTCACCCGCCTCGTGGTGCGGGTTGGCGCCGTTCGGTCCGGAGCCGACGACGGTGAAGTCGACCTGGGAGTGCCCGTGTCCGGTGAGGAGCGCGGCCAGGTCGGCGGCCACGTCGCTCTCCCGCCGGCCGGCGAAGCGGACCTTCAGGATCTCCTCGTACGTCGCGTCGGCGGCCGCCCCCGCGGCGGCGAGCCGTTCCAGCTCGGCCGCGTCCTTGACGGCGCGCAGCATCGGCAGGGCGTCGGTGAGCGAGGCGTAGGAGGTGTCGGGGAGGAGCTTGTGCAGGGCCAGCAGGTGCAGGGCCCAGGCGTTGTCGCTGATCCCGAACCGGCCCTTGGCGTCGAGGAGTCCGGCGGTCAGGGTGTAGGGGTTCGCGGCGTCGGTCCAGTCCCGCAGGGTGAGCGCGGGGGAACCCGCCGCGCGTTCGGCGTCCGCCGCCTCCAGGGCCGGGACGACGAGGACGGGATCATGGCCCGCGCGCAGGACGAGCAGCGTCAGGCGTTCGGTGTCCGCGGTGGGCCGGTAGCCGGTGAGGTGGACCATGTCGGGACCGGGCGCCACGAGGACACCGGCCAGGCCGGCTACGTCGGCGGACTCGGCGGCCCGGGTCATCCTGGCCCGGTAGTCGTCGGCGGTGAAGGGCACGGGCTGGTCGGTGCTGGACACGAAGGACCTCCTGGGCGGGCGACGCGGCACACAGCATCCTGCCCGTCCGCCCCGGTGGATGCGAGCGGGACAGGGGGTGTTCACCTGGCGGGTTCAGCCGCGCCGTACGACGAGGTCGGCACGGTCACGGTGCCGCTCGACCAGCCGTGCGTTCCGCTCGTCGGACCCGGCGACCCAGCGCTCGGCGTCTCCGCGGGTCTTCCCGAAGCGGACGTGCCGCTCCACGAGCCCGCTGACCCGGGCCGCCGGATCGGCGTCCAGGAACCACACCTCGTCCAGCAGCCCGCGCACCGGCGCCCAGGGCCCCTCGTCCAGCAGCAGGTAGTTGCCCTCGGTCACCACGAGCGGGATGTCCGGCGGAACGCGTACGGATCCGGCCACAGGCTCCTCCAGCGCCCGGTCGAAGGCGGGCGCGTACACCGGGCCGGTCTCCCCGGGGTCACGCAGCCTGCGGAGCAGGGCCGCGTACCCGGCGGCGTCGAAGGTGTCGGGGGCGCCCTTGCGGCCGGCCCGGCCGAGGCGTTCGAGCTCCGCCCCGGCGAGGTGGAAGCCGTCCATGGGGACGAGGACGGCCCGTCCCTCCAGTGCCTCGACGAGCCGTGCGGCCAGCGTGGACTTCCCGGCGCCGGGCGCTCCCGCGATACCGAGGACGCGCCGGCCGCCGGTCCCGGTGAGGCGGCGGGCGCGGTCGGCCAGTGCGGCGAGGTCGCTCGTCTCCATGGCGGGCATTGTGCCCGGACGGGCCCGGCAGACGTTAGTGTTACGTATAACGCACGGTTCACCCACTCCGGACGAGGATCGGTCCCATGTCCCATATCGCCCTGGTCACGCTGGTCGTCCGCGACTACGACGAGGCCCTCTCCTTCTACACCGACGCCCTCGGGTTCGAGCTGGTCGAGGACACGGACCGGGGTGACGGCTCCCGCTGGGTCGTCGTGCGGCCGCGCGGCACCACGGGCACGGGCCTGCTGCTGGCGCGCGCCAGGGACGACGCCCAGCGCGCGGCGGTGGGGGCGCAGACGGGCGGCCGGGTCGGCTTCTTCCTGCACACGGAGGACTTCGCGGGCGATCACGAGCGGATGCTGGCCGCCGGGGTCCGCTTCCTGGAGGAGCCGAGGCACGAGACGTACGGCTCCGTCGCGGTCTTCGAGGACCTCTACGGCAACCGGTGGGACCTGCTGCAGCCCGCGTGACCGCCGGCCCGGGGCGTCACGCGGGGCCGGCCGCCGCCAACAGCGCTTCCAGCACCGGCTTGATCAGCGGGTGCCCCTCGGCGCCCCGCCGTACGGCGGCGAAGACCCGCCGGGTCGGGGCGACGCCCTCCACGGGCCGTACGACGACCCGGCCGAGCTCCGTGCCGCGCAGCGCCGAGCGGGGCACCAGCGCCACCCCGGCGCCCGCCCCGGCCAGGGCGACCACGGCGTGGAAGTCGTCCGACGAGTGCTCCAGCAGGGGCTCGAAGCCGGCGTGCTCGCAGGCCAGGACCACCACGTCGTGGCAGGGGTTGCCCGGGTACGGGCCGATCCACGGGTCCTTCGCGAGATCGGCGACGGCCACCTGGTCCTGGTCCGCGAGCCGGTGGCCGACCGGCAGCACCGCGTCGAAGGGTTCCGAGTACAGCGGCACCCGCGTCAGGCGCCGGTCGTCGTCACCGGGCGCGCCCCGGTACTCGACGGCGACCGCCACATCGACCTGACGGTCCAGCACCATCGGCACGCTCGCGTCACCCTCGGCGTCCTGCACACGGACCCGGATGCCCGGTGCGGTGCGGGTGAGCTCGGCGATCGCGGGGGCGAGGACGAGCCCGATGCCCGTGGCGAACGCGGCGACGGTGACCGTCCCCGCGATGCCCGCCCCGTAGTCGGCGAGCTCCGCCTCCGCCCGCTCCAGCTGCGCGAGGACCGCGTTGGCATGGGTCAGCAGGATCTCCCCCGCGGCGGTCATCCGGGCACCCCGCGCCCCGCGCTCGACCAGCCGGTGGCCGGTCTCCTGCTCCAGGGCGGCGAGTTGCTGGGAGACCGCCGAGGGGGTCAGATACAGCGCGGCGGCGGCTGCGGTCACCGTGCGGTGGTCGGCCACCGCACGGAGGATACGCAGCCGCCGTGCATCGATCATGCGCTCATTGTCCCAGGTCGCGGCGGGTTCCCACGCCCCCGGCGCGGCCCTACGCCTCCAGCGCGGCCCGTGCGCCGATGAAAGCGTCCACAGCGCGGTTGACGTCGTCGGTGGAGTGCGCGGCGGAGAGCTGGACGCGGATGCGCGCGGCGCCCTGCGGGACGACGGGGTACGAGAACCCGATCACGTACACACCGCGTTCGAGGAGGAGCTCCGCCATCCGGCCCGCCTTCGCCGCGTCCCCGATCATGACGGGGGCGATGGCGTGGTCGCCGGGCAGGATGTCGAAGCCCTCCTCGGTCATCCGGGAACGGAAGAGCGCGGTGTTGGCGTGGAGCCGCTCCCGCAGGTCTCCGGCGGACTCCAGCAGGTCGATGACCTTGAGGGAGGCGGCGGCGATGACCGGGGCGAGCGAGTTGGAGAAGAGGTACGGACGTGAGCGCTGGCGCAGCAGCGCGACGATCTCGGCGCGCGCGGCGACGTAGCCGCCGGACGCGCCGCCCAGGGCCTTTCCCAGCGTGCCGGTGATGATGTCGACCCGGTCCATGACACCGTGCAGCTCGGGGGTACCCCGGCCGCCGGGGCCGACGAAGCCGACGGCGTGCGAGTCGTCGACCATGACCATGGCGTCGTACCGGTCGGCGAGGTCGCAGATCTCGGCCAGCGGGGCGACGTAGCCGTCCATCGAGAAGACGCCGTCGGTGACGACGAGGCGGCGGCGCGCGCCGGAGGCCTCCTTGAGCTGCTGCTCCAGGTCGGCCATGTCGCGGTTGGCGTAGCGGTACCGCTTGGCCTTGGAGAGGCGGATGCCGTCGATGATGGAGGCATGGTTGAGGGCGTCGGAGATCACCGCGTCCTCGGGGCCGAGGAGGGTCTCGAAGACTCCGCCGTTGGCGTCGAAGCAGGAGGAGTAGAGGATCGTGTCCTCCTGGCCGAGGAAGGAGGAGAGCCGCTGCTCCAGCTCCTTGTGGACCTCCTGGGTGCCGCAGATGAAGCGGACGGACGCGAGCCCGTAGCCCCAGCGGTCCAGCGCCTCGTGGGCGGCGGTGACGACCTCGGGGTGGTCGGCGAGGCCCAGGTAGTTGTTGGCGCAGAAGTTGAGCACCTCGCCCGCGCGGCCTTCCCCAAGCTCTCGGCTTCGCTCGAGCAGGGGAGACCCCATCGAGGTGACGGCGACGGTGGCGGACTGCGGGGTGCCGATGACCCGCTCGGGCTTCTGGAGGCCGGCGTCACGGATCTCGTCGAGTGTGGTGCGCAGGTCGTCGCGTACGGAATCGAACATGTCGGGTCTCTCCCAGGGGGTACGGGTGCGTGCGAGGAGCTTCGGACCGGCCGGTCTCAGGCGGCCCAGTCGAGCAGGACCTTGCCGCCGAGACCGCTCGCGGCGTCGTCGAAGGCGGCTTCGAAGTCGCGGTAGTCGTACCGGCCGGTGATGACCGGGGCGAGGTCGAGCCCGCCCTCCAGGAGTACGGACATGGCGTACCAGGTCTCGTACATCTCACGGCCGTAGATGCCCTTGACGGTGAGCATCGAGGTGACGATCCGGGACCAGTCGACGGGGAATTCGGCGGACGGCAGCCCCAGCATCGCGATCCGGCCGCCGTGGGTCATGTTCGCGATCATGTCCCGCATGGCCTCGGGGCGTCCGGACATCTCCAGGCCGATGTCGAAGCCCTCGCGCAGTCCGAGCAGGCGCTGGCCGTCGGCGATGGTCGCTTCGCCGACGTTCAGGGCGAGGTTCACCCCGACCTTCCTGGCCAGTTCGAGCCGGGCCTCGCTGACGTCGGTGATGACGACGTTGCGGGCGCCGGCGTGGCGGGCGACGGCGGCTGCCATGATGCCGATCGGGCCCGCGCCGGTGATCAGCACGTCCTCGCCGACCAGGGGGAACGACAGCGCGGTGTGCACGGCGTTGCCGAACGGGTCGAAGATCGCGGCGATGTCGAGGTCGACCTTGTCACGGTGCACCCAGACGTTCGACGCAGGCAGCGCGAGGTACTCGGCGAACGCCCCGTCCCGGCCGACCCCGAGCCCCAGGGTGGAGCGGCACAGGTGCCGGCGTCCGGCCAGGCAGTTGCGGCACTTCCCGCAGACCAGGTGGCCCTCGCCGCTGACCAGGTCGCCGATCTTGATGTCGACGACGTCCGCGCCGATCCCGGCGACCTCACCGACGAACTCGTGGCCCAGGACGAGCGGGGTCCGCACGGCCTGCCGCGCCCAGCCGTCGTAGTCGCGGATGTGCAGGTCGGTACCGCAGATCCCGGTGCGCAGCACCTTGATCAGTACGTCCCCGGGGCCCGTCTCCGGCTCCGGCACGTCCATCAACCACAGTCCCGGCTCGGCCTTGTGCTTCACGAGTGCCTTCACGGCTGCGGCTCCCTGTTACCTGGTACGTGCGGATGTCCCGGGCCCGGGCATGCCGAGGTCGGCCTGCGGCCCGGGGTGCGTGGGGGTGACGGCGGGCGGAGCGGGACGAACGGGTCATTCGCCGCGCGCTGCCGTCACAGAGACCTTGCCGCACGCCGGACCCCAGGTCCATCGAGGATTTCTTAAGCGCCGCCGCAGCTCCGCTTCACACCTGCGCCTCAGACCTTCTCGTAGGGCCCCAGCCAGCGGGCCCTGCCGCCCTCGATCCGGTACAGGAACATCCCCGTCCCGCTCCGCACCTGGCGGGTGCCGTGGAACGAGACGCGCCGGCTGATGCCCTGGTGGTCCAGCAGGAACAGCCGCTGGGTCACCCCGCCCCGCTCCGCGTCCGTCGCGCTCGTCGTTCCGACGGCCCGGGCGATCAGACCGACCGCGTCGTACGCCTCGGCGGACCAGCGGCCGGGCGGGGCGTCGAACCGGGCACGGTGGGCGGCCGTGAACGCCTTGGCGGCGGGGGCTGCGGTGGGGTCGGTCCATGCCTCCGAGAAGACCCACCCTTCCGCTGCTCCCCCGGCGTCCCGCAGGAACGCCGGGGCCAGGACGGGCCCGGTGGACAGCCGCGCCCCGGTGAATCCGGCGTCGGCCAGCGCCCTGGCACAGCGGGCGCCCCGGGTGGGTGACCCGCCCGCGTAGACGACGGCGTCCGCCCCGGCGGAGACGGCCGACCGGGCGGCCGGGCCGAAGCCGTCGCCCGCCTCGACGGTGTGCACGGTGAGTGCGGCCCCGGTCGGGGCGGCGTCACGGAAGGTGTTGGTGATCGGCCAACTGCTCGCCGGATCGGCCCCGTCCTCGATGACATGGATCAGCTCGGCGGGTCTGGTGTGGACCAGGTAGTGGATCAGACCGGCGGGCAGCACGCCGTCGGACGGCCGGATCACGCACAGGGACGCGGAGGTGGCGACGCCCGCGGAGGAGCGGCCCGCGACGACGACCGCGGCGAGACGGCTCTCCCCGTAGCGGACGACGACCTCCTCGGGCGTCCTGTCCGTGGTCGGGCCGATGACGGCCAGCACCTCCGGCCTCCCGGACAGCCGGCCGGCGACCCTGAGCGCGCCGTCGGCGGTTCCCGTGTCGTCCTCGGTGCGCAGGGCCAGCCGAAAGGCCGCGCCGGTACGGGCGTTGTGGGCGGCGACGGCGAGTTGCGCGCCCCGCTGATGGGCCAGTCCGGTGGCTCTGCCGGGTCCGCTCATGTCGGCGTGCAGACCGATGGTGTAGGTGGGACGGGGGCCGGACGGTCCGCCTCCGGAGCCGTCCTCACGCCGGTCCGTCAGCCACGCGGCGGTGCCGCCACCGGTCAGGAGGACCGCCCCGGCCGCCCCGGCGACGAGCACACGGCGGCGGGTGGGCCGACCGGCGGGTGCCGGGCCGAGCACGGTGGGCGGGGGTTCGGGGTCGGGCAGGGTGAGCGCCGCGGACGAGCGTTCGGCGATCAGTGCGGACAGTCCGGGCACCGACCACCGGTCCCCCGGGGCCGCCAGCCGCTGCGCGGCCTGCCGGGCGGTGGGGCGGGTGGCCGGGTCCTTCGCCAGGCAGGCGGTGACCGTGTCCAGCAGTTCGGCCGGCAGGCCGTGGAGGTCCGGGTCCTCGTGAACGGTCCGGAAGAGGACGCCGGCCGGCGCCCCCTGGCCGAAGGGACGGTGCCCGGTCGCCGCGTACACGAGGACGCAGCCGAGCGAGAAGACGTCCCCGGGCGGCCTCGACTCCCCCGCCGACGCCTGCTCGGGCGCCAGGTAGCCGGGGGTGCCGATGACCGCGCCGGTCGCGGTGAGGGCGGTGGCGCCGTCGTGGCGTGCGATGCCGAAGTCGATGAGGCGGGGCCCGTCGAGCGCCAGGAGCACGTTGCCGGGCTTGACGTCGCGGTGGACGAGCCCGGCGTCGTGCACCGCCGCGAGGGCCCCGGCGAGCCGGGCGCCGAGTGCCCGCACGGTGCCGGCCGGCAACGGCCCCCGCTCGCCGACCGCTTCGGCGAGCGAGGGGCCCGGCACGAACGCCGTCGCCAGCCAGGGTTCGCGGGCCTCGGTGTCCGCGCCGGTCACGGGGGCCACCCACGGTCCGGTGACCCGCCGGGCCGCCTGGGCCTCGCGGCGGAAGCGGGCGCGGAAACGCGGGTCGGCGGCGTGTTCGGCGCGGATCACCTTCACCGCGGCCAGGGCGCCGCCGGGCGAACGCGCCAGGTACACGACGCCCATGCCGCCCGCCCCGAGCCGTACCAGCGTGCGGTGCTCGCCGATGGTCCGTGGATCCTCGGAAGTGAGCGGCCGCACCTCAGGTGCCGGCCTTCGGAGCCGGGCCGACGAAGCGGTAGCGGCCGTTCTCGACCCGGTACAGACAGGCGTCGTCGCCGACCAGGATCTGCTTCTCGTCGAAGGCGTACGTCCGGGAGATCCCCTTGTACGTCGACCCGGCGATCCGTGCCACGAGCGCGGCACGCGCGGGGCGCTTCGGGAAGGCGGTGAGGGCGGCGATGACGAGCCCGGCCGCGTCGTGGCCCTCGGCCGCCCAGTGCGCGGGCGCGGATCCGAAGCGCCTGCGGTGCGCGGCGGTGAACTCCTCGGCGGCGGGGGCGGAGGCGTCGGTGAACGGGGCGGTGAACTCCCACCCCGTGGCGGCGTCGCCCGCGGCCTCGATGAACTCCGGGCCCATGACCGTGTGCATGGCCATCCGGGGCCCCGTGAACGGGGTGGCCGCGAGTGCCCGTGCGGCACGCGCGGCTCCGGCCGCGTCGCCTGCGTAGTAGAGGGCGTCGCACTTCCGCGCGAGCATGTCCGCGATGACCGGGCCCAGGTCCCGTGCGCCGGCCGGTACGACCCTGGGAATGGTCGTCCCGGTGGTGAGGGACGGGGTCATCAGGTTGGTCGCGTAGCCGCTCATGTAGGCGGCCTGGCCCCCGGCGCGGTCGAGCAGCACGCCGAGGCGTTCCACGTCGGGCCGGAGCACGAGCCTGGTGATGATCGGCTGGGTCAGGACGGCGTAGGACGGGGCCGCCTGGAAGAAGGACTTCCTGGACCGGGGGGCGTAGGCGAACGCCAGGGACGACACGGTGATCAGGGGCAGCATCGCCTCGTCGTAGGCGCTCAGGACCGCGTTGGCCTCCGCGTCGCCGGTCGGGCCGATGACGGCGAGCACGTCACGGTCGCGGGTGAACTCCTCGGCCACCCGCGCCGCCCGCCGGGGGTCTCCTCCGTCGTCGAGCGCCTTGACCTGAAGCGTGAAGGGCCGGTCCGCACGGGAGTTGAGGCGCTCCACCGCGACGCGCACCCCGCGTTCCTGGGCCCGTCCCGCCGCCTTCCGCGGCCCGGAGAGATCGGCCTGCACCCCGATGGTCCAGGCCCGTTCGCCGGACTTCCCCGCGGTGCCGCCGGCCGGGTCGTCGCGCAGCACCCGCCACGCGGCGGAGGCACCGCCGCCCGCGACGACCGCGCCACCGGCCGCCAGCGCGAGGAACCGGCGCCGGCCCCGCGGAGCGGCCTCTTCGGTGATCGTGGGTTCGATGCCGGGCAGGGCGAGCATCGCGGCGGAACGGTCCGCGATCAGCTGTACGACGTCCTCGGGCAGCCAGTCGATCGAGCCGCGCGGGACGTCCTCGACGATGCCCTCGTCGAGCTGTCGGGCCGTCGGCCGGTCCGCGGGGTCCTTGGCCAGGCAGCGGGCGACCAGGGCCCGCAGCTCGGTGTCGTGGATCCCGGCGAGGTCGGGTTCGTCGTGCACGGTGCGGTACAGCAGGGCGTCCACGGCCCCGCTCCCGAAGGGCGGCCGGCCGGTCGCGGCGTAGGCCAGGAGGCAGCCGAGGGAGAACACGTCGCTCGCGGGGCCCGGTGGCGTGCCGTCCCCGGACGCCTGCTCGGGCGGCAGGAAGCCCGGGGTGCCGACGACGAGGCCGGTGGCGGTGAGCGCGGTGGCGTCGCCGGCCCGCGCGATGCCGAAGTCGATGAGCCGGGGCCCGTCGACGGTGAGCAGGACGTTGCCGGGCTTGACGTCCCGGTGGACGAGTCCGGCCGTGTGCACGGCGGTCAGGGCCCGGGACATCAGCCGCCCGAGCACCCGCACGCTGCGGGCGGGCAGCGGGCCGCAACGTGCGACCGCCTCGGCGAGCGAGGGGCCCGGGACGAACGCGGTGGCCAGCCAGGGGCGTTCGCCCTCGGTCTCGGCCCCGACGACCGCGACGGCCCAGGGACTGCGCACCGTGCGGGCGGCCTCGACCTCGCGGCGGAAGCGGGTACGGAACTCCTCGTCCCCGGCGTACTCCGGGAGGATCACCTTGATGGCGGCGGTCGCCCCCGCGTCCGTCCGGCCGAGGTAGACCACCCCCATGCCGCCGGCGCCGAGGCGTCCGAGGAGCCGGTGCGCTCCGATGCGTGCCGGGTCGGTGGGCCTGAGTTCGTCCATCGGGTGTCCTCAGCTCTGCTTCTCGACCGCGGACTCGATCCGCACCAGCATGGTGGCCACCGCCTGGACCAGAAGGTCGGAGATCTCGCCCTCGGTACGCCCCTCGGCCCCCTTGCCCGTGACGGCCACGGTGAACTGCAGGGTCTGCGCCTGCTGCCAGGCGTACGCGTGCGGCCCGCCGAGTGCGGTGCTGGTGTACTCCCCGGACTCGCTCAGTGCGTCCTCCGACGTGGTCTGCCCGCTCTCCCCGCCCAGCAGCGCGGACGAGACCAACGCGCCGATCCGCTCGCCCTCCCGCAACTGCTGGGTGGGACAGCGCATCGTCTCCTCGACCGACTCGGCCATCTCCCACCGCGCGTCCTCACGGGTGCGGTGGACGGTGACGACGGCGGAGAGCCGCACGGGGCCCTTCCCCCGCACGGCGGGGACCTCGAAGGAGCGGGTGAGGGTCGCGAGGACACTGCTCGCGGGCTTCTCCTGGTGCCAGGCGCAGTCGGCGCCGAGCACCGGCCAGGTGGCCGGATCGCTCTCGTACGGGCTGCGTCTCACCACCCCGGGACCGAAGCTCCCGGGATCGGCGATGACCCGGCCGATGAGGGCGAGCGCGGCCTTCCGGTCCTTGGGGAGCCGGGCGGGGTCGGCGTCGAGGACCGGGGCGGTGGACGCGGTGTCCGCGCTCGGGCCTGCCGCCGCCGAGGCGTCCGGGTTCCTGGCGGACGGTGCACCGCCGCCCCCGCCCGAACACGCCGCCAGGAGCATCAGCGGGGCGAGCAGCGGTAAGCCGTACCTGTGCGACGGCCGCAGGTGTCTCACGAGTCTGTTCCCCCCAGTCTCCGGACGCTGCTCGATGATAGGAGCAGCGGGCCCTCCCGCACGGGTATACGGCGGACTGTTGCACCCGTGCGACAAGCGGGACACGCGTGTGACGGAACGGGTGCCCGCACGTTCAGGGCCGGGGCCAGGGCCGTCCGTCGAGGGCTTCGATGTCGGTGTTGAAGCGCCTGAGGCAGGCGGCGAAGACGGCGACCTCCTCGGGCGACCACGCGGCCATGACCCTCTCCAGTCCGTTGATGTTGTCCGTGCGTTCCGCGTCGAGGCTGCGTTCACCCGCATCGGTGATGCGGAACTTGCGCGCGATGCCCCCGTCAGGATCGGGGATCCGCTCGACGAGACCGGCGCGCAGCATGGCGGCGGTCTGCCGGTTCAGAGTGGAGGCGTCGAGGCCGAAGGCCTCGCTGAGGCGGCCGATGGACATCGGCCCCTCCATGCGGATACGGCTCAGCAGGGTGTACGCGCTGCGATCGAGGTGCCCGCCGCCCCTCCGGGGCACGTTCAGGTGGAGGTGCCGCCCGAGCAGCATCGCCTCGAACTCGATCTGGTGCGTCGGCTTGTCCACGGTCCTTCTCTCGACCGCCATCGCGGCATCTCGGGGCTCTTGACGGCAGATATACCACCCGGCCGCACTGTCGAGCTCACACCATCTTTAGGTATGTTGACATAGCTATTACGTGGTACCTATGGTGGTGTCATGCCCGACCCCACCGCCCCCGACCAGGACATCGACCGCGTGGCCTCCGCGCTCGTGGCGGTCCTGCCTGCCCTGCAGCGGGGTCTGGAGCGGAAGGTCGCGAAGGAGTTCCCGCACCCCCGGCTCCCCGACGGCCAGTTGGCCCTGCTGTTCCTCGTCGAGGAACACGAGGGGATCACTGTCCGGGAGACGGCCGAAGCACTGCTGATGAAGCCGAACAACGTCAGCGCCCTCGTCTCCCAGCTCACCGACCGTGGGCTGCTGGAGCGCAGGCAGGACGCGGCCGACAAGCGGATCGCCCATCTGTACCCGACGGCCACCGCCCGGGAGCGGCTCGCCGCCGCGCGCGCCCTCAAGGAAGCCCACCTGACAGGCTCCCTGCACCACCTCACCGAGGGAGAGCTCGACGCCCTCGGTGCCGCCGTGGGGGCACTGACCTCGTTGAACCGGCACCTGCACTCCCCCATCGGCTGACTCCGCCGCCGAGCACGGCGACGGCCCGATGCCGCCATGTGCCCACGCCCGCGCCGCCGCCGTCGTGGCCGGGGCACGTCTTCACCCACGTTTCACAGACAAGGCTTCCGCATGTCCTCCACCACCGTGGACACCCCCTCCTTGCCCGAGAGCAGTCCACCCGACGCGCGCAGGAGCAGGCGTACCAACCCCTGGCTGACGCTGATCGCCGTGGCGATCGGCCTGTTCATGGTCAACCTCGACGGTTCGGTCGTCGCGATCGCCAACCCGGAGATCGGCCGGGACCTCGACGCGTCCACCGCCGACCTGCAGTGGGTCACCAACGCCTATCTGATCGCGATGGCCGCCCTGCTGATCCTCGGCGGCAAGCTCGGTGACCGCTTCGGGCGGCACACGGTCTACATGGTCGGCACCGTCGGCTTCACCCTGGCCTCCGTCGCGATCGCCCTCTCCGGTTCCATCGAAGGTGTCATCGCCTTCCGTGCTGTCCAGGGTCTCTTCGGCGCACTCCTGATACCCAACACCCTCGGCCTCCTGCGCGCGGTCTTTCCACCCCAGAAGTTCGGCATGGCCGTGGGTCTGTGGGCCATGGTGGCGTCCTGCTCCACCGCCCTCGGCCCGATCGTCGGCGGTCTGCTCATCGAGCACGTCAACTGGGAGTCGGTCTTCTACATCAACGCCCCCATCGGCGTGTTCGCCCTGCTCTTCAGCCTGTTCGTCCTCCCGAAGAGCAAGGACTCCACGGGGAACCACCGTTTCGACGTACCCGGCGTGCTCCTGCTCTCCGTCGGCCTGGTCGCCCTGATCTTCGGTGTGGTCAAGGGGGAGACCTGGGGCTGGACCTCCGGCGGAACGCTGGGGTCGATCGCCGCGGGCCTGGCCGTGCTGGCCGTCTTCTGCTGGTACGAGACGCGTCAGGAACACCCGCTGCTGCCGATGCGCCTCTTCCGTAACCGCTCGCTGACCATCGGCGCGATCGTCACCGCCATCAACTTCTTCGTGATGCTCGGTGTCATCTTCTTCGTGATGCTGTACCTGCAGAACGTGCGTGGCTTCACCCCGGTCGAGGCCGGTGTCCGTACCCTGCCGTTCAGTCTCGCCACCGTGGTGGCGGCGCCGCTCGGCGCGGCCCTGACCCAGCGGTTCGGCCCGCGGGTCACCATGCCGTTCGGCATGGTCCTCCAGGCGGCCGCTTCCCTGTGGATGCTGACCTGGGACGCCGATTCCGCGTTCTCCGCGATGTGGCCGCCGTTCCTCGCCATCGGTCTGGGCGTGGGCATGGTGATGTCGGCGTCCTCCGACGCCATCGTCGGCAACGCGCCGAGGAAGGACGGCGGCGTCGCGGGCGGGCTCCAGGCCACCTCGCTGCAGATCGGCGGTGCGCTCGGCACGTCCGTGCTGGTCTCCCTGATCAGCGGCAAGGTGGGCTCCACTCTCACCGGTGAGCTGACCGCCGCCGGTGTCCCGGCGAACGCGGCGGCCGGCTTCGAGGAGGCCAAGGACGCGGTGGCCATGGGTGTCTCACCCGTGTCGTCCGACATGCCGGCGCAGCTGAGGGCGGCGGTGATCGAAGGCAGCGGAAACGCGTTCATGAACGGTGTGCACTCCGCCGTGGTCGTCACCGCGGTCCTGTGCGCCGTCGGCGCGCTGCTGGCCGGCTTCGGCATGCGCGGCCGCCCACGGCCGGAGGCCGTGAAGAGCTGAGGACCCTCCTGACCGGGACGGCCGGGTGCGGAAGGCGGGGTGCCCGCGCCTCCGCCACCCGGCCGTCCCGCGTTCAGGACAGCGGTCCTGCCGCCGGCGCGGGGCTTCGAGGGCCGCGTGCGGTCCAACGGGGCGTCAGGGCTTGATAGCGTCGCCCGCACGACTGCGGAAAGCTCCCCGCCGGGGTCGTCGCTCCGCCGGGCCGGGCCGCACCGACAGGGCGGCGAGCGGCGGCCGGTGCGTGGGTCGGGGACGCACGTGGCAGGGACGATGAGGGCCTACGCATGAGCCTCCCGCAGTTGCACTACACCTCCGTGGGGTCCGGGGACGGGGGCCCCGTCGGCCGGTTCACCGCCGTGGACCCCGCGATACCCGGGCCGGTGCGCGCGGAGGCGGCGCCGCTCCTGGCGTACGACGCCCCCGCGGACACCCCCGAGCGGCTCACGGATGCCCGGCTCCGGGCGCTGCCGACGGCGTTCGGTCACGTCACGCTCTCCGACGGCAGCCATCTGCTGAGCCGTACGGTGGCCACCGGCGCGGGCGGATTCCACGCGCACGCCGTGCACCTCCTGCCCGGTTCACCGATACCCGGCGGGGTGTTCCCGATCGCCGCGTGGGGGGCATCCGGCTGGCTCTCCACGACACCTGACCGCATGCTGCCCGATCCCCTGACCTCGATGTCCGGCACGCACGACCCCTCGCGAGGGCTGACGCGGGAGGGCCTCGGCGACTTCGCGGTGTCCCGCGGCCCGTGGCTCGCCGCCGTGCTCAGCGATCTGCGCCGGGTGAGCGAGGACCCGTCCGCGCCGGCCGTCGTGCTCGTCGAGCGGCAGAGCGCGGACGTGGCACGCTGGGTCGCGCTGGCCACCGCCGTGCTGCCCCGGGAGCATGCCGAGCGGCTCACCTTCACGACGTACACCCGGCACCCCGGGCGCACCTCGCACCAGGTCGTCGGGGTGCTTCCCGAGGACGCCCCCGATGTCCGCGATCCCCGCTTCCGCGTGCACACCGCCTCCGGTCCGCGCCCCACCGGGACCGTGGACGACGTCTGGGCGGGGACCGCGGCCCGGATCTGGCGCAGCAGGTCGCCGGAGCTCTTCCCGGTGGCGGCGGAACTGCCGGGCGAGCCCTTCGCGGCCGGCCCGCTCGCCGTCACGGCGCTCGGCGCCGGCATCGCGCTCGGGTCCGGCGAACGTGCCGCGGCGGCCGACTGGGCGGCCGTGCGGCCCTACGCGCTGGACGAGAAGGGCATCAGGCAGCTGACCGACGCGCTGACCGCGCCCGCCGACGACCGTACGGCCGCGGAGTGTGCCGCCGCGCTCCGGCTGCTGACGGCGCTCGACGGCCGCTGCCCCGCCGCCGTCACCGCGCCGCTCGCCGCCCTGCTGGTGACGGAGGGGGTCCGGGGCGGCGACGTGACCCTGGAACCGCCCGCGCGGTCGGCGTTCGAGGAGCCCGCCGGGGAGCGCGCCCTGGCCGCCCTGGTCGAGGAGTTGGGCGACGAGCTGCTGTCCGAGCTCGGCGCCGAGGCACCCCGGGGTGTCGCGCGGACCGTGCAACTGCTGCGGATCACGCGGCTGCTCGGCGTCGACTGCGCGGACCTGCTTCCCGGCGTCGTGGTACGCCTGGCCCGCGCACTGCTCGACGACCCGGAGGCGGGCGCGTGCCGCGCGCTGTCCGAGCTGCTGGACGAGCAGTTCGACGTGCGTACGGCGCTCCTGGGCGAGCTGGACCGGCTCGCCCCGGACCACCCCGCCGGCACCGAACAGCTGCTGCTCCGGGTCGCCCTGCCGTTCACCGGTACGCAGACCCTGCCGCACCTGCGGATGTGCGCCGAGGCGCCCGCTGCGAAGGCGCGGGGCGCGGACCGGGTGGAGACCCTCCACACGGTGCTGCGCGCGGCGGGCATGTCACCGTTCACCGAGCCCCTGGTGCTGCGGACCGCTGTCGGCCTGGTGTGGGGCGCGGACACCCCGACGGCGGGCGAGGCCCGGTCCCTGCTGGGCGAGACCACGTCCGACGCCCACCGCACGGCCGGCACCTGGTCGCGCCTCGTCGACGCCGCGCTCGCCGCCCCCGCCGGGGACGAGGACGCTCCCGAACTCGCCCACGACCTGCTGCGCGGCTTCCCTCAGGAACTCGGCGCCCGGGTCCGTGCGTGCCTGATGCTGCTGGACTTCGCGCGTGACCTGCGTGCGGGCACGGCGGAAGCCGGGTGGGCGGACCGCGCCCGGACCCTGCGCAGCCGCGCCGAACCGGCTGAACCCCCGGCGCTGGAACACGCCTTCGGCGCCCTGGCCGAACGGCTGCTCGCGCCCGGCAGGCCCGGGGACGAGCTGTACGCGTTCGTGCAGAGCGGGGACGCGGACCTGATCGCGGCGTACGGCAGGGCGGCACGCCGCGAGGCGGTCCTGGCCCTGCTGCGGGCGGATCCCGCGTACGTGGCGGACTGCTTCACCGTGTGGAACGCCCATCCGCACGCGGGCAGCGACTGGACCCGGACCCGGACAGCCCTGTTGGAGGAGGTGCTGCGCCCCGCCGTGCGCGCCCTGTCGCCCGAGGAACTGGCCGCGGCGGAGCGGGCCGTGGAGCGGGGGGACAGCAGCCGCACCCTCGACGCGTTCCGCGCCTGGAACCGGCCGACGCGCTCGATCGGGCGCCTCGGCAAGCGGATCGTGGGGCGGGTGCGACGGGGGTGAGCGCGGCGCGGCGGTCCCCGCCTCGTGGCGGGGACCGCCG
>NZ_JBEOVL010000009.1:0-235478 GCF_040295485.1 Streptomyces sp. NPDC002793 | reverse complement strand
GAGTCGTTCCAGCAATTCATGGGTGGTGTGGGTCAGGGCTCGGCTGAGCCCACGGGGTGCCGACCTGCTGCGGACGCGCGGACCCCTCGGTCGACAGCTCCCGCAGCCGGCCCGCCGGCGCACAGGGCCGGTCCGCCTTCGCGGCTCCGGTCTCCGGGCCGGCGGGCCGGGTGCGCAATTCGCGCAGCAGCCCCGACACCACCCGTACGACGTCCGTGGGCAGGGAGTCCGGGGCGCACCTGGCCAGCTGGGCGAGAGCCGCGAGCCGCAGCCCGGGTGGATACGCCTCAGCGGCCAGCCTGCACAGCCAGTCGGCCGCCCGGTCCGCCAGCGGCCGATGGCGCAGCGCGATCCGGCCGGCGGCCTCGACGAGCGCGAGCCGCACCTCCTCGTCCTGCTCCACCGACAGCCGCTCCCGCAGCAGCGCGAGGACCCGTCCGGGCCGGTCGTGCAGCGTGGCCAGGGCCAGCGGTGCGGCGAGCCGCACGCCCGGGTCCTCGTCGGCGACCAGCTCGAAGAAGACCGAGGAGCCGGCGGACACGGCGGCCGCGGCCATCGCGTAGTTCGCCACGCCCTCGATCTCGTCCTCGTCCAGCTCGTCCAGGACGCCCTCGTCGTCCTCGTCCAGATCGATGCCACCGATGCTGGTGAGCAGCTCGACGATGCCGCCCCGTTCCCGTATGCCGGGATCCACGGCCAGCTCGAAGAGGAACGGGATGCACGCGAGCGTGCACGCGTACACATCGCCCTGGTGGTGCACCGCGCCGTACATCCCGTCGAGCGCGCTCTCCCGCTCCGCCGGATCACCGGAGGCGAGCCCGTACAGGAGCTCCGGCACGTCGTCGGCCGGCCCGTAGGCATGCTCCATCGAGGCCCAGTCGACCTCGTCGATCCCCGTGAACACGCCACACCCTCCCCGTGTCTTCCTCCGCATCCGAACCCGGCGTGGGACCGCGCTCGCGAAGCAGCGTCTGCGCAGAGTGTGCACCACGGCCAGGACAATCCACCGTCCACTTGCGGCCTTTCCTGACCGGGTCCGCCCGGTCCTGTGAAGGTGCTGTGGATGCCCTGTACCCTGCGCCCTTCTCAGTGCCCGGGCAGTGGCCGGGCGTGGCCGGGGTCGGTCAGCGGGCCGAGCAGATCCCCGTGCCGCTCCAGCCGTGCCGCCATGTCGCCGGCGAGGAAGACGAGATCGTCCGGCGCCCCGCAGCCCTCGATCTCGTCCCAGGTGACGGGCGCCGAGACGGTCGGGCTGCCCTTCGCGCGCAGGGTGTAGGGCGCCGCGGTGGTCTTCGCCGCGGCGTTCTGGCTGAAATCCACGAACACCTTTCCCGGGCGCAGTGCGCGCGTCATCCGGTACACGGCCAGTCCGGGGAGCGCGCTCTGCGCCTCCACCGCCAGTTTCCTCGCGTACGCCGTCACCTCCTCGGAGGGGGTCGGTTCCAGCGGGACGAGCAGATGCAGCCCCTTGGAGCCGGAGGTCTTCCCGTACGACGACAGCCCGTCCGCCGCCAGCCGCTCCCGCAGCCAGAGGGCGACGGCACAGCACTCGACGACACCCGCGGGCGGCCCGGGGTCCAGGTCGAACACCATCCGGTCGGCGACGGCGGGGGAGTCCTGCCGCCACTGATGGGTGTGGAACTCCACCACCAGATTGGCCGCCCACATCAGCGAAGGCAGGTCCTGGGCGAGCACCTGCCGGGCGTCGGGGTCGTCGCTGCGGGGCACCGGGGCCGTGCGCACCCAGTCGGGTGTACCGGGCGGTGGATTCTTGGTGAAGAAGCGCAGGCCCTCGGGGCCGTCCGGATACCGGAGGAAGGACAGCGGGCGGTCGCGCAGGTGCGGCAGCATCGCGGCAGCCGCCGTGGCCGCGTAGTAGTGCAGCACCTCGCCCTTGGTCGTCCCGGTGGCCGGGTACAGCACCTTGTCGAGATTGCTGAGCGCCAGGCGCCGCCCCTCCACCTCTGTGATCGGCGTCATACGATAAGAATCACACGAAACCGGGTGAATGGGTCATGGCTGGCGTAAGGGGTGCACGGTGAGGTCCATCTGGAACGGCTCCATCTCGTTCGGACTGGTCAGCATCCCGGTCAAGCTCATGAACGCCACGGAGAGCCACGCGATCTCCTTCCGTCAGATCCACCTGGAGGACGGCGGCCGGATCCGCTACCGCAAGGTGTGCGAACTCGACGAGGAGGAGGTGCCCGCCTCCGAGACCGTCAAGGCGTACGAGGACGCCGACGGCACGGTGATCCCCGTGACCGACGAGGACCTCGCCTCGCTCCCCCTCCCCACCGCCAAGACGATCGAGATCGAGGGCTTCGTGCACTCCTCGGCCATCGACCCCCTCCAGCTCGACTCGGCGTACTACCTCTCGGCCAACGGCGTCCCGGCCGCGAAGCCGTACGCCCTGCTGCGCGAGGCCCTGAGGCGCAGCGGCAAGGTCGCCGTCGCCAAGTACGCGCTGCGCGGGCGGGAACGGCTCGGCATGCTGCGGGTGGTCGACGACGTCATCGCGATGCACGGCCTGCTCTGGCCGGACGAGATTCGCGCCCCGGAAGGCGTCGCCCCGGAATCCGGCGTCAAGGTCCGTGACGCGGAACTGGACCTGGCGGACGCGCTGATGAACACCCTCGGCGACGCCGACATGGACACGCTCCACGACGACTACCGCGAGGCGGTCGAGGAGCTCGTCGCGGCCAAGGCGGCCGGTGAACCCGTGGCGGAGGCGGAGGCCGAGGAGCCCGAGGGCAAGGTCATCGACCTGATGGCGGCGCTGGAGAGCAGCGTGCGGGCGGCGAAGGAGTCCCACGGCGACGCCCACGGGAACGGCGGCGAGGTCGCGGACGTCCACCCCATCGGGTCCGGCCGGGGCGGGGACGCGAAGAAGGCGGGGGCGTCCACGGAGCGGGGACCGTCGAAGCGGGCGACGGCGAAGAAGACAGCGGCGAAGAAGACAGCGGCTAAGAAGACGGCCACGAGGACGAAGGCCGCGGCGAAGAAGACGGCGGCGGGCCAGGGAGAGAGCCGGGGCTCCGCCAAGAAGGCCGCGCCCGGGAAGGCAGGGGGGAAGAGGGCCGGCGGGGGCACGCGGAAGCGCACCTCGGCCTGACGCGTCGCGGCGCCGGCCGAGGCGCGGCCCTCAGGGGGCGGACGCGGGTTTCAGCGGTTCCGGGAACGTGGGCAGATCCAGCCCGTACTTGTCCTGCTCGACGACGTACGTACAACTCGTGTACGTGTACCCGGGCTCGACGGTGGAGCCGGAGGTGTAGTTGTCCACGGCGGCGGCCCCATCCGAGCCGCGCTTGTACAGGAAGTGGTAGTCGCCCGCCGGGAGGCTCAACCGCGCCTTCGGGTACGACGCGCCGTTCGCCCGGCAGGCCTCGGCGGAGCCCTCGGCCTCGCTGCCGTACCGTTCGCAGCCTCCGCAGGACTTCAGCTTCACCGTGCCGGTGACCGGGCCGGTGTAGAGCACCTCGACGTCGTTGGGCGCGTCGTTGCTGATGACGAGCTCCATGCGGGCGCCCCCCGGTTCACCGCTCCTGGGCAGCCGTTTCCCGGCTGCGGGGCGGTCCTCGGCTATCTCGGCCGCTATGGCGATGTCGCGGGCCCGCTGTCGGCGCCCGTCCCCCTTGTAGGTGTCCGCGAAGTCCGTCAGGGTCTGCCGGGCCTCCGTGAAGCGCTTGTCCTTGAACTCGTCCACGCCGCAGGCGTACACCCCGTCCCGCACTCCGGCATCGGCCTGCTGTTCCAGGGAGGACACGGAGGTTCGGGGCAGCTCGGCGACCATCGTGCGCGTCCCGCGCAGCTGTTCGGTCACGTCACAGGGGTCCGCGCCCTTCAGGCCCGCCACCTGCTTCCTCACGGTCGCGCTGATGGCCGGGCCCACCTGCCGGGCCTGCGCGGAGTCGGGGAACGTCCGCAGCAGTGTGCCCAGTTCCTCGCTGCCGGAGCTCGGCCCCGTACCGCCGAGCCGGGAGACACCACAGCCGTACAGCGACTCCGCGAGCGGCGTGTCCGGCCAGTCGGCGAGATCGCCCAGCAGCTTCCCGTCCACGGTGTCGGGCAGCGTCCGCAGATAGGTCAGCGGATCGACCGCCTCGCAGTGCTTCTTCGCGTGGTACGGCGCGGCGACCGAGGTGTAGTAGGCCTCCAGCCGTGCGGGCACCAGGGCGGCGGCCCGCGAATCCGGGTGCTCCTCGCCCAGTTCGCGGTAGAGCTCCAGCGCGTAGTGGTAGTCCGGCTTGGACAGCAGGAACGAACTCTCCGCCGCCTTCGCGACCAGCTCGTCGCCCTCCCCCAGCCGGCCGAGCAGCTCCCGCTCCACGGCCTCGTCCCGGGCGGATCCGTAGGCGAAGGTACCGGCGACCGGCACGGCGAGGAGCAACAGGCCGAGGGCCGCCGCCAGGGCGGTCCGGGGCGAGCGGCCGACATCCGCGCGCAGCGCGATCCGGGCGGCGTCGGCACCCGCCAGGACGAGCAGCAGGACGTACGCGAGGACGAGCGCCCCGGGTACCCCGTCCGGATCCGCGGGCAGGGCGACCAGCAGGAAGACGCCGGTCGCCACCCAGCTCACCGCCGCCCGCCGCGGACGGCGCACCAGGAGGTGGCCGAGACCCAGGCCGGAAAGGCCGAGAAGCCCGGCGGCGACGGCACGCAGGGCGGCGCCCGGTGGTGGCGGGCCCACCGCCGGAGGCCGGGCCGGAGGCGGAGGTGGCTGGATTCCGCCCAGATGAGGGTCAGGGCCGGGCTGCGGCCCTGACCCGGGTCTGAATCCGGGTGCACCCGGCTGATCACGTGAATCCATCACGGCCCCCCACCGCCGAACCTCATCAGGTCCGGGGGAAACTGCCCTGTTTCATGCCTGTTCAACCGCCCTGAGGAGGTCCCGGTCGGAATGGCGTGAATATGCGCTGCGCCGCCCTTACGGGCCGCGCGTGCTGTCGGACCGCCCCGCAGCGCAGTAGAGTGCCGGACGCCGCGACTGGCGCGCGCCCGGCAGGGCGCTCCGTGGAAACGACCACGAGGGAGCGGCGCACCCCGGGCACGTCCCGGGGCGTCAACGCCGGAGGCCGTCCGCCTGGGCAGTCCGGGTCCATGTCGCCCCGTGCGACCGACCCGGGAGGAACCCCGTGGCCGTACATCCGTCAGACACCCGCCGTCCCGCTCTGGCAGCGGCCGATCCGGAGCTCGCCGCCCTGGTGCACGCCGAGGAGCGGCTCCAGGCGGACACCCTGCGCCTGATCCCCAGTGAGAACTACGTGTCCGCCGCCGTGCTGGAGGCCTCCGGCACCGTCCTGCAGAACAAGTACTCCGAGGGATACCCGGGCAAGCGGTACTACGAGGGCCAGCAGGTCATCGACCAGGTGGAGACGCTCGCCGTGGAGCGCGCCAAGGCGCTGTTCCGGATGGAGCACGCCAACGTCCAGCCGTACTCCGGCTCCCCGGCCAACCTCGCCGTCTACCTGGCGTTCCTGGAGCCCGGTGACACCGTCCTCGGGATGTCGCTGCCGATGGGCGGGCACCTCACCCACGGCTGGGGCGTCTCGGCCACCGGCACGTGGTTCCGTGGCGTGCGGTACGGAGTACGGCGCGACACCGGGCGCATCGACCTCGACGAGGTGCGCGACCTGGCGCGTGCCGAAAGGCCCAAGCTGATCTTCTGCGGCGGCACAGCCGTACCCCGTGTGATCGACTTCGCCGGCTTCGCGGAGATCGCCCGGGAGGTGGGGGCGGTGCTCGTGGCCGATGTCGCCCACATCGCCGGGCTGATCGCCGGCGGCGCACACCCCTCGCCGGCCCCGCACGCCGACGTGGTGTCCACGACCACCCACAAGACCCTGCGCGGCCCACGCGGGGCGATGCTGCTGACCCGGGCCGAGCACGCCAGGACCGTCGACCGCGCCGTCTTCCCCGGGCTCCAGGGCGGCCCGCACAACCAGACCACCGCCGCCATCGCGGTCGCGCTGAAGGAGGCGGCCGGGGCCGACTTCGCCGGGTACGCCCACCAGGTCGTCGCCAACGCCCGCGCGCTGGGGGAGGAGCTGGCGGCACGCGGTTTCGACCTCGTGTCCGGCGGCACCGACAACCACCTGCTGCTGGCCGACCTCACGGGCAAGGGCGTCTCCGGAAAGGTCGCGGCCAAGGCGCTCGACCGGGCCGGGATCGTCGTCAACTACAACACCGTCCCGTACGACCCCCGTAAGCCCTTCGACCCGTCAGGCATCCGTATCGGCACCCCCGCCCTGACCTCCCGGGGCATCCCCGCCTCCGAGATGGGGGCGGTCGCGCAGTGGATCGATCGCGTGGTCGATGCCGCTCGTACAGGTGATGAATCGACCGTTTCCAAGGTCAGGGACGACGTGCGGACCATGATGGATGCCTATCCGGCGCCGGGTCTCCCTCTGGTCTGACCGGGGTACGGAGCAGCCCGGGGCACACAGGGCCCCGGGCTGCTCCGAACGCCGTGTCCCCGACTCCGCGCGCCCGCTCTGCGCCCCTGTGCGGGGGCCGACCGCGGTGCAGGCTGGGAGAAAGGCTGGATGCCGGAGGGTGAACAGAGGGGGCACGATGCACGATCTCAAGGTCACGTCATGGCAGCTCTTCGGGCACGACCGGCTCTACGTGAACCTGCCGGACGGCACCGCGATCGGCTGGGCGGACCGGGGCAGCGGCACGATCACGGTCCTGCACCCGCGCTACCGCGACGCCGTGACCGACGCGCTCGCACGGCAGGTCCCGGACCTGCCGGCGCTCGTCGGCGAGGACGACGCCCCGGCCGGACCGCCGGACCGGCGGACCCCGCCGCAGGTCCCGCGGATCCCGCCCATGAGGGGGATGCGCAAACGGGGTTCCCCCGCGCGGGAGTCGGCCCCCGGGCAGGAGTCGGCACCCGAACCGGCGGAGGCCTCCGCAGCGGTGGAGGCTCCCGCACCGGCTAAGGCCCCTGAGCTGGTGGAGGCCCCCGCACCTGCGGAGCTCACGCCACCGGTCACGGAGGCCGTACCGGTCACGGAGCCCGAACCCGCCACGGAGGCCGTACCGGTCACGGAGCCCGAACCCGCCACGGAGGCCGTACCGGTCACGGAGCCCGAACCCGCCACGGAGGCCGCACCGGTCGTGGAGCCCGTACCGGAGCCGCGGCGGCGCCCGGCCGTCCTCCCCGCCCTGACCCCCGCGAGCGACCTCTCGTCACGGCGGCCGGGTGCCGGGCTCCGGGAGCAGCTCGGCGAGTCCGGGACCGGGGCGCTCGTACGGGCGGCCACCGGGGCGCTGCGGCGGCAGAAGGACGTGGACCCGCGGCGCGGCGCGCTCGCGGGCGAGCGGAGGGTCGGGGCCGAGCTCAAGCGGCTGACCCGGCACGGCTGGCGGGTCCTGCACTCCGTGCCCCTGCCGGACGGCACCGAGATCGGGCATCTGCTCATCGGGCCCGGCGGCGTGTTCGCCGTGACCACCGAGCACAAGCCGGGCGCATCGGTACGGGTCGGGGACGGCACGCTGCGGGTCGACGACGCCGACCCTCAGCCCTACGAGCTCGACGCCCACCCCGCTGCCCGACGGGCCCGGTCGGCGCTGGAGGCGTACTGCACCTTCGAGGTGGACGTGCAGACCGTGCTGGTGTTCACCGGCGTCACCGCGCTGGAGGTGGTCGCCACCCCGGCCGGCGTCCGCGTCTGCCGGGAGCGTCAGGTGGCCACCCTCGCCCCGCTGACCGGAGTCCTCACCGCCACCCAGGTGGAGCGGGTCTACGACGTCGCGCGCAACGGGGAGGCCTGGCTGGATGCGTGAGCCCCCGGGCGCGGCGGTAGATTCCCCGGTGCTGCCGCCGCGCCGTCGAAGGGGAAGACGCATGAAACTCCGCTGTGCCGTGCTCGACGACTACCAGTCCGTGGCGGCCACCGCCGCCGACTGGTCGCCCGTCGCCGATGACGTCGACGTGGTCAGCTTCGCCGAGCACTGCGCCACCGAGAACGAACTGGCCGAGCGTCTGGCCGAGTTCGACATCGTCGTCACCCTTCGGGAGCGGGTTCCGTTCCCCGCCACGCTGATCGAGCGGCTGCCCCGGCTCCGGCTCCTCGTGGCCTCCGGCATGCGCAACACGTCCATCGACTACGCCGCGGCCGAGCGGCACGGCGTCACCGTCTGCGGCACCGCCAGCACGCCCACCCCGCCGGTCGAGCTCACCTGGGCGCTGCTGCTCGGTCTGGCCCGCTCCATCGTGACCGAGACCGACGCCCTGCGCACCGGCGGCCCCTGGCAGTCCACCGTCGGGGCCGACCTGCACGGGCGCAGGCTCGGCATCCTCGGGCTGGGCAAGATCGGCAGCAGGGTCGCCCAGGTCGGCCGCGCCTTCGGCATGGACGTGGTGGCCTGGAGCCGGAACCTGACCCCGGAGCGGGCGGAGGAGGTCGGCGTGGGTCTCGCCGCGTCCAAGGAAGAGCTGCTCCGCACCAGCGACTTCGTCTCCGTGCACCTGGTGCTGAGTGAGCGCACACGTGGACTGCTGGGCGCGAAGGAGCTCGGGATGATGCGGCCGGGCAGCTATCTGGTCAACACCTCGCGCGCCGCGATCATCGACCAGGACGCGCTGCTCGACGTACTGCACCGGGGGGCCATCGCGGGCGCCGGCGTCGATGTGTTCGACATCGAGCCCCTCCCGGCCGACCACCCGATGCGCAGCGCGCCCCGCCTCCTGGCCACACCGCATCTGGGCTACGTCTCGCAGGCCAACTACGCGGCGTACTACGGGGACGCGGTCGAGGACATCCGCGCCCACCTCGACGGCGAGCCGATCCGCCGGCTCGGGTGAGCACCGAAGTAGCGTTCACACAATGGCACTTCTCCCCGAACCGACTGGACAGGCCCACCGCGTGCACTCGCTCACCGACGACTGCACGGCCTCCCGCATGCTCCCGATACCGGCCGGCACCGTCCACCTCCGCGACGACCGGCGCGGCGCCCGCTGGCAGGAGGAGATCGAACCCTTCCTGCTCGCCCGCCACCCCGTCACCGTAGGAGAGCACCGTGCCGTCACCGGGACGGACCCCGACCCGGCCGTGCCCGGTGCTCTGCCCCTGACGAACATCAGCTGGCTCGACGCCATCGACCTGTGCAACCGGTTCTCGGCCCACGCCGGCCTCGACCCGGTCTACTCCCGCGACCCACACGGCGACGAGGTGACCCGCGACCCGGCGTCCGACGGCTACCGCCTGCCCACGGAGGCGGAGTGGCAGTACGCCTGCAAGGCGGGAACCACCGGTTACCGCTACGGCGAGATCGACACCATCGCCTGGTACGAGGGCAACTCCGGCGGGCGGGTCCACGAGCCCGGCGGCAGGACACCCAACGCGTGGGGCCTGCACGACATGCTGGGCAACGTCTGGGAGTGGTGCTGGGACCTCTACGACGAGGAGGTCTACGGCGCCTACCGCACCTTCCGCGGCGGCGGCTGGGCCGAGTCGGAACGCGGCTGCGGCGCCACCGTACGCCGCCGCAGCCACCCCACCTTCGCGATCGACGACCTCGGCCTCCGGCTGGCCCGCAGTCGACCGGGGCGGGGTGACGGAAAACCACAGGGCTGATCGAAAGCGGGTGCGGTACGTTTCTGTCACTCGAAGGGGGCGAAGTGACCAAGCTCAACCAGATCATCGCCGTGGAGAAGGGTGTCAAGAGCAAGTCGCTCCAGGACATCACCGCGGCCCACCACAAGGTGCAGAAGACGGCACTGCTGGCAGGCATCTCGCGCACGTACCAGCCGAAGGACGAAGAGGGCGAGCAGCTTCCGCCCGAGTCCGCGCGGGTGCAGGTCAAGGCCGAGGAGGCGCTGCGTGAGATGTCCGCGTCGCTGACCCGCCTGTTCGACGTGACCGCGACGAAGGACTGGGCCAACTGCTCGGCGCGCGCGGACGTCACCGTCGACGGGCGCACGGTCGTCGCCGAAGTCCCGGTCAGCTACCTGCTCTTCCTGGAGAAGCAGCTCACCGACCTCCACACCTTCGTGAAGAAGCTCCCCGTCCTGGACGCGTCCGAGTCCTGGTCGCTGGACCCCTCGACGGACTGGTGGAAGACCGACCCGGTCCGCACGATCCGCACGAAGAAGGTCCCGCGCAACCACGTCAAGGCCGAGGCGACCGACAAGCACCCGGCGCAGGTCGACGTCTACTACGAGGACGTGCCCATCGGGTACTGGACGACCGTGAAGTTCTCCGGAGCGCTGCCGGCGCGACGGGTGAACGAGCTGCTGGAGCGGGTCGAGAAGCTGCAGCACGCGGTGAAGTTCGCCCGCGAGGAGGCCAACAGTGCCGAGGTCACCGACCAGCGGGTCGGAGACGCGGTGTTCGGCTACCTGTTCGGCTGACCTCGGACACGAGGCGGCACCCCCAGAACGCCCCCGCGCGCATGGCGTGGGGGTCGCGCACCCCGCACGGGACGGAATCGAGTTCCGCCCCCGTGTGACGAGCGCAAGCTGAAACTGAACGTTCAGCCTGAAGACGCGGTAACGGTGGAGGTTCGAGTCCTCCCCCCGGCACCACACGCCGGGGTGGCCCAACATGGCAGAGGCAGCCGCGATCAATCTCAGACTCTCGCTCCAGATTCAGTATCGCCGCCGATTGCCAGATCGACCGAGTACGGACGAACACCGTTGAATGCTGGTTCGAATCCGGCCTGCGCCTCTACGCGGCGCGGTAGTTCAATGGCAGAACGCGACGGTATGACGACTGATCCGCACTCTTAAACGCGCTGGCAAGCGCAATTGGGTGGCAACCCCAGGGGCCCGGGAGCTGGATACGACTCCCGGGCTCCGCCACGTCCGGCCGTCACCCGCTGCCGCTGGGAGCGGTGGCAACTTACGGAACCTTGCTCGCAGGAGGGGGCGTCACGGGCGGTTCGATGGTCGACCGGACGTAGATCCGCGTGGTGCCGGATGTGAACTCGTGGGCGAAGAGGTCGACGCAGCGTTGGAAGTACTTGCCTTCCGGGGGCGCGAGGTCGTCCGGGCACAGGCTGGTCTTCCGCAGGCTCCGGACGAACGTCTCCGGTTCGGGCAGTCCGAGGGGATCGAAGGCAGCCGCAGGACGGTAGTTTTTCGCCTTGGGACGGGAGTTGTCGATCATCTCGGTGCCGTCCTGAATCAGCCGGCTGGTGTACGTCTCCGCATCGTCGGCCGGGAGGACGAAGGACAGCAGACCGGTGCCATAACGCTCCCCGACCTTGTGACCCGCCCGACGGTCCGATGCCACCTCCGGGATGCGGATGCCTATCTGGCCGCTCATCCAGGCAGGCGTGGCTCCGCCTTCCCAGCAGCAGGTCATCTCCTTGTCCGACGAGTCCGAGGCGACTTCCTCCGCGGCGCAGGAGACCACACCGATAGCGGCAGCGGCGCAGGCGAGAAGCACCGACGCGACGATTACGGCGACAGGCAGGCGACGGCGGCGTACGAACGGCTCGCCGGACGCAATCTTGCTGCAGCTCTTCATCAGTTTTTCAGACCTCGCTGATGGACGTGCGCCAAAGAGTTGGCTGAAGTCGGTGACGGCGCAGGTGGGGTCGCGTGCTGTCGCGGATGGGAGCCTTCAGCGGCCGCCGCCGGTCAGAGCCGGTCAGTTGCGCGGGTCCAGTGACCGCATGAGTTCCAGGAGCCCCTGCACAGGTCGCAGCTGGTCCTCCGTGATCGGATCCGGGCTGAAGTGCATCAGACTGTTGCGGAAGGTGCGGCATTCCTCGAGTGCGGTCAGGAAGAGCTGCTGGTCGATGGCCCAGCCCAGTGAGGCCCAGTTCTCCTGCACCTTGAGCAGATAGCCGTACACCCCCAGGGTGAGGTCCGCACCGTGTCCCTCGCGGACACCAGTCCGCGAGCCCTCTACCACCTCGCCGAACCCCGCGACCTGATCGACGGCCCCATCCTGCCGCCCGGCTGCTTCCTTTCGGCAGGAGAACTGCTGAGCCGCCAGTACACGGCGCATCTGCTCGACCTCGCGGCACGCGGCGACCTCCCGGGTGTCCAACCGCTCCCGGACCGGGCCACCCAGCTCACCGGCCGGACCGGCTGGCTGCTGACCACAGCCGCCGCGGTCAGGGGACGGGACGACCTCGCCGAGAGATTCCTGCGGATGTTCGTCCCGATCGAGGGCGTACCCGACTCCGGCGTCTCCGAGGACGTACGCGCGGTCCTGCTCCAGCACGCCCGGACCGGACTCGCGGACAGACTGACCGAGGCGGAGAAGGCATGGGAGGCCGAGCGGGCCTCACTCGTCGACCGACGCGCCATGATGAACGCCGCCGCCGACGCGCTTCAGGACAACATCGAGGACGAGGCCCGCGAGAAGCGCAGCCTGCAGCGTGACGCCAAGGGGGTCATGAAGCGCCTCCAGGAGATCGCCAACGCCGGAGCCCAGGCGTTCCTCGTGGAGCAGGGCCTGCTGCCGAACTACACGCTCGTCGAGGACGGCGTACGGCTGGAAGCCATGCTCACGTACAAGGAACCCGACCGCAGGCGCCGCACCAGGGGACAGGACGGTGCGGGACAGCCCGGCCCCGACCGCTGGCAGAACGAACCGCGCGTCTACGACCGGCCGGCCGAGTCAGCCCTCACCGAGCTCGCCCCCGGTAACTCCTACTACGTGCGCGGCTACCGCCACGTGGTCGACGGCTTCGACCTCGGCCCGCGCCCCAAGGAAGCGGACGGGGACATCCCCGCGGCACTGCGGGTCTGGCGCGTCTGCAAGGAGTGCGGCCACGTCCGCACCGAGAACGCCGAGCAGGACACCTCCGCCTGCCTGCGCTGCGGCGGACGCGACATCGGCGGGCGCACCGCCCTCCACCACGTGATCGTCCCGGCCAAGGTCACCGCACGTGACAAGCGGGACGACGCCCGCATCATCGACGACAGCGAGAACCGGACCACCACGAACTACACCGTCGTCACAGCCGTGGACATCGACCCGCACGACATCAAGGAGAGCTGGCGTCACAAGGGGGCCACCTTCGGCGTGGACCACGTGCGCAAGGCGGTCATCCGCAGCTTCAACCTCGGCAAGGCCAAGCACGGGCGGCGCAAGGACACCACATTCGCGGGCGAAGAAGTGGCCATCACGGGCTTCACCCTCTGCCCGCTGTGCGGAGGCGCCACCGAGCGGGAGATGGGCAACGCCCCCGCAGCGGACACCGTCCCGGCCTCGGTCATGGGCAAACCCGAACTCGCCCACCACCGCCCCTGGTGCGCCACCCGCCGCCGGGCACGGGCCGCCCGGCCCCAGGACCAGCAGATCATCACCGCGACCGAACACACCACCGAAGCCCTGCGCATCCTGCTCCCCGCGGCCACCCTCAACGTCCCCGAGCGGCTCGCCTCCTTCTCCGCCGCCCTCCATCTCGGTCTCGCCCTCCGCTACGGCGGCGACCCCGACCACATCCGCTCCACCCCCGCCACCGAGCCGGACCGGGAGAGCGGGCTCACCCGCAACTACCTGGTGCTGTACGACTCCCTGCCCGGCGGTACCGGCTACCTCCAGCGGCTCGTCGTCGGCGACGGCGCCGAGTTCCGGGAGGTACTCGCAGCCGCGCAGAAGGCGCTCGGCGCGTGTGTCTGCAAGGACGGACCACGCCGCGCCTGCCACCGCTGCCTCCTCGCCCACGCCAAGCAGCGCGAATACCCGCTGGTCGACCGGCGGGAGGCGCTGTGGATGCTGGACGGGCTCCTCGGCAAGGACGGACACAGCGACTGGGACGTGACGAAGGACCAGGCAGGCGCCGAACTGCGCTTCGCCGAACAGGCCGAGAGCGACCTGGAGCGCCGCTTCATCGACTGCCTCGACCGATGGCTCGCCCAGCCGGGGAACGACGTCGCCCACGACCACGGCGACACCCCCAGCGGACGCCTCGGCAAGCAGATCCGGCTGCGTCGGCGGGACGGCACACCCAGCAATTGGGAACTCGTCGCGCAGAAGGACCTCACGGAGTACCGCACCCGGCCGGACCTGCTCCTGCGGCCCCTGGCCGAGGAGACGGACACCCCCCTGCCGCCGCCGGTCGCCGTCTACCTCGACGGATACCGCTGGCACGCCTCGTCCCGGACCAACCGGATCGCCGACGACGCCGCGAAGCGAGCCTGGCTGCGGGCCGACGGCATACTGGTGTGGCAGATCACCTGGGACGACGTGGCCGCGTGGGACCGCACCCTGAACGACTCCCAGCGACGCGAGGACACGGACGGCGCGGACCTGCCCGCCGACCCGCTCGCGCCGGTCCTCGCCGGGCCCGCCGCAGAAGCCGCCTGGCCGCCGTACGACGTGAAGAGCCCGACAGGGCCCGGCGGGCGGGCACGCGCCGGCTGGCAGAAGAAGGGGCGCGATCCGTCCGAGGTGGACGCTCTCCTTTACGCGGGAGCCGTGCCCTCGCTGCTGGGCTTCCTACGCGACCCGGACCTCGGACTCTGGCAGGGCCTGGCCGTTCTCGGTGTCGGGAGCATCCTCTCCCTTCACGGGCGTCAGGACCTGCTGGCGGCGGACGCCGCATCCGCCGTCCCGTGGATCGAAGCGACCGTGCGCGGTGAGCGGGCTCCCGAGGTCGACGGGCATGGTCTCAACCTGCTTGCGGCGAAGGATGGTTCGGGCCTGCCCCTCACCTTGCTGATCGACCGGCGTGGCGGCGGGCAGCGGTGGAGCGCGCTCGCCGTACTCGACGACCGGGCCGAGGCCGTGCACGGCGACCGGCCCGACCACCGCAGGCGCTGGAAAGCGTGGTTGTGCTGGGGCAACATCGTCCAGTTCCTCAACCCGACCGGCAGCGGCCGCGCCGACGGACTGCTGCTTGCGCGAACGGCGCTCGACTCGTTCGACGCGTCCCTTCTGGCTGCCGCGTCGGGCGCCCCCGGAGGAATGCTCACGGCCCTGCGGCAGGACCAGCCGGGCACGGGCCTGGCCGCCCCCTCCACGGAGACCGGCCCCTCGGCCGTACCCACCGCCGTCACGCCGGTGCGGCGGTCGGCCTGGGACGCGGTGCTGAGGGAGCTCTCCTACGTGGGAGACGCGGACATCGACCGCCTGGCCCGTGATCTGGCCGACCGGGGCGACGTGTCCGCCGGCACAGCGGGCTGGGAGGTCCAGGGCGTGGCGCGCACCATCGAGCTCGCCTGGCCCGAGCTGAGAGTCGGCGTCGTGCTGGCAGAGGACGTGGCCGACGAGGAGTACATGGCCCAGTGCGCAGCCGCCGGCTGGCACGTGCGGGCTCCGGGATCGTGGAGCCCTGCTGAGCTCGCCGAACTGCTGGCCGTCCAGAGGGACGCATCCGACTCCGGGGGAGGAGAGCGCCGGTGAGCGCAGCGGGACAGATCAGAACCAGGGTGGCCGTCGCACCGCAGGCCCACGAGGACATGCGGCGCCTGGGCGGGGGAGCCAAGGACGCGGTCGGTGACTTCGTCCACCGGCTGCGGGCCGACCGGACCAACCGGGCCCTGCGCATCAAGCAGCTGAGAACAGCTGGGGACAACGGGCAGTTGTCCCTCGCCGTCCTGGGCGGGCAGCACATGGCACTCCTCCTGGAGACGGAGGAGAACCGCTTCACCCTTCTCGCCGTCAGACACGGAGAGCGGGCCCCCGACCGACTGGCACGACTCACCGTGGCCATCAATACGGTCTCCGGCGCGATCGAGGTCGTCGACCAGAGCGAGGTCAGCGCCAACGTCGTGGCGCTGCGTGAGCCGTCATCCGCGGCCGGAACCGCCACCACCGGTGAAGGACCGACAGGATCTGCCCGGGATACGCCGACACCGGTGCCGCTCTTCGGTGGTCACGACGACGCGGCACTCATCCGCCTCGGCGTCGTACCCACGCTGCTCCCCGCCCTGCGGAAGATCACCACCGACGCACAGCTCGCCGCCTTCCTGAGCCACAACCTGCCCGAGCTGACCCGGGACGTTCTGCTCGCCCTGCACGGCGGCGCCGAGCGGGAGCAGGTCCGCCGGAACATCACCGAGCAGTGGGAGGCCGACGACATCGACGTCGTCGACCCCCAGGACTGGGTGCGCGCCGCTCGCCGGCCCGTCTCCCAGGTCAGTACCGAAGACGATGCCGTCCTCGGCGCACTCGGCGAGGGCTTCGACGCGTGGCGCCTCTTCCTCCACCCCGAGCAACGACGCCTGGCCACCACCGGCTTCAAGGGCTCTGCCAAGGTCACCGGAGGGCCGGGCACCGGCAAGACCGTCGTAGCCCTGCACCGGGTCCGGCACCTCGTCGACCGTCTGCCGCCCGGTCATGACAGGCCCGTCCTGCTCACGACGTACAACACCAACCTGGCGGAGGACCTCCGCCACCGGCTGTCGCAGCTGGGAGGCGAGGCGCTGCTGCGCAGAGTGGACATCAAGTCCGTCGACCGGCTCGCCCGCGAGGTCGTCGAGCAGGCGCCCGGGACCGATCTGGGGCGGCCGCTGGACGACGAGGCGGCGATGAACCTGTGGCACACCGTCCGTACGGAGACAGGCCTCCTCCAGTACGACGCGGACTTCCTGGACGCCGAGTTCAAGCACGTCATCCTTGCTCAGGGCTGCGGAACGCGGCATCTGTACATGCGCTTGTCCGACCGCAGAGGGCGCCCGCGCATCACCAGGGCGGAGCGCGCCGACGTCTGGACCCTGGTCGAGGCCTACCGTGACCACCTGTCCGTGTCCCGTCGCACCACGTACGCGATGATCGCGGACCAGGCAGCGCGTATCGAGCAGAGCCACGCTGCCCGCGTCGAGGAACAGGCCCACTACAAGGAGGAGATGGGCGGCCTCGACCTGATCCATCGCGAGGCGAGCCGGGGCATGTGGCTCACACCGCGCTACCGCCATGTCGTCGTGGACGAGGCGCAGGACCTGTCCGCCTCGCACTGGAGGATGCTGCGGGCCATGGTCCCGAGCGGCCCCGACGACATCTTCCTCGTCGGCGACGCCCACCAGCGCATCTACGCCCATCACGTCATCCTCGGCAGGCTGGGCATCGAGACACGGGGACGCGCCGCGCGCCGGCTCACCCTCAACTACCGGACCACACGTGAGATCCTCCGCAGTGCGGGCGGGCTTGTCACAGGTGAGACCTTCGACGACCTCGACGGAGGCGACGACAGCCTTCAAGGCTACCGATCGGTGCTGACGGGCCTGGCTCCCCAATTCTGGCGGGCTCCGGACTGGCAGACCGAGATGCGGGCAGTCGCCAGCCTGATCCAGGAGCGTCACGACACCTACGGCACGCCCTACCGGGCCATGGCGATCAGCGTGCCCGACGGCACGGCGGCCGCCCAGATGGCGGGCATTCTGGCCCGTGCCCCGTTCGGCATCCCGGCCGTGGAACTCGGCAGGGACGGTGTGCGCGGTGATCGGGACGCCGTACGCATCGGCACCATGTACCGCTTCAAGGGCCTGGAGTTCCAGCGCGTCTTCCTCACGTCGGTGAGCGACGGCCAGATCCCCCACCAGCGCATCGAGCAGCACCGCTTCGCCAACCCGGACAGGTACCGGCAGGAGGAGCAGCGGGCTCGTTCCCTCGTTTTCGTGGCCGCCACCCGCGCCCGCGATGAACTGGTCATCACTTGGAACGGCCGCCCGAGCCGCTTCCTCCCCGAGGACGCCGCACGCACAGCCCGCAATGCCACGACGCTCGTCTCACCCGACGGTCCGCCGTCAGGGTCGGCGGCAGCCTGAAACGGGGCCGTCTCCAAGAACGTCGCCGGATACCGCGGCACCGAGATCGCTGCGATCCCGCACGGGGTCCTGTGGTCGCCGCTCGGAACTCGGGTCTCGGGGTTCGAGTGCCGTGAAGTCCTCCCTCACTCGTTCGGGGGACCGGGCGGGGGTCCCGGGCTGACGCTTGAGCTTCGGGTTCCGAGGGTCGAGGTCCGGGCTCCGGGATTCGAGCCGTGTTGTTCATCCGGGGGGTAGGTAAGGGCTTTTGGGGAAACCTCCCCTTCCCCACCCCGCCACGGCCAGCAAGTATGACTAATGGTGATCAGGTTGCAGCGGAGAGTCGCGGCTGCTTACGGTGCCCACAACGAGACGACCCCGACGCGGTGTTAGGCGCACCGGCCGGGGTCTGACCCAAGATCGCACACCCAAGAAGGACGATCTCGTGGCTATCCAGCAGCCTAGCTCCGCCCCGCCCGCCCCCGCAGCCTCGCGCCCGTACCGCAAGGCCCGCACCGGCTACGGCAAGCACTCCATCCGTGCCCAAGGTCCCTCCGGCGCAAGCGCCTTCGCTCTCCTGCCGGAGCGCGAACGCTATGTCGCCGGGTATGTCGACCGCCTGCCCGACGGTGCCGCCATGGACATCAAGTCGCTGGCCAAGGACCTCCCCCTCTACGGCCAGATGGCCATCGGCACCGCGCTGCGCGCCCTCGCCGTGGCCGGGCATCTGCGTCGCGTGCGCTGCCGGGTGGAAGGGGACGGCCAGTGCCGATGGGTGACGCTCACCTACTGGTCACGCACCGCCCATGACAACGAGTGGTGGGCCGAAAGGCTCGCGGGCGAAGCCGCCGCACCGGAGCGCGCATCCGTACCCGCCGAACCGGTCGTACCCCGCCAGCGCACCGCGCAGCCGCCCCCGGACCGGCCGCTGGAACCAGGAACCACGGCGGTCCCTGACCCGAACCCGCTGGTCACCCCGGCGCCGGAATGCCGACCGGTCGCAGCCGCCCCTTCGGTTGCTGCGGCTCCTTCCCCGGCCTATATCGCCCTCGCCGAACTCGGCCGCCGCGAACCCCGCCTGGCGCTCTCCGCCGCCGACTGCGCCGCCCTGGAACCGCTTGCCGCTGCCTGGTTCGCGCGAGGCGTCAGCGCCGACTACCTGACCTCGGCGCTCACCGCCGGGCTCCCCGAGCCGATCGGATCACCCGTCGGCCTGATGCGCCGACGCCTCACCGACAAGATGCCGCCCCAGCTTCCTACCGCACCAGCACCTACCCAGGACCTGCCCGGCGCCCTGGTGCACAGCCTGAAGTTGCAGCTGCACGCTGTCGTTCCTGCTTGTTAAAGTGCATGGCGTTGAGCACATGTGATCATTTGAGCGGTCACGGGATGCGGGGGGCGGGCGCGTGACGACAGATCCCAACTTGCAGATGAACAGCGAGAATCTGACCAAGCTCGCTGACGACCTCGACGAAATGCAGCGCTATCTGGACCGTCAGGTCAGACGCATGGACGCGGTCGTCGACGCGATCGAAGCCCGCTGGCGGGGGCCTGCGGCCAAGGCCTACCGAAAGCAACATCGTGAAGCCGCCAAGGAAGCGGTTCGCATCCGGGAGCTCATGAAACTCCTCGAAGCAGCTGTGCGTATGAGCCGTGACGGGTTCACGGAGCAGGAGCTCGACACGCTGGCGGCCTTTAAGCGCATCCAGATGTCTGTGGACGTGGACAAGGAGGCTGCTGAGCTGTCGACGCCCAACACCGGGAGCCAGCCGGCCGTGCCGCGAACGAGCCGCTTGAATGATTTCTGACGAGGGGTACGCATGACTGACAGCGACGACAACATAGCGGTTGACTTCGCCACCCTGCAGCTCCTCTCCGGCCAGCTGGAAGGAATCCTCAAGGAGCTCAACGAGAGCGTCCACACCATGCATGACCGCGTCGAGAAGGTCGTTCTCACCTGACCATGCATGACCGCGTCGAGAAGGTCGTTCTCACCTGGGAAGGCGAGGCGCGCGAGGCATTCATCGACAAGCTTGACGAGTGGGACAGGTCAGCCCGGGACCTGCAGGCGACTCAGGAGTGGCTCCACGGCATCGTCACGACAGGACAGGCCAACTACGCGGCGGCACACGCCGCAGTACTGCGGGGATGGGGGGCGGCCTGATGACCATGCCGCCCCCTCCGCCTCCTTTGAGTAAGGGCGACATCGACGTCACCCCCAGTGCGCTGCACGCGCTCTCGGGCTACGTCGCGTACCTCCAGGACGGTCTACACAAGGGGGCCAACCAGCTCCTCGATGAGCTCGGCCGGTATCCGGATTGCGGGGGTTACGGAACCGCCGCATGGGAGTTCGCCACCGCGTACAAGAAGGTCGGTAACCGCTTCGTCGAGGTGTGGGCCAAGTCGGTAGCGAGCGTCGGAGGCGCCGCGGTCGGCTTCGCCCAGACCGCGAACAACTATGCGACAGCCGACGCGGCCACCGATCCTTCGGGCGCCCCGGCCCAGACCCAGCCGCCGCCGGCCGTCGTCGACAAGCCGCCGAACTATGGGTCCGTGACGGACCTCAAGTGGGCGGACATCGACCAGAGCCAGGACATGTTCCAGCTGGCACTGGAAGCAGTGGAAGCCGGAGTCCTGGCGATCATCAGACCTCTCCTGGAAGACGCCTATCGCATGGGCAAGGCGGCCGAGATCATGCCGCTGCCCGACTACCTGGGCCTGGACAACATGTCCGTCGCCTGGGTGTCCGCGAGCATGGTTGTCACTACGACGGACGGCAACCTCAGTAGCGCCCTGCACAACTACACCGATCGCTCGAACGGTGAGTGGGCTGGGGCAATGCGGCAGTTCTGCAGCGCTGTCTGGGGCACGAGCGCGTGGGGCAAGAGCCGCGAAGGCTATGAGTGGAAACATGACACGGCTCAGCCCGGGAAGGCCGGCAGCCACCCCGTCATGGACGTGATGGTCAAGACCTGTGACGTCATGAGTGACGCCTTGGGCGCCTGGGCGATTGCCGCGCAGGATGTGCGGGACGACATCCGTAGGCTCTACTACGAAGCCGTCATCAAGGCCCTGCCGCACATCGACACGAGCGACGGTCTGGGCTTGAAAGATCTCAAGAGTTTCGGGAAGGGGCTCCTCAACATAGGAAAGGGCTTCGCCGAGGGGTTCGCCCTCGAAGTGGACGAGGAAGCGATGAACTCGGCGGTCGAGGCATACAACAACCGCGTGCACCGACAGGTCGTCGAGCTCAACAAACTGCAGGAAGCTCTGGATGAGGCATACAACAGTGCCCCCACGTTCCGGGCTGAGTCGGCGCGTGCGGAGTCCTTCGGCGCCCGAGCTCTGACCGACTTCAAGGACGATCCGCTCTACACCGTGGCCGGGGACGACGAAAGCAATCACAAATACCCTCTCGACCTTGCGAACCAGGAGGGCATGCTCGGGTCCCACGTTGTGGACAAGCATGTAGGCAAGACTGATGAGCAATTGGAACAAAGGCTGAGGGACCAGCAAATCGTCAGGCCTTCCGGTATCCGACCCGAAGCCGTTTCGTCATTCGGGAGTCTCGCGGACGCGCAGCGGTATACGCAGGCGGCCCTTGACGAACCGTCGAATCAAAGAAAGATCGACAATTGGCTCGCAGGTAACCCCGGACCCAACTCGTCACGCTCACTTCTCCTGACGACGAACGACGCCGTAGGGAGATCGTGGGATCGAGGCGACGCCGCCGCGCGTGATGTGACCAATGTGTGGGTCGTCCTGAGACCCAACCCGGGGAGTAGTCCGCCGTTCGTCGTTCTTACTTCTATGCCCACCGACAAGACTCAGCACCCGTAGTGCGCACTCCTGGAAAATTGAGGTACGGGCCGTGATGCAGATTGACGACGTTTCGTGGAGCCGCTCCCTGCGGGCAATTTTCGGGGAAGGCATGTTCGCAGCCGTGGGGGCGCGGCGACGCGATGACTGGCGTCTGGATGCCCTCGATGTCATGCAACTCCGGACGGGCGACCCGCGTGGCTGGCCGAGGGTTGTCATGGCGCCAGCAGGGAGCAATTACGGTGCGGGCTTGGAAAACCCGTTCGGTGCTGTCACGCCGGGCGAATTCAATGCGGCCTTCCCTGTGGCCAGGAGTGGGGCCGAACAAATTATGGTCACCCTCCAGGGTGAGTGGTTCCAAACGGAGGACATTCAGGATTTTGATGCGCGAGAGGCTGAGCTGACCTCTCACGCACGAGTGATCCTGGAGAGGTTCGGAGTAGACGCGCTATTTTTCACCAATGCGGTATCGGCGCGCGAAAATCCGCATGCCGACATGTTCGGTCGAGAGGGTGTCTATGAGGGCTTCACCAGCCATGTAATGGACTGTGGTGTAATCGCTGTCTCCGCCACTGAAGTCGGCATCTTCTGGGGCTTCACGACTGACTGAGGATTTCCCGTGCGTACCCGTTCTGCCACCTACCCCGACCGCGCGACCGCACAGTGGTGTACCCAGCAGGTCGTCACGCGCAACGAGCAGGCCGTGCACCGCTGGCTGGCCCAGGGCACGCGACCGAGGCTCACCATCGAGGCCGCGTGGCCATCCCGTGAGGAGCCCGTCGGACGCGTGTTGCTGCAGGCGATGATGCTCGCCGGTCGCGAGCCCGTCGATGTGCGGGCCGCGCGGGTGACGTTGAGGCGTGAAGCGTCGAGCCCGCACGGTTTCGTCGTGCACGCCACCTACCCGATCTACCTCTGAAGGTGCCGCAGTGTCCATGAAGCCGCTTGAGTTCGACCGTCGGTACGGCGAACTCGACGTCGTCGTCGCAGCCTTCGCCGGACAGGAACCCGACAGCCCGGAAACGGACACAGTGCCGCTGGCCCTTCAGGCGTACCTCCGGCACACCTGGCACACCAGGCCCTGGGCGCTGTCCGTCGCCGAACAGCAACTCCGCGAGTACGCACGGAACCCGCCCGGCCGCCTGCGGCAGCGCCTCGGCGAGTTCTATTCGGTACCCGATCTCGGGCTGTCCGAGCCCCAGACGCAGGGCTGGCTGTCCAAGACGGCCGACCACATCAAGCGCAGCATCGAGTCCGGCGAGGTGCCTCCGCCGACCACGCCCCGCACGCATTGGGAGTGGCACGCCCGCTTCGGGGAGCTGGGGCAGTTCCTCGGCGGTTGGTTCTCGCAGGACATGCCCGACGAATTCGCCGACCACGATGCTGCGGTCCGCGACTACAGAGAAACGGTCGATCCCCAACTGACCGCCCGGCTGGTAGGTGAGATCCACGAATTGCTGGCCCTCGGACTGGAGGATCACGACTACGCCGTCGGCGTGAGCGAGCTCGGTATGGAGGTTGAGCCACCGGCCCAGTTCACGGTCGAAAGGTGGCTCCGGACGGTGGCGGAGCGCCTCGCGACGACCATGCCCGACTACGGAAAGTGACTGGCTCAGTCGAAGCTGAACAAGACCCGTCTGCTCGGTGCGCAGATCGGTGGATCGAACAAGGATCCGCATAACTTCGTCACGATGCACCGGTTCGCCAACTAGCCGGTCAAACGGAGCATCGGGGAACAGTTCAGGGAAGCCGTCGACAAACGAGGGGAAACTGTCGAGTGCGCCGTCACGCCCGTCTACCGGACGAACGCCCCCCGACGTCGTGCCGATCGGCCTGCCCCTCGAAGCCAAGGGGGGACAAGGGGTTTCAGCTTCACGCCCTACGAAGGCCGCAGCAACAGCAGCATCCGTGACTGTCCTGAACGCCCCGAGACGCGTCTGACCCGGCACAGGGAGAGGCCACCATGCACCCCGCCGTGGAACGCCTCACCGAACTCGCGGCGCCTACCGGTCCACGTCGCTCCCGGGACTGGCCGGCCGTCGAACGGGAACTCGGCACCACGCTGCCGACCGACTATCGGCAGCTCGTCGAGACGTACGGGGGAGGCGTCTTCGACGAGACGATCTGGCTCTCGTCCCAGTCGTAGCAGGCCCACGCTTCGGCCTGACAGTCGAGACCGACCGTGGGGCCGGCCACTCGCATCTGGTACGACAGTGACCACTCCAGGGCTGTTCTGCCCTGCTTCGGGCGAGCGAGACGCGGCTCTGCCACCGGCAGCACGCGTTCCTGTGGGAGGCACCCGGCGCGGGGCCACGCCTCCCGGAGGGTGGGCTTGACCGCGTCGGCGCGGGCGACACACAATGCGAGGCATGACCCTGTACTCGCTGACCACCGTCGCCCTGCGGATGACGGGGCCTTGCGGTGAGTGCGCTCCGCGGTCCACCACCTGTCTGCGCCGCCGCGGCCGTATCGGCTCGCCGCCCGCGCGCATCGGCGTTCACTCGGGCTGACCGGCCGTCAACCACTCGGCCACTTCCCAGGATGTAGCCGAGAACCCGGAAACGCCAGTGTCGTCTATCCCCGGCCCCTCACGGTCCCACCGTGTCCCGCACCTGCCCGGCAGGCATGCGGCGCGGGCGTGAACGGCCCACCTCATCGCACCGCCGGAGGCCTCGGCCGCTGTCGCGGGTCCCACCCGTCCCTTCGGGTACCGGGGCCCGTCCACCGCGGCCCACGGCGGTTCGCTCTCCGCCAAGGAGGAACCGTATGACCACCACTGCTTCCCCCCGTACGACCGCCGCGTCCGGCGCCGCCACGACCGCCGACCGGTCCTCCACCACCCCACCCGCCCTGCGTGAGGCACGCATACCGCAGGACGGGCTGTACGAAGGTCACCGCGTCCTGGACCGGCTGCCGGCCGGCGCGACGGCGCGCCCGTACACCCTCTTCGACGTCGTTCCTCAAGCCCGCACGATCGGCGCGGAGATCCGCGGACTCGACCTCTCCCGGCCGTTGGTTCCGGCCCTGCGCGAAGAGCTGAACCGTGCCCTGCTGGAGTGGAAGGTGCTCTTCTTCCGGGGGCAGCACCTCACCTCGGCCGCCCAGCGTGACTTCGCCCGCCACTGGGGCGAGTTGGAGGTCAACCCGTTGCTGGCCAGGGGAGACAGCGAGGACGTCGTGCGCTTCGACAAGTCGGCGGGGGCACCGAAGACGTTCGAGAACGTCTGGCACACGGATGTCACCTTCCGCGAGCGTCCTGCTCTCGGCGCTGTTCTGCAACTGCGCGAAGTCCCGCCGCTGGGGGGCGACACCATGTGGGCGGACATGGCTGCCGCGTACGACAACCTGCCGCAGGAGGTGAAGGACCGCATCGACGGGGCGAGCGCCGTCCACGACTTCATCCCCGGATTCGCACGCTTCTACGAACCCGAGCAACTCGCCGCCCACCAGGAGGCGTTCCCCCCGGTCGAGCATCCGGTCGTGCGCACGCACACGGAGTCGGGGCGGCGGATGCTGTTCGTGAACACCTCGTTCACGACCCGGATCGTCGGTGTCGACCGGGCGGAGAGTGACCGCCTGCTGCGCTTCCTCTTCCAGCAGGCGCACGTCCCCGAGTACCAGGTGCGTTTCCGCTGGCAGCCGGGAGACCTGGCCTTCTGGGACAACCGGGCGACCCAGCACTACGCCGTGAACGACTACGCCCCGCACCCGCGGGTCGCCGAGCGGGTCGCCATCGCGGGGGACCGCCCCTTCTGACCGGGCGACCGGTGACAACCGGACGGCGGGCGCGTCACCGCGCCCGCCGGGTCGTCAACGGACCTCCTGGTCAGGGGGAGAGCGGCGCCATCTCGTCGACCACGCCCGGGTTCTCGGCCACCCACTTCTCCACGGCCGCTTCCTCATGGCCGGTGCCCTCGTCCTGGATGGCCGCCTCCAGGTCCCCGAGCTGCTCCTCCGACATGTGCCAGTCCTTGAGCCAGCCGTGGAACTCGGGGAACTTCTCCGGGAACGACTCGTGGCCGAGCGAGCGGATCTCGTTCACCTCGCCCCACAACTTCTTCGGATCCTTGAGCTTGGTCAACTCGTACTTGCTGTAGGCCCAGTGCGGCGACCACAGCACGACCGCCACCGGTTCGCGCTTGCGCAGCGAACGCTGCAGCTCCAGGATCATGCTGGGGGAGCTGCCGTCGGTGACCTCGTACTCCTTGTCGAGCCCGTAGCCGGGCAGCACCTCGTTCTTGAGCAGGTTCATCTGGCCGGTTCCGGGCTCGATGCCGATGATCCTGCCGCCGAACTCCTCCGACCTGCCCTTGAGGTCCGCCATCGAGTCGATGCCCTTGACGTAGCTGGGCACCGTCACTTCCAGCGTGGTCTCGTCGTACCACGGGCCGATGTCGACCAGGTCGTCCTTGTACTTGTCCCAGTACTGCTTCTGGGCGTTGGGGAGCCAGGCGTCGAACTCCACATCGACCTGGCCGCCGGCCAGCGCCGTGAACATCGACCCGATGTCGAACTGGTGGATGCTGGGCTCGTATCCGCGCCGCTCCAGAACGTTCTTCCACAGGTAGGTGACGGCCACGTCCTCGTCCCACGGGAAGTAGCCGATGCGGGGAGCCGCGCCGGCCTCCTTCCCCAGGTTCTTCCTGTCCACGTCCTGGCCGTCGTCGTCCGGACCGGAGGCGAACTGCAGGCCGCCGGCGAGCAGTACGAGGACCAGCGCACCCGTACCCGCGAACGCCGTGCCGGGCCTCCACCTCAGGGCCTTGCCCGCCCGGAGGGAGGCCGCCCTGGCCAGGGCGCGGCGACCGAGAGGCGAGACACGCTCGTTCAGCGCACCGGTCATGCGGTCGAGGTACATGGCGAGGATGACCACGGCCAGACCCGCCTCGAAGCCGAGACCGATGTCCACCGAGCTGATGGCCTGGAAGACGGCGGTACCCAGACCGTCGGCACCGACCATGCCCGCGATGACCACCATGGACAGGGAGAGCATGATGATCTGGTTGATGCCGGCCATGATGGTCGGCAGGGCCAGCGGCAGTTGTACGCGCAGCAGAATGGCACGCGGAGGGGCTCCGAACGCCTCCGCGGCCTCCACCAGCTCCTCGTCCACCTGCCGGATGCCGAGCTCCGTCATCCGGATGCCCGGCGGCATCGCGAAGATGATGGTGGCGACGATGCCGGGCACCACGCCCACCCCGAAGAAGGTGATACCGGGGACCAGGTAGACGAAGGCCGGCATCGTCTGCATGAAGTCGAGAACCGGTCGGAGGGCGGAACTCACCGACTTGTTCCGGGCCGCCCAGATGCCCAGGGGGACGGCTATCACCATGGTGATCGTGGCCGCCACGACGAGAAGCGACAGCGTCTGCATCGCCTTCTCCCACAACTCGATCGAGTTGATCAGGAAGAAGCCCGCGGCAGCGAGAACGGCCGGCACGGCGCCCCGCAGCCACCAGGCGATCAGGGCGAGAATCGCCCCCATCACCAGCGCGTCGGGGACCGAAATGACGAAGTACACGCCGTCGTACAAGCCCTGCCCGACGGAGTGCAGGGAATCGAAAAGCCAGGGCAGCCGAGCTTCCAGGAACTCGACGGCACTGTTGACGCCGCCACCTATTTCGAGCCTAATCATGGCTTCCCGGCTCCATCTCTGTTGTCAGCCTGGTCACGTGTGCCTTTCGCGTCGACCCGCGACCCGGCGGAAGAGACATGGCGCCGCCCAGCCCCTCGGCGGCGTGGGACGTTCGGATGCGCGCGGCGCGTGGCCTTGCGGCGCTTCGGCCGGGCTTCATGTGTCCTGGCAGCCGGGTCCAGGCGTGCTGCCGTGCCGTCCGCGACGGCTGCCTGAAGGGCGTCCGCGCCCGGACGGCGTGATTCGGGCTGCGGCTACCCCATGATCAGGAAGGCAAACCGGAGGCGAGGCTTTCGTGCGGACGACCTCGCCGGCGCATTGCAGGAGGAGACATGAAAAAGACCCCCTGCTCAGCGTCTCCGCTGATCAGAAGGTCTTTCCGGAAAGTGCCCCCGGCAGGATTCGAACCTGCGCACCCGGCTCCGGAGGCCGATGCTCTATCCCCTGAGCTACGGGGGCGATGTCGCTGCGCTTGGCGGCGACGAGTGAAACCCTACCAGCTCCGGTGGGGTGCCCGGGAACAGGTATTTCCGCGTCGTCGGCACCTGTGTGCGGCGGTGACGGCGGCCTCTCCGGGGGCGGAAGTGGGCAAAACCCGGACGCAGCTCCTCCGTTCGACCTACCCTCGAAGCGTGTCAGGGGCGTACGGCCGCGTGCTTGTTGTCGACGACAACAAGGTCATCCGGCAGCTGATCAGGGTCAATCTCGAGCTGGAGGGCTTCGAGGTCGTGACCGCGGCTGATGGTGTCGAGTGCCTGGATCTGGTGCACGAGGTCTGCCCGGATGTGATCACCCTTGACGTCGTGATGCCCGGACTCGACGGAATCCAGACCGCTGCCAGGCTGCGCGCCGATCCGCGGACCGGGCACCTGCCCGTCGCCGTCATCAGCGCCTGCACGCCCCACGAAGTGGAATCGGGAGTGACGGCCGGGGTCGACGCGTTCCTGGCCAAGCCCTTCGAACCGAGCGAACTGGTACGCATGGTGCGCCGGCTCGCACACTGTGAGGAACGCGCGCCGTTCCGCGGCAGGCGCGGCGCGGACACGGCCGGGAGCGCCGCCGGCTGAGGCGCCGGCCGGCGCTGGTGACGCGTCGGCGGACCATACGGCTGACCGGGCCGCTGCCCGTATGGCGAAACCGGTTGGCGAAGTGCCCCCCTTCCTCCCATACGCTTGTCCCGTGACCCCCGCAGATCTCTCCAGGACCGTGCTGCACGCTGTGCGCCGCGCGGTCGACGAGGACGTCCTGCGCGCACCGGTGCCGGAGCGCGTGCGGGTCGAGCGGACACGGCCCGGCGGCAGCGGTGACTACGCCTGCGCCGTCGCCCTCCAGCTGGCCGGCCCCGCCGCGCTCCCCGCGCGGGACGTCGCCGCGCTGCTGAGGGACCGGATCGCCGGAGCGCCCGGGATCGGACGGGTCGAGATCACCGGGCCCGGCTTCCTGAACTTCACGCTCGACGCGGACTCCGACGGATCCGCGCGCGCGGCGCGCGTACGCCAGGTGCTGGAGCAGGGCCTCCGCTACGGATGGGGTGCCCGGTGCGACGGGCAGGTCCACCAGCTCCACCACCGGCGTGAGGTCCGGGCGGCGGTCGTGGCGGGCACGGTGATGAGGCTGCTGCGCGCGCAGGGCGCCCTGGGGCGTGTCACCTGCGAGGAGGCGTCCGACCCCGACTGGGCGCGTCTCGGCGTCACCGTCGACGCGCACGGCCGGCCTCCCGTCCCGCTCGTGGAGACCCGCCCCGTCCCCGCCGGGGCCGCGGCGGGGGAGCTGCTGGCCCGGCTGGGCGCCGACGCCACCCGCTGGGGGCTGCTGAGGCCCGCGGGGCACGACCGCGCGGCCCTCAGCGGCGAACTCCTCGTACAGGCGGAGGGGAATCCGCTCTTCCTGATCCGTTACGCCCATGCCCGCGCCCGCGCGCTGACCCGTGAGGCGGAGCGACTCGGTCTCACCGGTGCGTACGAGCGGGACGTCGAGGCGCCCGCACTGCACGCCGCGCTCGCCGACCACCCCGGCGTCCTCGCCGACGCCGCCCGCCACCAGGCACCCGACCGGCTCGCCCGGCACCTCGAAACGGTGGCCCACGCCTTCTTCGACCTCCACGACGCCTGCCCGCCTCTCCCCGTCGGCGACGAGAAACCCTCGGCCGCCCACCGCTCCCGGCTGGCCCTTGCCGAAGCCGCCGGGACGGTGCTCGCGGGTGGCCTGTCCCTGCTCGGCATCAGCGCGCCCGAACACCTCTGAGAACCGAGAGAGCAGAACAGAACGATGAGCCGATCCGCACACCCCGCCGGGCCCCGTCACGCCGATGTCCTTCCCGAGGGCCACTACACCGCCCCGGCCACCGACCTCAACGAGCTGGACGCGAAGGTCTGGTCCCGTACCGTCACCCGTGACGCGGAGGGCGCCCTCACCGTCGGCGGTATCGAAGTGGCCCGGCTGGCCGAGGAGTTCGGTACCCCGGCGTACTTCCTGGACGAAGCCGACTTCCGTGCGCGCTGCCGCGCCTGGTCGGACGCCTTCGGGCCCGGCGCCGACGTCTTCTACGCCGGGAAGGCCTTCCTGTCACGCGCCGTGGTGCGCTGGCTCCAGGAGGAGGGGCTGAACCTCGACGTGTGCTCCGGCGGTGAGCTGGTCACGGCGCTCGACGCGGGGATGCCCGCCGAGCGCATCGCCTTCCACGGCAACAACAAGACCGTCGCCGAGATCGAGCGGGCCGTCGAGGTGGGTGTCGGGCGGATCGTGCTCGACTCCTTCCAGGAGATCGTCCGCGTCTCGCACATCGCCCAGCGGCTCGGCGTCCGCCAGCGTGTGCAGATCCGTGTCACGGTCGGTGTCGAGGCCCACACCCACGAGTTCATCGCCACCGCGCACGAGGACCAGAAGTTCGGCATCGCGCTGGCGGACGGACAGGCGGCCGAGGCGGTCCGCAGGGCTCTCACCCTGGACGGCCTGGAGCTCATCGGCATCCACTCGCACATCGGTTCGCAGATCTTCGACATGGCAGGCTTCGAGGTCTCCGCACGGCGCGTCGTGCAGCTGCTCGCCGAGATCCGCGACGAGCACGGCGTCGAGCTCCCCGAGATCGACCTCGGCGGCGGCCTCGGCATCGCGTACACCTCCGACGACGACCCCCGCGAGCCGCACGAGATCGCCAAGGCGCTCTCCGACATCGTGACCCGGGAGTGCGAGTCGGCCGGTCTGCGGACCCCGCGCATCTCCGTCGAGCCGGGCCGCGCGATCGTCGGTCCCACCGCGTTCACGCTGTACGAGGTCGGCACCATCAAGCCCCTCGAAGGCCTGAGGACGTACGTGAGCGTCGACGGCGGCATGTCGGACAACATCCGCACCGCGCTGTACGACGCCGAGTACAGCGTCTCGCTCGTCTCGCGCAGCTCCGAGGCCGATCCCATGCTCGTACGCGTCGTCGGCAAGCACTGCGAGAGCGGTGACATCGTGGTCAAGGACGCGTTCCTGCCGTCCGACCTGGCCCCCGGTGACCTGATCGCGGTGCCGGCCACCGGCGCGTACTGCCGTTCCATGGCGAGCAACTACAACCACGCCCTGCGCCCGCCGGTCGTCGCCGTGCGCGACGGACAGGCGCGGGTCATCGTCCGGCGCGAGACAGAGGAAGATCTTCTGCGTCTCGATGTCGGCTGATGAAATTCACATCTCAAAATCCGGACGGGTGGCAGAAACCCCCGTCCGGTGAGTGAGACTGGTCCACACATCAGAAGTATGAGAAACGAGGTCGGATGATGCGTACGCGTCCGCTGAAGGTGGCGCTGCTGGGCTGTGGAGTGGTCGGCTCAGAGGTGGCGCGCATCATGACGACGCACGCCGACGACCTCGCCGCGCGCATCGGCGCGCCGGTCGAGCTCGCCGGTGTCGCCGTCCGCCGGCCCTCCAAGGTGCGGGAGGGCATCGACCCCGCACTGATCACCACCGATGCGACCGCCCTGGTCAAACGGGGCGACATCGACGTCGTCGTCGAGGTCATCGGTGGCATCGAGCCCGCCCGCACACTCATCACGACCGCCTTCGAGCACGGCGCGGGCGTCGTCTCGGCCAACAAGGCCCTGCTCGCCGAGGACGGCTCCGCGCTCCACGCCACCGCCGAGAAGTACGGCAGGGACCTGTACTACGAGGCGGCCGTGGCCGGTGCCATCCCGCTCGTACGGCCGCTTCGCGAGTCCCTCGCGGGGGACAAGGTCAACCGGGTGCTCGGCATCGTCAACGGCACGACCAACTTCATCCTCGACAGGATGGACACGAGCGGCGCCGGATATTCCGAGGCGCTCGACGAGGCCACCGCCCTCGGGTACGCCGAGGCCGACCCGACCGCCGACGTCGAGGGCTTCGACGCGGCGGCGAAGGCCGCCATCCTCGCCGGGATCGCCTTCCACACCCGGGTGAAGATCGGCGAGGTGCACCGCGAGGGCATCACCGAGGTCACCGCCGCCGACATCGCCTCCGCCCGGCGCATGGGCTGCACCGTCAAGCTCCTCGCCATCTGCGAGCGCGCCGCCGACGGCAGGTCCGTCACCGCCAGGGTGCACCCCGCGATGATCCCGCTCAGCCACCCTCTGGCCTCCGTCCGCGAGGCGTACAACGCGGTCTTCGTCGAGGCCGAGGCCGCCGGCCAGCTGATGTTCTACGGTCCCGGCGCCGGTGGCGCCCCGACCGCGTCCGCCGTGCTGGGCGACCTCGTCGCCGTGTGCCGCAACATCGTCAACGGGACCACCGGCCCCGGTGAGTCCGCCTACACGCGTCTGCCGGTCAGCCCCATGGGCGATGTCGTCACGCGCTACCACATCAGTCTCGACGTGGCCGACAAGCCTGGCGTACTCGCCCAGGTCGCGACGGTCTTCGCCGAACAGGGCGTATCCATCGATACGGTCCGCCAGCAGAGCCGACATTCGAGCAGCGGCGACGAAGTTGCCATCGAGCAGGGTGGCGTCGGTCGACGGGCGGGTGGAGACGGCGAGGCATCCCTCGTCGTCGTCACCCACCGTGCGCCCGACGCCGCCCTCTCCGGGACCGTCGAAGCCCTGCGCAAGCTGGACACCGTGCGCGGTGTCGCCAGCATCATGCGTGTTGAAGGGGAGTAAGGACCCATGACCAGCAAGGGCACCCACCAGTGGCGCGGCATCATCGAGGAGTACCGGGACCGTCTTCCGGTCACGGCCTCCACGCCGGTCGTCACGCTCCGTGAGGGCGGTACGCCGCTCGTTCCGGCGCAGGTCCTCTCCGAGCGCACGGGCTGCGAGGTGCACCTCAAGGTCGAGGGCGCCAACCCCACCGGTTCGTTCAAGGACCGCGGCATGACCATGGCGATCACCCGCGCCAAGGAGGAGGGTGCGCAGGCCGTGATCTGCGCCTCCACCGGCAACACCTCCGCCTCCGCCGCCGCGTACGCGGTGCGTGCGGGCATGGTCTGCGCCGTCCTCGTGCCGCAGGGCAAGATCGCGCTCGGCAAGATGGGACAGGCGCTCGTCCACGGCGCGAAGATCCTCCAGGTCGACGGCAACTTCGACGACTGCCTGACCCTGGCCCGCAGCCTCTCGGACAACTACCCGGTGGCGCTCGTCAATTCGGTCAACCCGGTGCGTATCGAGGGCCAGAAGACCGCGGCGTTCGAGATCGTCGACGCGCTCGGTGACGCCCCCGACATCCACGTCCTCCCGGTGGGCAACGCGGGCAACATCACGGCCTACTGGAAGGGCTACAAGGAGTACGCGGGGGACGGCATCTCCACGCACGCCCCGCGCATGTGGGGCTTCCAGGCCTCCGGTTCCGCGCCAATCGTGCGCGGCGAGATCGTGAAGGACCCGGCGACCATCGCCACCGCCATCCGTATCGGCAACCCGGCGTCCTGGCAGTTCGCGCTGGACGCGCGGGACGAGTCGGGCGGCTTCATCGACGAGGTGACGGATCGTCAGATCCTGTCCGCCTACCGCCTGCTGGCCTCCCAGGAGGGCGTCTTCGTCGAGCCCGCCTCGGCCGCCTCCGTGGCCGGTCTGCTCAAGGCCGCGGCGGAGGGCAAGGTCGACCCCGGCCAGAAGATCGTCTGCACCGTCACCGGCAACGGGCTCAAGGACCCCGACTGGGCCGTCGCCGGCGCCCCGCAGCCGGTCACCGTCCCGGTCGACGCGGCGGCCGCGGCCGAGAAGCTGGGCCTGGCGTAGTCCCGGCTCGACGCCCTTCCCGGGGCGAGAGCGCATGGGAGGTGTGCGACACGCATCGTGCGCCTCCTGTGCGCCCTATGTCGCCACGGAAGCATCCTTCGATAAGCTGTACACAACCCGCCCCGCCGCATCCGCCGCGGTGCGACAGCCGTCGCGACCGCCGGGCCCCGTCCCCGCGCAACGGCACCCCGCATACGTCGAAGTACTCTGCACAACATCCCCGCCGCCGTACAGGAAGAGTCGTCCAACCGATGGCCGGTCCCGCGTTCCGAGCCGCCGCCGTCCGGGTGCGCGTCCCCGCAACCAGCGCCAATCTCGGCCCGGGTTTCGACGCCCTCGGCCTCTCGCTGGGGCTCTACGACGACGTCGTCGTCCGGGTCGCCGATTCCGGACTGCACATCGACATCGCGGGTGAGGGCGCGGAGACGCTGCCCCGCGACGAGAACCACCTGCTCGTACGCTCCCTGCGCACGGCCTTCGACCTGCTCGGCGGTCAGCCCCACGGCCTGGAGATCGTCTGCGCCAACCGCATCCCGCACGGTCGTGGCCTCGGATCCTCGTCCGCCGCCATCTGCGCCGGGATCGTCGCCGCCCGTGCCGTGACGACGGGCGGCGAGGCCCGTCTCGACGATGCCGCCTTGCTGGAGCTGGCCACCGAGATCGAGGGACACCCCGACAACGTCGCCGCCTGTCTCCTCGGTGGGTTCACCCTCGCCTGGACGGACGGCGGAGCCGCCCGTGCGATCAGGATGGATCCCGCCGATTCCGTCGTTCCGGTGGTCTTCGTCCCGGCGACGCCGGTGCTCACCGAGACCGCCCGAGGTCTGCTGCCGCGCACCGTCCCCCATGTGGACGCCGCGGCCAACGCCGGTCGTGCCGCCCTGCTCGTCGAGGCCCTGACCAGGCGTCCGGAACTGCTCCTCGCGGCCACGGAGGACCGGATCCACCAGGAATACCGGGCTCCCGCGATGCCGCAGAGCGTGGAGCTGGTGAACCGGCTGCGCGCCGACGGCGTCCCTGCCGTCATCTCGGGGGCGGGACCGACCGTGCTCGCACTGGCGGACGAGGGTTCGGCCGACAAGATCGCCCGGCTGGCGGGTGAGGGATGGGCCGCGACCCGGCTCGCTCTCGACGCCAAGGGCGCGAGCGTGTTGCCGCTCGCCGCGTAATCGCACGTGATTGCCGGTGCATGAGAGGGGGAATGTTTGTTGGAGCCGGTAGTGTTAACCTCAAGTCAGCAATCGACGTCTTCGTGGCGCGTTGCTTCGTGTCCCCCTCCGGGACCACCACTCTTCCGGGAGCCTCCCCGACTGCCTGAGCAGCCTGCCTGAGCTTTCGAGCACGCTCCGGAACCGGCGCGACACCCTCTTGCTCGTCCAGGAGTGGGCCGAGCAGGGGGATCTCGCGCCGGAACCCCGCACATTCATCTCTCCGCCGTACCCGGCGGACCACCGCCCCGGCAAGGTCCGCGATCGACACGATCAAATGACCGCAGTCGGACAGCACAACCGGTCGCCGAGCCAGAAGGCCGACGTCCGCTCCAGGGAAGGACCCTTCGTGAGCGACACCACCGATCTGATGGGCGTGAGCGCCGACAAGAGCGTCGACAGCTCCGCGCCCGCCGAAGGTGCTGCCACTGGCACCACCGCACGGCGCCGCCGCTCCGGCACCGGCCTCGAGGGCATGGTCCTGGCCGAGCTGCAGCAGGTCGCGTCCGGCCTCGGCATCAGGGGAACCGCGCGCATGCGCAAGAGCCAGCTGATCGAGGTCATCAAGGAGGCGCAGGCCGGAAAATCCTCCGCGCCCGCCCCCAAGGCCGCCGCAGCCGCCGGTACGGAAACCGGGAGCAAGCCGAAGCGACGTGCCACGTCGAAGACGCGCACCGGTGACGAGACCGCTGCCGCTCCGGCCGCCGACGCCGCCCAGCAGCAGATCGACATCCCCGGGCAGCCGGCCAGCGACGACCAGCCCACGGGCGAGCGCCGCCGTCGCCGTGCGACCGCGCAGGCAGGCAGCCCGGACACCAAGGCCGAGCCGAAGACCGAGTCCAGGACGGAGGCGGAGCCCAAGGCCGAGCCGAGGGCCGAGGGCCGCCAGGACCGCGCCGAGGAGCGCGGCGAGGCGAAGGCCGACGCGAAGGCGGAGTCCGCCACGGACACCGCCGAGGGCCGCCGGGACCGCCAGGAAGGCCGCCGCGGTGACCGTGGCGACCGCCAGGACCGTGGCGACCGCCGGGACCGCCAGCGCGACCGCCGCGGCAAGGGCGACGACCAGGGCCAGCAGGGCGGCGGACGCCGTCAGGGCCAGCAGGGCGGCGGCCAGAACCAGGGCCAGGGCCAGAGCCAGGGCCAGGGCCCGCAGGGCGGCGGCAGCCAGCAGGACGACGGTTACGACGACGAGGGCGGCCGCCGCGGCCGCAGGGGCCGCTACCGAGACCGCCGTGGCCGTCGTGGCCGCGACGACTTCGCGACCGACGTCCAGGTGGCCGACGACGACGTCCTGATCCCCGTCGCGGGCATCCTCGACATCCTCGACAACTACGCGTTCATCCGGACCTCCGGCTACCTGCCGGGCCCGAACGACGTGTACGTCTCGCTCGCCCAGGTCCGCAAGAACGGCCTCCGCAAGGGTGACCACGTCACCGGCGCGGTGCGTCAGCCCAAGGACGGCGAGCGCCGCGAGAAGTTCAACGCGCTGGTCCGACTCGACTCGGTCAACGGCATGGCGCCGGAGAGCGGCCGCGGCCGTCCCGAGTTCCAGAAGCTGACCCCGCTGTACCCGCAGGACAGGCTCCGTCTGGAGACCGACTCCAACATCCTGACCACCCGGATCATCGACCTGGTCGCACCGATCGGCAAGGGCCAGCGAGGCCTGATCGTGGCCCCGCCGAAGACCGGTAAGACCATGATCCTGCAGGCCATCGCCAACGCGATCACGGTCAACAGCCCCGAGTGCCACCTGATGGTCGTCCTGGTCGACGAGCGTCCGGAAGAGGTCACCGACATGCAGCGGTCGGTGAAGGGCGAGGTCATCTCCTCGACCTTCGACCGCCCCGCCGAGGACCACACCACGGTCGCCGAGCTCGCCATCGAGCGTGCGAAGCGCCTCGTGGAGCTGGGCCACGACGTGGTCGTCCTGCTGGACTCGATCACCCGTCTGGGCCGCGCCTACAACCTGGCGGCGCCGGCCTCCGGCCGCATCCTGTCCGGTGGTGTCGACTCGACCGCGCTGTACCCGCCGAAGCGCTTCTTCGGTGCCGCGCGCAACATCGAGGACGGCGGCTCGCTGACCATCCTGGCCACCGCGCTCGTCGAGACCGGCTCGCGCATGGACGAGGTGATCTTCGAGGAGTTCAAGGGCACCGGCAACATGGAGCTCAAGCTCGACCGGAAGCTCTCGGACAAGCGCATCTTCCCGGCGGTGGACGTCGACGCGTCCAGCACCCGTAAGGAAGAGATCCTGCTCGGCACGGACGAGCTGGCCGTGGTCTGGAAGCTGCGCCGGGTGCTCCACGCCCTCGACCAGCAGCAGGCGATCGAGCTGCTGCTCGACCGCATGAAGAAGACGCAGTCCAACGCGGAGTTCCTGCTCCAGATCCAGAAGACGACGCCGGGCAACGGCAACGACTGACGGCATATCAGGAACCACGCGGAACTGCCCTCGTCACACCGGTGACGAGGGCAGTTTTGCGTTGTACTATCAGCGGGCTGTACGTGGGGGGGAACGTATTTTCTATACGCCCACTGTGTCTACCTCCAGTGGGGATTTCTCTCTCCTTCGAGGACAACTACCCGGCGCCGTAACTGCGTTGCGCCGCGTAATTCGAAGGGAGTCCTGAGTGACATCTGGCAGACGGAAGGGTTTCATCACCTTCCCCGCGGTGGTCGCCGCGCTCGCTCTGGGAACCGCGGCCCTGTCCGCCGTACCCGCGCAAGCCGCCGACGCACCCTCTCTTCCGGAGAAGAAACAGAGCGTGCAGAAGCGGGACACCGCCTCGCAGGCAGAACTGCTGAAGACGGTCGAGGGGTCCGCCGCGGAACTGGTACAGGGTGAATCCGGCGCCCCCGTGGCAGAACCACGGGCCACGGACGGTGCTGAGCGCACCGTGGATCCGAAGATCATCGGTGGTGTCGCCGCGCCGATCACCGAGGCGCCGTGGATGGTGCAGCTGCACTACTACGACGACAAGGGCACCGTCGACGAAGCCGACGACGAGGGCTACTTCTGCGGTGGCACACTCGTTGCCCCGGCGAAGGTCCTCACCGCCGCGCACTGTGTGGACGGACTCGACTGGGAGACGAACGGAGCCGTCCTCGGCGGCACCACCCAGCTTCCGGAGGCCGGTGACCTCCATGGGGGTACGGCGACCGGTGTCTGGCGGCAGTGGGTCCATCCCGACTACGACGACGCCGGATTCGACCACGACGTCGCCGTCCTGACCCTCGGCTCCGCCCTTCCGTACGAGACCCTGCAGCCTGCGGCTTCCGGCGACACGGCGCGCTACGGGGCCGGTACGCCGGCGACCGTCTACGGCTGGGGACGCACCAGTTCCACCAGCAACGACATCTCGCCTGTCCTGCTCAAGGCCTCGGTGCCGGTCCAGGCGGACTCGGCGTGCTCGGGCTACTTCGGCAGCGATTTCGTGCCGGGGAAGATGGTCTGCGCAGGCCAGGCGGCCAGCGGTCAGGACACAGGCACGGTTTCGCCCTGCAACGGCGACTCGGGCGGTCCCCTCGTGGTCAACGGCCGGATCGCCGGTGTCGTCTCCTGGGGTGTGACCGACTGCGTGGCATCGGGCGCGTACGGCGTGTATGCCAAGACCGCCACGTTCGCCGGTGAGGTCAACCCCCGTATCGACGACGCCAACCTCAACTTCGACGACAAGGCGGACCTGTTCGCACGAGCGTCGACGGGAGAGGGCTTCAACTACTACTCGCGGGGCACCTCCGTCGGCGACCGTGAGTCGGTGGGTGACTGGCAAGGCATCAACCTGGTCCGCCAGGCGGATGTCAACCGCGACTTCTACCAGGACTACGTGTACCGCACCACGAGTGGCGAACTCTGGTGGTGGGGCTACGACAGTGCGGCCGACGCGTACATGGACCACAAGATCGGTCCTGGCTGGGGCAGCCTGAGCAACATCACCCTGACCGGTGATGTCACGGGCGACGGCCTGGTGGACGTCACGGCGAACGACTCCTCCGGAACGCTGTGGATGTGGACGGGCCGGGGCAACGGCACGTTCGCGTCCAAGGTGCAGATCGGCGTCGGCTGGAGCACGTACCAGGTGTACGGCAAGGGCGACTACAACGGGGACGGCAAGCCGGACCTGATCGCCCGTGACGCGAGCGCGGTGCTCTGGATGTACAAGGGCACCGGCTCGGCCTCCGCACCGTTTTCCGGACGCGTCAAAGTCGGCAGCGGTTGGAACTTCACCGCGTACGCCACCACGGGTGACGTGACGGGTGACGGCCGGGCCGACTTCATCGTGCGTGACAGCGCGGGCGAGCTCTGGGCCTACAAGAGCACAGGTTCCGCCACGGTGCCGTTCGCCACTGCGGCCAGGGTCAAGCTCGGCGTGGGCTGGGCGTCGTACAGCCTGCTCGGCTAGTACGGACCACTGTCGGTGCAGGCCCCGGACCTCTAGCGGTCCGGGGCCTGCCCTCGTTCCGAGAGACCTTGCCCACAGCGACAAACGCGACGGAGCGCGGTCGTGCGAAGGGGTGCGGCTGCGGGAATTCGCAGGTGGGACGGGTGATCAGGGGCAGCGATCACAGCGGGGCAGGCGCTTGCGGACGCCTGGCCGCTCGTGTCGTCCCGCGGTCCGTCCGTGCCACTCTTTTCTTCGCTTCGGCTCCGGCGCAGCGCCGGCAAGCCACGACTGATTCTCCTGGCAGGGGACCAGGGAGCACCGCCGACCGAGGGAGCCGCATGAGCGAGCAGAGCAGGAGCACCGGCCGAATACGCGGCACCGGCAGTCGCCGGAGGAAGCCGTCGCGGGGGCGCCGGGTGAGGAGGGTCGCCCTCTGGGGCGCTGCCGCGCTGGTGGTCGTCGGGGGATCCGGCCTCGGTTACGCCTACTTCACGCTCGACGGGAACCTGCAGGGCGTCGACATCGACGCGGCCCTCGGAGCCGAGCGGCCCGACGACGTGGACAACGGCTCGCAGGACATCCTGGTGCTGGGGTCGGACTCCCGCTCCGGCGCCAACGCCGAGTACGGCACGGACGAGGGCTCCGCCCGGGCGGATACCGCGATGGTCGTCCACGTCGACGAGGGCCACACCTCCGCGAGCGTCGTCTCCGTCCCCCGGGACACCCTCGTCGACCGTCCCGCCTGCACGAGCGACACCACCGGTGAGCAGGTGGGCGCGGAGCACGAGGCGATGTTCAACACGGCGTACGCGGTCGGCGGGCCGGCCTGTGCCGTGAAGACGGTGGAGGCCATGTCCGGCATCCGCATGGACCACTACGTCGAGGTCGACTTCACCGGGTTCAAGAAGCTCGTCGACGAGCTGGGCGGCGTGCGGATCACCACCTCGCAGGCCATCGACGACCCCGACAGCCATCTCGCGCTGAAGGCCGGCACCCACACCCTGAGCGGGGAGCAGTCGCTCGGCCTCGTCCGCACGCGGGAGAGCGTCGGCGACGGCAGTGACCTGGGCCGGATCCAGCTCCAGCAGGCGTTCGTGAAGGCGCTGATGGACCAGGCGAAGAGCGTCGGGGTGTTCTCGAACCCGCAGAAGCTGTTCGGTCTCGCGGACGCCGCGACCAAGGCCGTCACCACCGACTCCGGGCTGGCCTCCGTCAAGGAGCTCACGGGCTTCGCCGGCGGACTCGAGGGCCTCGGCTCGAAGAACGTCGACATGGTCACCCTGCCCGTCGCGTACGACCGGAACGACCCGAACCGCGTACTGCCTCAGGAGAAGGCCGGCCGGCAGGTCTGGGCGGCGCTCAAGCAGGACAAGCCGATCCCGGCGTCCGCCACGGCGCAGTCGGCCGGCGACAAGGGCGGAGCGGGGAAGGTCGTGGGGTGATCCCGCGCCCCTCGACAGCACCTTCCGTCACCGCCCGGTCGCGGTATGTTCCCCGCCACGCGCGGGAATACACCCGGCCACGTCCTCGTTTTGGGAGATACGGCCGGTCCTGGCAGACTGGTACGTCGGCCCCGGTTCACGGACGCGCAATCCGCGCGAACGACCCGGAGCCCTCCCGAAACTAGGAGACACCTTGAAGCGCGAAATCCACCCCGAGTACGTCGAGACGCAGGTCAGCTGCACCTGCGGTGCGTCGTTCACCACCCGGAGCACCCTTGAGGGCGGCGCCATCCGCGCCGACGTCTGCTCCGAGTGCCACCCGTTCTACACGGGCAAGCAGAAGATCCTCGACACCGGCGGCCGCGTGGCCCGCTTCGAGGCCCGCTTCGGCAAGGCTGCCGGCTCCGCCAGCAAGTAGCGAGCCACTGCGCCGGTTCCCGACGCCCTCCAGCGGGGCGCCGGGACCGGCGTTTTTTCCGGCTGTGGGGCCGGACGCGCCTCCACGGCGCGGAACCGGCACCACACCGTCCAGCAGGCCCGCAGACGAATGACGCAGAAACCAGGAGCCCGAAGATGTTCGAGGCGGTCGAGGAACTGATCGGCGAGCACGCCGATCTCGAGAAGAAGCTCGCCGACCCGTCGGTCCACGCCGACCAGGCCAACGCGCGCAAGCTCAACAAGCGCTACGCGGAGCTGACCCCGATCGTCTCCACCTACCGGTCCTGGAAGCAGACCGGCGACGACATCGGGACCGCCCGCGAATTCGCGGCCGACGACCCGGACTTCGCCGCCGAGGTCAAGGTCCTGGAGAAGCAGCGCGAGGAGATCACCGAGAAGCTCCGGCTCCTCCTGGTCCCGCGCGACCCCAGCGACGACAAGGACGTGCTCCTGGAGATCAAGGCGGGCGCGGGCGGCGACGAGTCCGCCCTGTTCGCCGGCGACCTCCTGCGCATGTACCTGCGCTACGCCGAGCGCATCGGCTGGAAGACCGAGATCATCGACTCCACCGAGTCCGAGCTCGGCGGCTACAAGGACGTCCAGGTCGCCGTGAAGACCAAGGGCGGCAACGGCGCCACCGAGCCCGGCCAGGGCGTCTGGGCGCGGATGAAGTACGAGGGCGGGGTGCACCGCGTGCAGCGCGTCCCCTCCACCGAGTCCCAGGGCCGCATCCACACCTCCGCCGCCGGTGTGCTCGTCACGCCCGAGGCGGAGGAGGTCGACGTGGAGATCCACGCGAACGACCTGCGCATCGACGTCTACCGCTCCTCGGGCCCCGGCGGCCAGTCCGTCAACACCACGGACTCCGCCGTGCGCATCACGCACCTGCCGACCGGTGTCGTCGCCTCCTGCCAGAACGAGAAGAGCCAGCTCCAGAACAAGGAGCAGGCCATGCGCATCCTGCGGTCCAGGCTGCTGGCCGCCGCGCAGGAGGCCGCCGAGCAGGAAGCGTCCGACGTCCGCCGCAGCCAGGTGCGCACCGTGGACCGCTCCGAGAAGATCAGGACGTACAACTTCCCGGAAAACCGGATCTCGGACCACCGCGTCGGCTTCAAGGCGTACAACTTGGACCAGGTCCTCGACGGTGACCTCGACGCCGTCATCCAGGCCTGCGTCGACGCCGACTCGGCCGCCAAGCTCGCCGCCGCGTAAACCGCGCACGGCGTGTACGACCCGCCCCGCCCCGCTCGTGAACCCGTACGGAGAACCGCGATGAACCTGCTGCTCGCCGAGGTGGCCCAGGCCACCCAGCGGCTGGCCGACGCCGGTGTCCCCTCGCCGCGCTTCGACGCCGAGGAACTCGCCGCGTTCGTGCACGGAGTCAAGCGGGGCGAGCTGCACCTGGTGCCGGACGCCGATTTCGACGCCCGCTACTGGGAGACGATCGCCCGCCGCGAGGCCCGTGAGCCGCTCCAGCACATCACCGGCCGCACCTTCTTCCGCTATCTGGAGCTCCAGGTCGGCCCCGGTGTCTTCGTGCCGCGCCCGGAGACCGAGTCGGTCGTCGGCTGGGCGATAGACGCGGTGCGCGCGATGGACGTCGTCGAACCGCTGATCGTCGACCTCTGCACCGGATCGGGCGCGATCGCGCTCGCCATGGCGCAGGAGGTGCCGCGCTCGCGCGTGCACGGCGTGGAGCTGTCCGAGGACGCCCTGCGGTGGACGCGGAAGAACGCCGAGGGGTCCAGGGTCACCGTCCACCGCGGAGACGCCCTGAGCGCCCTTCCCGAGCTCGACGGACAGGTCGACCTGGTCATCTCCAACCCGCCCTACATCCCGCTCACCGAGTGGGAGTACGTGGCGCCCGAGGCCCGCGACCACGACCCGCAGATGGCGCTCTTCTCCGGCGAGGACGGCCTCGACACCATCCGCGGCATCGAACGCACCGCGCACCGGCTGCTCCGCCCCGGCGGGCTCGTCGTCATCGAGCACGCCGACACACAGGGCGGCCAGGTGCCGTGGATCTTCACCGAGGAACGGGGCTGGGCCGACGCGGCCGACCACCCCGACCTGAACAACCGGCCCCGGTTCGCGACGGCCCGCAAGGCCATGCCGTGACCGCCGGGACACCGGCACCGCACGATCCCCACCCGACAGACCCGCACATGTCCGAGGAGGCCGGCTGATGGCACGGCGATACGACTGCAACGACGCGACCGACCGTACGACCGGCCTGCGTGAAGCCGCGTCCGCAGTCCGCCGCGGAGAACTGGTCGTGCTGCCCACCGACACCGTGTACGGCATCGGTGCGGACGCCTTCAGCTCGGAGGGTGTCGCCGACCTGCTCGACGCCAAGGGCCGCGGCCGGAACATGCCGACCCCGGTCCTGATCGGCTCCCCGAACACCCTGCACGGCCTGGTCACCGACTTCTCCGAGCAGGCGTGGGAGCTCGTCGACGCGTTCTGGCCCGGCGCCCTCACCCTCGTCGCCAAGCACCAGCCGTCGCTCCAGTGGGACCTCGGCGACACCCGGGGCACCGTCGCCATCCGGATGCCCCTGCACCCGGTCGCCATCGAGCTCCTCACGGAGGTCGGCCCGATGGCCGTCTCCAGTGCCAACCTCACCGGACACCCCTCGCCCGAGGACTGCGACGCCGCCCAGAACATGCTCGGCGACAGCGTCTCCGTCTACCTCGACGGCGGCCCGACGCCCGGGATCGTCCCGTCCTCCATCGTCGACGTCACCGGCAAGATCCCGGTCCTGCTGCGGGCGGGCGCTCTCTCGGTCGAGGAGCTCCGCAAGGTGGTACCCGACCTCGAGGTGGCCAATTGACCGCCCCTGAGGGGCGTGGCATAGCGGGGCAGTACGACACCTTCCGCATCCTCCACGTCAGCACCGGCAACGTCTGCCGCTCGCCCATCACCGAGCGGCTGACCCGTCACGCCCTCGTGGACCGCCTCGGGGACCCCCTCAGCGGCGGCCTCATCGTGGAGAGCGCGGGCACCTGGGGGCACGAGGGCGCGCCCATGGAGGCCAACGCCGAGGTCGTCCTCGCCGACTTCGGCGCCGACGCCACCGGCTTCGTCGGCCGTGAACTCCTGGACGAGCACGTGATCCGTGCAGACCTGGTGCTCACCGCCACCCGGGACCATCGCGCCCAGGTGATCTCCATGGGCCACTCGGCGGGCCTGCGGACCTTCACGCTCAAGGAGTTCACCCGGCTGGTGCGGGCCATAGACCCCGCCACGCTGCCCGACGCCCGCGAGGAGGGTGTCGTCGAGCGTGCGAGGGCACTCGTCCGCGCCGCTGCCGCCCTGCGCGGCTGGCTGCTGGCCCCGACCGCCGACGCCGACGAGGTCTACGACCCGTACGGCGCCCCGATCACCTTCTTCCGCTCCATCGGCGACGAGATCAGCCAGGCGCTCGATCCCGTCATGACGGCACTGACCGGAGTGAACGCCCCGCACTGAACGCCCCACCCCGGGGCACCGCACTCCCGGTGCGCCGACCGGCGTAGAGGTGCGCCCGGCAGCGGGCAGGCGGCCCGGGGCGGGCCTACATTGGATCTGACGCCACGCACCCCCTCCAGGCCCGGAGCCGTCAGATGCCGGTCACCACCCCCGCCGCACGAGCGGCCGCGCCAGCACCCTCACCGTCCGACAGCGCGCTGCCGCAGGACTTCGGCGCCCTGCTCCGCCAGGACCCGGAGGTCGGCTCCATCCTGCTGGCCGAGGCGGGCCGGCAGGCCGGCACGCTCCAGCTCATCGCCGCGGAGAACTTCACCTCGCCCGCGGTCCTCGCGGCCCTCGGCTCCCCGCTCGCCAACAAGTACGCCGAGGGCTACCCCGGGGCCCGGCACCACGGCGGCTGCGAGCAGGCCGACGCCGCGGAACGCCTCGCGGTCCGGCGGGCCATGGCGCTGTTCGGCGCCGAACACGCCAACGTCCAGCCGCACTCCGGCTCCTCGGCCGTCCTCGCCGCGTACGCCGCGCTGCTGCGCCCCGGCGACACGGTGCTGGCCATGAGTCTGCCGGCCGGCGGACACCTCACCCACGGAGCTCCGGGCAACTTCTCCGGACGCTGGTTCGAGTTCGTCGGTTACGGCGTCGACCCCGACAGCGGAATCGTCGACTACACGCAGGTGCGTGCCCTCGCCCGGGCCCGGCGCCCCAAGGCGATCGTCTGCGGCTCGATCTCGTACCCCCGGCACCCCGACTACGAGCGGTTCCGGGAGATCGCCGACGAGGTGGGCGCGTACCTCGTCGCGGACGCCGCCCACCCGATGGGGCTGATCGCCGGGGGAGCGGCCCCCAGCCCGGTGCCGTACGCGCACGTGGTGTGCGCGACGACGCACAAGGTGCTGCGCGGACCGCGCGGCGGCATGATCCTGTGCGGAGTCGAACTGTCGGAGCGGATCGACCGCGCCGTGTTCCCGTTCACCCAGGGCGGCGCCCAGATGCACACGGTCGCGGCGAAGGCCGTCGCGTTCGGTGAGGCCGCGACCCCGGCGTACGCGCTCTACGCCCACCGGGTCGTCGCGCACGCCCGCGTCCTGGCGGCCGCTCTGGAGTCCGAGGGGTTCGAGGTCACCACGGGCGGTACGGACACCCACATCGTCGTCGTGGACCCCGGCCCGCTCGGCGTGGACGGCCGTGCCGCCCGTGAGCGGCTCATGGCCGCGGGAATCGTCCTGGACACGTGTGCCCTGCCGTACGGGGACGCCCGCGGGATCCGGCTCGGCACGGCGGCCGTCACCACGCAGGGCATGGACGAGGACGACATGGTGCGGATCGCCGGGATGTTCGGCGCGGCCGTGCGCGAGGAGCGTGACCCGGGTCTGCTGCGGGCCGAGGTGCGTGGACTCACCGAGCGCAATCCGCCGTATCCGGGGTAGACGGTGTGAACGACCCCTGTGCAACCAACACCCGTGGCTCGGTGTCCTCGTTCTTGAGACTAGGGTGTGGGGCTGAGATGGCCGGCGAAATCTGTGGGGCAGCCCGTGCGTGATTACCTGCTGACGCTCTGTGTCACGGCAGCGGTTACCTATCTGCTGACCGGACCGGTGCGGAAGTTCGCCATCGCGGTCGGGGCGATGCCCGCGATCCGTGCGCGTGACGTACACCGGGAACCGACACCTCGGCTCGGTGGCATCGCCATGTTCGGCGGACTGTGCGCGGGGCTGATCGTCGCGGACCACCTGTTCAACCTGAACGGTGTCTTCGAACTCTCCAACGAGCCCAGGGCCCTGCTGTCCGGTGCCGCCCTGATCTGGCTGATCGGTGTCCTGGACGACAAGTTCGAGATCGACGCGCTGATCAAGCTCGGCGGGCAGATGATCGCCGCCGCCGTCATGGTCATCCAGGGTCTGACGATCCTGTGGCTGCCCATCCCCGGTCTGGGGACCGTCGCGCTCACCCAGTGGCAGGGGACGCTGCTGACGGTCGCGCTGGTCGTCATCACCATCAACGCGGTCAACTTCGTGGACGGCCTGGACGGTCTCGCGGCCGGCATGGTCTGCATCGCGTCCGCGGCGTTCTTCCTGTACACCTACCGCCTCTGGTACGGGTACGGGATCGAGGCGGCGGCCCCCGCCACGCTCTTCGCGGCGATCCTCATGGGCATGTGCCTCGGCTTCCTGCCGCACAACATGCACCCGGCCCGGATCTTCATGGGCGACTCGGGGTCGATGCTCATCGGCCTGGTGCTGGCGGCGGGCGCGATCTCGGTCACCGGCCAGGTGGACCCGGACGCGATGAAGCTCTTCGAGGGCAGTGAGCGGCAGGCGACCCACGCGATGCTGCCGGTCTTCATCCCGCTGCTGCTGCCCCTGACGATCATCGCGATCCCGGCCGCCGACCTGATCCTCGCGATCGTGCGGCGCACCTGGAACGGCCAGTCGCCCTTCGCGGCCGACCGGGGACACCTGCACCACAGGCTGCTGGAGATCGGCCATTCGCACAGCAGGTCGGTGCTGATCATGTACTTCTGGTCCGCGCTGATCGCGTTCGGCGCCGTCGGCTACTCCGTGCACTCCGCGTCGCTGTGGATCGTGCTGGTGATCGTGGGACTGAGCGCCGTGGGCCTGGTCCTGCTGCTCCTGCCGCGCTTCACCCCGAGGGCCCCGAGGTGGGCCCAGAGGATCGTGCCGCCGCGCTACCGGCGCAGGACCGTCGAGAGCGTCTCAACGGCCTCCGAGGCCCCGGGAGAGTCCCAACGGGGGCCTGTGGGCGGGGAGGTGGGGCCCGGCGCCGACGAGGGCTCCAGGGCCCCGGTCGCCGCGGGTGTCCCGGGACTCAACGGCGCCACGGCGATCGGCGGGCATCCGGACCGGCGCAAGGCGGGCTCGCGCCGCTGAGCGCGAGACGTCTTCGGGCGTCTCGTCGCCTACTGCATGAAACCCGCAGAAAAGACATCGACATGCGATCAGTTAGCCCTTACGTGTGACAGTGAGCACCCTTTCGGGTAAAGACCTCATCAAATAGTTTGTGATAGCGTTCACGAGAGCCTGGCGGAGAGTCGGCAGCGAGTCGGCAGTCCGCACTGTGATCGCCTGCACCAGTGCATACGGCACCTCCGGATACGCTCACCTTTGAACGAACTTCCGTCTCGTCCCCCCTGCTGGAGAAGCATCCATGCCGTCGAACGACGCCCGAATCCTCCGAGGCGCCGCGATTCCCACCGCATGCGCCGGCTTGATCGGTGTTGTGGTGGGAGCGTTGACGGCCGGTGTGTCCGGCGCCGTCGGTGCCGCCATCGGCACCGTCGTGGTGCTCGCCTTCTTCGCGGGCGGTCTGTACGGGATCGGAGTCGTGGGGAAGCGCTGGCCCGAGCTGTTCCTCGGCGCGGGCCTTCTGCTGTACACGACACAGATCCTGCTGCTCGTGATCCTGCTGGTGATCTTCCGCGATGCGACGTTCATGGACGGCAGGGTGTTCGGACTGACGGCGCTCGGCTGCGTGCTCGTCTGGATCGCCGGCCAGGCCTGGTCGAACGTCCGGGCCAAGACCCCTTATGTGGTGCCTGAATCCGACAAGTCGTCGACCGGACCGGAGAGTCGCCCGTGACTTCGCGGTGTACGTCCTCTCGACGTAGGGGTGGCATAAATCCCCGATTCGAGGGCTGCTATCGTCCGACCCCAAGGGTGCGTCGAGTGAGGCAGCGGGTGCTGTGCGGGACAGCGCCGCGTGTTCACCACCCTTCCGCAGGCGGCCCCGGCTCACAGCCGGCCGCCCAGACTTCCCGCGTATCCAGTCCAGTGCCGCCTTGTGGCCTCGTACCACGCCGACACATCGAGGAAGCCGTACCTATGCGTCATATCGAAGGAGCTCGCGGTGAGTGCTGACCAGTTGCTCGCCTTCGAGACCGATTGCCACCTCTTCAAGGGGTGCGGCTTCCCGGCTCCCAGCGTGTGGTCGTTCATCTTCGAACCCATCGCCACGGTCGGTTCGGTCGAGATCAACAAGCCCATGCTGCTCGCGGCGATCGGCACCATCGTCATCATCGGTTTCTTCTGGGCCGCCTTCTCCAAGCCGAAGCTGGTCCCGGGCAAGCTCCAGATGGTGGCGGAGACCCTCTACGACTTCGTGCGCCGCGGGATCGCCCGCGAGGTGATCGGTAAGAAGGGGGAGCCGTTCGTCCCCTTCCTGGTCTCCTTGTTCTTCTTCGTCTGGATGCTGAACCTGTGGGCGATCATCCCGCTGGGCCAGTTCCCGGTGAGCTCGTCCATCGCCTACCCTGCGGGCCTGGCGCTCGTCGTCTGGGTCGTCTACATGACGGTCACCTTCAAGACGAACGGGTTCGTCGGAGGCATCCGTAACCTCTGCGTGCCGAGCGGCCTGCCGAAGCCGATCTACGTCATCCTGACGCCGATCGAGTTCGTCTCGAACATCTTCGTGCGGCCCTTCACGCTGGCGGTGCGACTCTTCGCCAACATGTTCGCCGGACACGTCCTGATCCTGATCTTCACGATCGCGACCTGGTACATGCTCGGCACCGTGCTCGGCACGGTCTACGCGGGCGCCTCGTTCGCCCTGACCCTGATCCTCACGGTCTTCGAGCTGTTCATCCAGGCGCTCCAGGCGTACGTCTTCACGGTGCTGACCGCCACGTACCTCTCCCAGGCGCTCGAAGAAGCGCACTGAGAGCCCGAAGCCACTTACCGCTCCATCCCAAGACGTCCGGTGGACACAGCCCACCGGCCCATTTAGAGAAGGAACCAAGGACATGTCTGCTCTTGAGACCCTTGCGGCCGTCGAAGGCAACATCGGCACCATCGGCTACGGCCTCGCGGCGATCGGCCCCGGTATCGGCGTCGGCATCATCTTCGGTAACGGTGTGCAGGCCATCGCCCGCCAGCCCGAGGCGGCCGGCCTCATCCGCCAGAACATGCTGCTCGGCTTCGCCGTCGTCGAGGCCCTGGCCCTGATCGGCTTCGTCGTCCCGTTCATCCTCACCTGATGTACCGGCAGTAGCCCGATTCGACGGAAGGTCCACCATGATGTACCTGGCTGCCGAGGAACCGCAGAATCCTCTGCTCCCGGTCCTGCCCGAGGTCGTCATCGGCCTGATCTGTTTCGCCATCGTCTTCTTCGTCTTCTCGAAGAAGCTCCTCCCGAACATGAACAAGGTTCTGGAAGAGCGCCGAGAGGCCATCGAAGGCGGTATCGAGAAGGCCGACGCGGCACAGGTCGAGGCCCAGAGCGTGCTCGAGCAGTACAAGGCTCAGCTCGCCGAAGCCCGGCACGAAGCGGCGCGTCTCCGTCAGGAGGCCACCGAGCAGGGCTCCGTGATCATCGCGGAGATGCGCGCCGAAGGGCAGCGTCAGCGCGAGGAGATCATCGCCGCCGGCCACGCCCAGATCGAGGCCGACCGCAAGGCCGCGGCGTCCGCGCTGCGTCAGGACGTCGGCTCCCTCGCCACCGCCCTGGCCGGCAAGCTCGTCGGCGAGTCCCTCGAGGACCACGCCCGGCAGAGCGGCACCGTCGACCGCTTCCTCGACGAGCTCGAGGCGAAGGCCGAGGCCGTCCGATGAACGGAGCGAGCCGCGAGGCGCTGGCCTCCGCACGCGAGCGTCTCGACGCGCTGACCGACTCCACGTCGGTCGACGCGGCGAAGCTCGCCGAGGAGCTGGCAGCCGTCACCGCGCTGCTCCACCGCGAGGTGTCGTTGCGCCGGGTCCTCACCGACCCGTCGCAGGGCGGCGAGGCCAAGGCCGAGCTGGCCGGACGACTGCTGAGCGGTCAGGTGGGCGGCGAAGCCGTGGACCTGGTCTCCGGCATGGTCCGCTCCCGCTGGTCGCAGTCGCGTGACCTGGTCGACTCGGTCGAGGAGCTGGCGAACACCGCAGACCTCACCGCGGCCGAGCGCGCGGGCGTCCTCGACGACGTCGAGGACGAACTGTTCCGCTTCGGCCGGATCGTCGGGTCCGACGTGGCCCTGCGGGCGGCTCTGACCGACAAGTCGGCTCCGGCCACCGCCAAGGGCGAGCTGCTGCGCAGCCTGCTCGGCGGCAAGGCGCAGCCCGTCACCGAGCGTGTGATCACGCGCCTCGTGACGCAGCCGCGTGGACGTAGCCTGGAAGCGGGACTCGAGTCCCTCTCCACGCTCGCCGCCGAGCGCCGCAACCGTACGGTCGCCGTCGTCACCTCGGCGGTACCGCTGTCCGATCGGCAGAAGCAGCGCCTCGGCGCCGCCCTGGCGAAGATCTACGGCCGTGAGATGCACCTGAACCTGGACGTGGACCCCGAGGTCCTCGGCGGGATCTCGGTGCGCGTCGGTGACGAGGTCATCAACGGCACGATCGCGGAGCGCCTCGAAGAGGTCACCCGCAGGATGGCCGGCTGACAGCGCGCAGCGCCACCGCACCAACTGAACGAGCAAGAACAGCGGCCCGGTTGGGCCGTGCAGAAATTGCAGAAGATTCCTGGGGGTCGCCCCCAGACCCCACTGAGAAACTTCGGGCCCAACAAGGAGAGCAGGGAACCCAGATGGCGGAGCTCACGATCCGGCCGGAGGAGATCCGGGACGCACTGGATAACTTCGTCCAGTCGTACCAGCCGGACGCGGCCTCGCGCGAGGAGGTCGGTACGGTCAGCGTTGCCGGTGACGGCATCGCGAAGGTCGAGGGTCTTCCCTCGGCCATGGCGAACGAGCTGCTGAAGTTCGAGGACGGCACCCTCGGTCTCGCCCTCAACCTCGAGGAGCGGGAGATCGGTGCGATCGTCCTCGGCGAGTTCAGCGGAATCGAGGAGGGCCAGCCGGTGCAGCGCACCGGTGAGGTGCTCTCCGTCGGTGTGGGCGAGGGTTACCTCGGCCGCGTCGTCGACCCGCTCGGCAACCCGATCGACGGTCTCGGCGAGATCGCGACCGAAAGCCGTCGCGCCCTCGAGCTGCAGGCGCCTGGCGTCATGGTCCGTAAGTCGGTGCACGAGCCGATGCAGACCGGCTACAAGGCCGTCGACGCCATGGTGCCGATCGGCCGTGGCCAGCGTCAGCTGATCATCGGTGACCGTCAGACGGGTAAGACCGCTCTGGCCGTCGACACGATCATCAACCAGCGCGACAACTGGCGCTCGGGCGACGTGAACAAGCAGGTGCGCTGCATCTACGTCGCCATCGGTCAGAAGGGCTCCACCATCGCCTCCGTGCGCGGTGCCCTCGAAGAGGCCGGCGCGCTCGAGTACACGACCATCGTCGCCGCCCCGGCGTCCGACCCGGCCGGCTTCAAGTACCTAGCGCCGTACACCGGTTCGGCCATCGGCCAGCACTGGATGTACGACGGCAAGCACGTCCTCATCATCTTCGACGACCTCTCGAAGCAGGCCGACGCCTACCGCGCCGTGTCGCTTCTGCTGCGCCGTCCGCCGGGCCGTGAGGCCTACCCGGGCGACGTCTTCTACCTGCACTCGCGTCTGCTGGAGCGCTGCGCCAAGCTCTCCGACGACCTGGGTGCCGGTTCGATGACGGGTCTGCCCATCGTCGAGACCAAGGCGAACGACGTGTCGGCGTTCATCCCGACCAACGTCATCTCCATCACCGACGGCCAGTGCTTCCTGGAGTCCGACCTGTTCAACGCGGGTCAGCGTCCGGCGCTCAACGTCGGTATCTCGGTCTCCCGAGTCGGTGGCTCCGCCCAGCACAAGGCCATGAAGCAGGTCTCCGGCCGACTGCGCGTGGACCTCGCCCAGTACCGCGAGCTGGAGGCGTTCGCCGCCTTCGGTTCCGACCTGGACGCGGCCTCCAAGGCGTCGCTGGAGCGCGGTAAGCGCATGGTCGAGCTGCTGAAGCAGCCGCAGTACGCCCCGTTCCCGATGGAGGAGCAGGTCGTCTCCGTCTGGGCCGGCACCACGGGCAAGATGGACGACGTCCCGGTCGAGGACATCCGCCGCTTCGAGGGTGAGCTGCTGGAGTACCTGCGCCGCGAGCGCAAGGACCTCCTGACCAGCATCGCCGAGGGCGGCAAGATGTCCGACGACACGCTGCAGTCGATCGCCGACGCGATCGCCTCGTTCAAGCAGCAGTTCGAGACCTCGGACGGCAAGCTCCTGGGCGAGGGCTGATCGATGGGCGCTCAGCTTCGCGTTTACAAGCGCCGCATCCAAGCCGTCACCGCGACCAAGAAGATCACCAAGGCGATGGAGATGATCGCCGCCTCGCGCATCGTCAAGGCGCAGCGCAAGGTGGCGGCGTCGATGCCGTACGCGACCGAGCTCACCCGTGCGGTGACCGCGGTCGCCACCGGCTCCAACACCAAGCACTCGCTCACCACCGAGGTCGAGTCCCCGACCCGGGCGGCGGTCCTGCTCCTCACGAGCGACCGCGGTCTGGCCGGCGGCTACTCCTCCAACGCCATCAAGGCGGCGGAGCGGCTGCGGGAGCGGCTGTCGGCCGAGGGCAAGGAGGTCGACACGTACATCGTCGGCCGCAAGGGTGTCGCGTACTACGGCTTCCGTGAGCGCAAGGTCTCGGAGTCGTGGACCGGCTTCACCGACAGCCCGGAGTACTCGGACGCCAAGAAGATCGCCGCGCCCCTGATCGAGTCCATCCAGAAGGACACGGCCGAGGGCGGGGTGGACGAGCTGCACATCGTCTTCACGGAATTCGTGTCGATGATGACGCAGAACGCGGTCGACGGCCGGATGCTGCCGCTGTCGCTCGACGAGGTGGCCGAGGCCGATTCCGCCGAGGGTACCCAGAAGAGCGTGGTCCGTCCGCTGTTCGACTTCGAGCCGTCGGCCGAGGACGTCCTCGACGCCCTTCTGCCGCGCTACGTCGAGAGCCGTATCTACAACGCACTGCTGCAGGCCGCCGCTTCCGAGCACGCCGCCCGCCGCCGTGCGATGAAGTCGGCGACCGACAACGCCGGGGATCTGATCAAGAGCCTCTCCAGGCTTGCCAATGCGGCCCGCCAGGCCGAAATCACCCAGGAAATCAGCGAGATCGTCGGCGGTGCAGGTGCGCTGGCCGACGCGTCCGCGGGGAGTGACAAGTAATGACGACGACAGTTGAGACGGCCGCTGCCACGGGCCGCGTCGCCCGGGTCATCGGCCCGGTCGTCGACGTGGAGTTCCCCGTCGACGCGATGCCGGAGATCTACAACGCCCTGCACGTCGAGGTCGACGACCCGGCCGAGGCCGGCGCTCGTAAGACGCTGACCCTCGAGGTCGCCCAGCACCTGGGTGACGGCGTGGTCCGCGCGATCTCGATGCAGCCCACCGACGGCCTGGTCCGCCAGGCCCCGGTGACCGACACGGGTTCGGGCATCACCGTCCCGGTCGGTGACATCACCAAGGGCAAGGTGTTCAACACCCTCGGTCAGATCCTGAACGAGCCGGAGGCCGAGGCGCAGATCACCGAGCGCTGGCCGATCCACCGCAAGGCCCCGGCCTTCGACCAGCTCGAGTCCAAGACCGAGATGTTCGAGACCGGCCTGAAGGTCGTCGACCTGCTGACCCCGTACGTCAAGGGCGGCAAGATCGGTCTGTTCGGTGGTGCGGGCGTCGGCAAGACGGTCCTCATCCAGGAAATGATCATGCGTGTGGCGAAGCTGCACGACGGTGTGTCGGTGTTCGCCGGTGTCGGCGAGCGCACCCGTGAGGGCAACGACCTCATCGACGAGATGACCGACTCGGGCGTCCTGGAGAAGACCGCACTGGTCTTCGGCCAGATGGACGAGCCGCCGGGCACCCGTCTGCGGGTCGCGCTGTCCGCCCTGACCATGGCGGAGTACTTCCGCGATGTGCAGAAGCAGGACGTGCTGCTCTTCATCGACAACATCTTCCGCTTCACGCAGGCCGGTTCCGAGGTCTCCACGCTGCTCGGCCGCATGCCGTCCGCAGTGGGTTACCAGCCGACCCTGGCCGACGAGATGGGTGTGCTCCAGGAGCGCATCACCTCGACGCGTGGTCACTCGATCACCTCGATGCAGGCGATCTACGTCCCCGCGGACGACCTGACCGACCCGGCCCCGGCCACCACGTTCGCCCACCTCGACGCGACGACGGTTCTCTCCCGTCCGATCTCCGAGAAGGGCATCTACCCGGCCGTGGACCCGCTGGACTCCACGTCCCGCATCCTGGACCCGCGCTACATCGCGCAGGAGCACTACGACGCGGCCAGCCGTGTCAAGGGGATCCTGCAGAAGTACAAGGACCTCCAGGACATCATCGCGATCCTCGGTATCGACGAGCTGGGCGAGGAGGACAAGCTCGTCGTCCACCGTGCCCGTCGCGTCGAGCGCTTCCTGTCGCAGAACACCCACGCCGCCAAGCAGTTCACCGGCCTGGACGGTTCGGACGTTCCGCTCGACGAGTCGATCGCCGCGTTCAACGCGATCTGCGACGGGGAGTACGACCACTTCCCCGAGCAGGCGTTCTTCATGTGCGGTGGCATCGAGGACCTCAAGGCGAACGCCAAGGAGCTCGGCGTCTCCTGAGCCTCCGGCTCACCGAGGGGGGTGGGTGTGTCCCGCCCCCCTCACCACGCCCCGTAGAATCGAAACGACACCCGGCACGACCGCCGGGTGGTGACCCGAGGAGCCACCCTTGGCTGCTGAGCTGCATGTCGAGCTGGTCGCCGCGGACCGTAGTGTCTGGTCCGGCGAGGCCACCCTCGTCGTCGCACGTACCACGTCCGGTGACATCGGCGTCATGCCCGGTCACCAGCCGCTCCTGGGTGTGCTGGAATCGGGCCCCGTGACGATCCGTACGAGTGACGGCGGCACCGTCGTCGCCGCTGTGCACGGCGGATTCATCTCTTTCGCGGACAACAAGCTCTCGCTGCTGGCGGAGATCGCCGAACTCGCGGTCGAGATCGATGTCCAGCGCGCCGAGCGCGCGCTGGAGCGTGCGAAGTCGGACACGGACGCCGCCGCCGAGCGGCGCGCCGACGTACGACTGCGTGCGGTGGCGGCGCACTGAGCGTCCCCACGAGGAGTTCTTGACTCAGCCGCGGCCCGTGCTGGAGAGATCCAGACCGTGTCGCGGCTGAGGCGATGCAGGTGCGGTCCGGTATGGCTCGGTGCGGTATCCGTTACTCGACGATGCGAGGAGGTCGGTGGAGATGGTCCTCGCGTTGTGGGTGGGCGGCCTGGTCGTCGTACTGGTCGCGGTGGGACTGTTCGTCTTCGGCCTCCGCAGGCGGCTGATCCAGCGCTCCGGAGGAACCTTCGACTGCAGTCTGCGCTGGGACGTGTCCGAGGAACCCGATCCGTCCGGCAAGGGCTGGGTGTACGGGGTCGCCCGCTACAGCGGCGACCGCGTCGACTGGTTCCGGGTCTTCTCCTACTCGCCGCGCCCGCGCCGCGGCCTGGAGCGCTCCGCCATCGAGGTGGTCGCGCGCCGGCTGCCCGAGGGCGAGGAGGAGCTGGCGCTCCTGTCCGATTCCGTCGTGCTCGGCTGTCTCCACCGGGGGACACGCCTGGAGCTGGCGATGAGCGAGGACGCCCTGACCGGTTTCCTTGCCTGGCTGGAGGCGGCTCCGCCCGGCCAGAGGGTGAACGTGGCTTAAGGGCTCCTCGTTCGGAGCAGGCCCGGCGGGCGGTCTGGACGGCCCGGCGGTTTTCCGGCATTCTCGCGACCGGCCCGGAAACAGGCGGTGACCCGGGCGCCTCGGCCCCTCCGCACCCCGGCTCCACCCGGCCCCAGGCGGTCCTGTGAAGTTCAGCTACGCCATGCTTCCCGACTACCCCGTCCAGGAATCCCTCGCCTCGATCCGGCTCGCCGACGAGCTCGGTTTCCACGCCTGCTACGCGGCCGACGAGACCTGGCACAAGGACCTGTGGCAGCTGTTCGCCGCGGCGGCCGGCGGGACGAGCCGCATCCGTCTCGGCCCCAGCGTGTCGGCGGTCACCCTCCGGGAGCCGAGCCTGATCGCCCAGTCGCTGGCCACCCTCGACGAGCTGTCCGGAGGGCGTGCCGAAGGGGTTCTGTCCAGCGGGAACTTCGGCCTGCTGGCCCAGTACCGGATGGACTGGACCCGCACCCGGCCGCTGTCCCGGGTCAAGGAGGGGCTCCATGTGGTCCGCACCCTCCTGGACGAAGGGACGATCACCTACGACGGCGAGTTCTTCCGCTACGACGGGCTGTTCACATTCGCCCGCCCGGTCCAGGAACGGCTCCCCGTGATGCTGGGGGCCATGCGCGGCCCCAGGTCCTTCGAAGCGGCCGGCGAGCTGTCCGACGGATGCCACCACGCGCTGAGCTACACCCGCGAGGCCTACGACTACGCGGTCCACCACATCCGGGCGGGCGCCGAGCGGGCCGGGAAGGACTGGCGGACCCTGGACATCGGCGCCTGGGTGGTCTTCGCCACCGGGCCCGACTCCGCCCGGGCCAAGGAGGCGGCCCGCAGCATGGTCGGCATCTACGCCTCCTCGATGCCGGAGGAGCAGCTGCGCCGCAACGGGGTCGACCCGGCGGAGCTGCGGCCCGTCATCGAGGCGATCGCCGGTGGAGACCTGGCGCGCGGGATCGAGCTGACGAGCCCGGAGCTCGCGGACCGGCTGTCCGTCTCGGGCACGCCGGAGGAGTGCGCGGAGAAGATCCGGCGGGAGATCGCACCGGCCGGCGTCAATCACGTGATCTGCGCGATCACCGACCGCAGCCTGGTGCGGACCTTCACCGGCCGGGACATCGAGGGCGTCGCGGACGTGGACACGCAGCTGCGCCTCATCCACGACGAGATCATGCCGGCGTTCGTCTGACCGCGGCCGTCCGACCGCGGTCCGCACGGCCGAAAACCGGGGAGACAGGGGGCGGACCTGTCTCCCCGGCGCTTCTTCGGGGTGCGGCTGCCTCGCGGGGTTAGTTGAGGCCGCTGTCCATCGCGCTCACGAGCTCGCCGTTCGCGGTGTCACCGCTGAACTCCCAGAAGAACGCCCCGCCCAGGCCCTGGCTGTTGGCCCAGGCCATCTTGGACGTGATCGTCGCCGGGGTGTCGTAGCTCCACCAGTTGGTGCCGCAGTGGGCGTAGGCGGTGCCGGCGATCGTGCCGGTGGCCGGGCAGCTGTTCTTCAGGACCTTGTAGTCCTCGATGCCCGCTTCGTACGTGCCCGGGGCCGCCCCGGTCGCCGTGCCGCCGGGAGCCGCCTGGGTGACGCCCGTCCAGCCGCGGCCGTAGAAGCCGATGCCCAGCAGCAGCTTCGAGGCGGGTACGCCCTTGGCCTTCAGCTTGGCGATGGCGGCCGCGCTGTTGAAGCCCTCCTGGGGAACGCCGCTGTAGGAGGTCAGCGGGGAGTGCGGGGCCGTCGGACCCTTGGCCTCCCAGGCGCCGAAGAAGTCGTACGTCATCACGTTGTACCAGTCGAAGGACTGCGCGGCGCCGGCGTAGTCGGCGGCGTCGATCTTGCCGCCCTCCGTGCCGTCCGCGGTGATGGCCGCGGTGACCAGGTAGTCCGAGCCGAATTCGGTGCGCAGCGCCGAGGAGAGGTTCTTCAGCGCGCCGGGCCCGCTGGTGTCACAGGTGAGACCGCAGGCGTTGGGGTACTCCCAGTCGATGTCGATGCCGTCGAAGACATCGGCCCAGCGGGGGTCCTCCACCAGGTCGTGGCAGGACTGGGCGAACGCGGCCGGGTTCTGGGCCGCGGCGCCGAAGCCGCCTGACCAGGTCCAGCCACCGAAGGACCAGAGGATCTTGATGTGCGGGTACGCGGCCTTGAGCTTGCGCAGCTGGTTGAAGTTGCCGCGCAGCGGCTGGTCCCAGGTGTCGGCGACGCCGTCGACCGACTGGTCGGCGGTGTAGGCCTTGTCGTAGTCGGCGTAGGCGTCACCGATGGTGCACTTGCCGCCCTGGACGTTGCCGAACGCGTAGTTGATGTGGGTGATCTTCTCGGCGGAGCCCGAGGTCACGAGGTTCTTGACGTGGTAGTTGCGCCCGTAGACGCCCCATTCGGTGAAGTAGCCGAGGTTGACCTTCTCACCGGTGCCGGGGCCGCCGGGGTCGGTGGTGCCGGTGGTGCGGACGGCGACCGAGGTGCTGACCGGGCCGGTCTGGTCGGCGGTGTCACGGGCCCGCACGGTGTACGAGTAGTCGGTGCCCTTGGTGAGGCCGGTGTCCGTGTACGTCGTCGTGGTGACGGTGGCGACCTTGGCGCCGTCGCGCAGGACGTCGTAGTTCTTGATGCCCTTGTCGTCGGTCGCGGCGCTCCAGGTGAGCTTCGCCGAGGTGTCCGTCACGTTGCTCGCGGTCGGGGTGCCGGGCTTGGACGGGGCGTTGTCGCCTGGGACGCTGCCGCCGTCGCAGGAGGCGCCGTTCAGCTTGCAGCCGGTGGGGGAGCCGGAGCCGGTGCCGTTGAAGCCGAAACTGATGCTGGCGCCCGGGGCGACCGTACCGTTCCAGCCGAGGTTCTTGGCGGTCCAGTGGGTTCCGGAGCCGGTGACGGTGGCGTCCCAGGCGGAGCCGACCGCGGTGCCTGAGGGGAAGTCCCACTCGATGGCCCAGGAGGAGAGGGCGGTCGTGCCGGTGTTCTTGACCGTCCACTGGCCCTCGAAGCCGCTGCCCCAGTCGGACTTCTTGACGTAGGTGGCTGTCGCGGAGGTGGCCGCCGCGGCGGGGGAGGCCAGGCCGACCATCGCGGCAAGGGGCAGCAACAGCGCGGTGAGGCCCGCGACCGTCCTGGTCCTGGTGGATGTGCCGGCCGCGCGTCTCCATCTGAGCCGGGAGAGGCGTACGGGGTTGTCAGTGCTCAACGGTGCTCCTCGGGTGAGGTCCGGCAAACGGGGATGATCCGTAACCTGCGAAGCCTGCGTCGCCCTGAGCCCGCTGTGTCATCGCGTACTCACCGCAGTGTGTTCGGTGAGATTAGGAAGGTCTGGACCAATCGTCAAGAGGTCCAGACCAAAGTTCCGGGAACGGTCTCAGAGGCCCAACTCCTGAGCGAGTACCGCCGCTTGCACCCGGCTGCGCAGCTCCAGCTTTCCGAGGAGCCTGCTGACGTGCGTCTTCACCGTGGCCTCCGCCATCGACAGACGTCCCGCGATCTCGGCGTTCGACAGCCCCTCACCGAGACAGGCCAGCACCTCCCGCTCCCGGCGGGTGAGCGTGTCGAGGGCCTCCGGGGCGGGCGTGGCCGTCCTGCGCGCCGAGGAGGAACCGGCGAACTCCGCGATCAGCCGCCGCGTCACGGCCGGGGCGATCATGCCCTCACCGCGTGCCACCGTGCGGACCGCTTCGAGCAGGTCCTTGGCGTCGGTGTTCTTCAGCAGGAAACCCGACGCACCCGCGCGCAGCGCGCCGAAGACGTACTCGTCCAGGTCGAAGGTCGTCAGCACCAGCACGTCCGCCAGCCGCTCCGCCACGACCTGCCGTGTCGCGGACACCCCGTCGAGCCGGGGCATCTGCACGTCCATCAGCACCAGATCCGGGCGGAGTTCACGGGCCAGGCGCACGGCCGCCTCGCCATCGGCCGCCTCGCCCACCACCTCGATGTCGGGCGCGCTGCCCAGGATCAGCACCAGCCCCGCGCGCACCGCCGACTGGTCCTCGGCGACCAGTACCCGGATCGTCATGACCTCTCCGTTCCTTCCTCGACGGGCAGTTCGGCCCGCACCAGCCAGACCCGTACTCCGTCGCCCCGGGGTTCCGGGCCCGCCTCGATGGTCCCGCCCAGCAGGGCGACCCGTTCCCGCATCCCGATCAGACCGGCCCCCGAGCCGGGCGCGCGCGGCCCCGGCCGCTCGCCGAGGACGCTGCCCACCTCCACCGTCAGCAGCTTGCGCGACCCGCGGAGCCGAACCGTCACCGGGCCTGGCGCCGCGTGCTTGAGCGCGTTCGTCAGCGACTCCTGGACGATGCGGTACGCCGCCAGCTCCACCGGCGCCGGCAGGGGCCCGGTCTCCCCCCGGCCGTCGTCCAGGGTGACCGTGAGCCCGCTGGACGCGGAGCTCGCCCCGGCCTGTTCGACGAGGGCGTCCAGGGAGGCGAGGGTCGGCGCGGCGCTCGGCGGGCCGGCCACGCCGTTCTCCCGCAGCAGCCCGATCAGACGGCGCATCTCGGCGAGGCCGTCGACACTGTTCCGCCGGATCACCCCGAGGGCGTCACGGGAGGTGTCCGGATCGTCGATGGAGAGCGCGGCGGTGGAGTGGATGGCGATCGCGGAGAGGTGGTTGGCGACCATGTCGTGCAGTTCGCGGGCCATCCGCGACCGCTCGGCGGTCACCGCCTGGACCCGGTCCCTCTCGGCCAGCAGCGCCGTCTGATCGGCGCGCAGCCTGGCCGCGTCGGCGGCCTCCCGGTGGTTGCGGACACTGACGCCGGTGAGGGCGGGGGCGAAGAGGACCAGCCCGGTCGCCACGGCGATCAGCAGGGCCTCAGGGTCACGGACCCAGGCGAAGAACCCGATGGTGACGGCGACGGTCACCAGGAACGTGGCCACCGGGATCCGCCGGGCGGCGGCCGGGGTCCCGTAGACCACCGCCGCGTACATGAGGTCCGTGTACATCAGGATGGTCGCCACGCTGCCCGTCGTGAACTGGTCGGCGATCAGCGCGAGCGTCCCGAGGGCGACCGCCGCCTGCGGCCGGCTCCGGCGCAGCAGCTCCAGGCCGGCCGTCACCGCGAGCGGTACGAGAGCCACCCAGTGGGCGGCGAAGAGCCGCCCGCCCTGGGTGTGCAGCCCGGCGGCCCAGAGCATCAGCCCGCCCGCCAGCCCGGTCACCGCGATCAGTACGTCGTGGCGGTGCGGTCGCAGTGAGGTGAACACACGCCCATCCAACACGGCGCGGGCCGGCTCCACGTCCGTACGCCGGGGGAGCCGCGGCTACATCGAAGGATGCAGTCGCGTTTCGTCACTGCCGACGACGATCCGGCGCCGGACGGAAGGGAGCCTGGAAGGGACCGGAAGGAGAAGGACCGTGATCGTCACACTGATCGTGCTCTGCGAGGTCGGCTTCTGGGTCCTGCTGGCCGCCGGCCTCGCGCTGCGGTACGTCGCGAAGAAGCCCCGGCTGGGTGCGGCCGTGCTCCTGTGCGAGCCGCTGCTGGAGGCCGTCCTGCTGGTGGCGACGGCCATCGACCTGAAGAACGGCGCCGAGCCGGGCCTGAAGCACGGCATCGCGGCCGTCTACATCGGCTACACCGTGGGGCTCGGCCACGCCACCGTCAAGTGGGTCGACGCCAGGGTCGCCCACCGCTTCGCGGGCGGTCCGCCGCCGGTGAGGCCCCCGAAGTACGGAATGGCGCGGGCCGCCCACGAGTGGCGCACCGCCGCCCGCTGGATCGTGGCCGCGCTGACCGCCATGGCCCTGCTCCAGGCGGCGGTCTGGTACGTCGGCGGGGACGGCGACACCGGCTCGCTGCAGATGTGGCAGCAGAAGATGCTCTGGGTGATCGGGATCAACCTGGTCATCGCCGGGGGTTACACGGTGTTCCCCAAGCAGGAGCCCAAGGACCGGGTCGGGGCGGGCCGCTGATCAGCGCTCGCCGCCCGGCACCCACAGCACGTCACCGACCTCCTTGTTCGCCGTCCTGGCCAGGATGAACAGGAGGTCGGAGAGGCGGTTGAGGTAGGTCGCGGTCAGGGCGTTCATCACGTCCCCGTGCACCTCCAGCGCTGCCCAGGTGGACCGCTCCGCCCGCCGGACGACCGTGCAGGCCTGGTGCAGCAGCGCCGCCCCGGGGGTGCCGCCCGGAAGGATGAAGCTCCGGAGCTTCTCCAGCTCCTCCAGGAAGGTGTCGCAGTCCGCCTCCAGTTTGTCGACGTAGGACTGTTCGACCCGCAACGGCGGGTACTCCGGGTTCTCCACCACCGGCGTGGACAGGTCCGCACCCACGTCGAACAGGTCGTTCTGCACACGGACGAGGACCTTCACGACGTCCTCGGAGAGGTTCCCGAGCGCGACGGCCGTGCCGATCACGGCGTTGGCCTCGTTGGCGTCGGCGTACGCCGAGATCCGCAGATCGGTCTTGGCGGTCCGGCTCATGTCGCCGAGGGCGGTGGTGCCCTTGTCGCCGGTACGGGTGTAGATGCGCGTCAGATTGACCATGGGGTCAGCGTAGTTACGCACCGGCCCTGCGGAAGACGCGTGTGCCGACCGTCACGGCCAGAAGGGCGAACGCGAGCGCCACCAGCACCCCGTACAGCATGTGCGCCGTGGCGTACGAGCCGATGTAGGCGTCCCGCACCGCGTCCACGAGGTAGCGGAAGGGCGTGAAGTGCGACAGCACGTCCAGCCACGCGGGCCCGAGTGTCATCGGCAGCATCAGGCCGGAGAGCAGCATGGCCGGCATGGTCAGTGAGTTGATCACGGGCCCGAACTCCTGTGGCGTACGCACCTTCATGGCCAGGGCGTACGACAGCGAGGCCAGCGAGACCGTCAGCAGGCCCACGAAGGCGAAGCCGATGAGCACCCCGGGCAGCGGTGCGCGCAGCCCCATGACCAGCGCGGCGAGCACCAGCAGCACCGCTTGGAACATGAACAGCAGGGCGTCCCGCAGAACCCTTCCCAGCAACAGCGCCAGACGGCTGACAGGGGTCACGCGCATGCGCTCGACCACCCCGGTCGACTGCTCGATGATGAGGGAGAAACCGGTGAAGGAGGCACCGAAAAGGGCGAGTTGAAGGAGCAGACCGGGCACCAGGACCTGCCAGGAGTCGCCCGCCGAGCCGAGCGGGAGAGCCGTGAGGAGCGGGCCGAAGAAGAGCAGGTAGAGCAGCGGCATCAGGATCCCGAAGAAGATCTGGAACCGGGAGCGCAGGGTCTGCCGGACGTACCGGCCGAAGATCAGCGATGTGTCGTGGAGAAGCATCGGGCACGTCCTATACGGCGACGGGGGTGGTCTCGGCGGCAGCCGGGGACCGCCCGGTGATCGCGAGGAAGGTGTCGTGGAGCGAGGCGTCGGGGGAGCCGGCGTGCTCGGTCCTGAGCGCGGCCGGCGCACCCTCGGCGACGACCAGGCCGCCGTCGATGACGACCAGCCGGTCCGCGAGGGCGTCGGCCTCGTCGAGGTAGTGGGTGGTGAGCACGACCGTGGTGCCGAAGTCGTCCCGGAGCCCTCGGACCAGCTCCCACAGGTCCTCCCGGCTGCCCGGATCGAGCCCGGTGGTCGGCTCGTCGAGGAAGAGCACGGCGGGGCGGTGGGTGAGGCCCATGGCGATGTCGAGGCGCCGGCGCTGGCCGCCGGAGAGCGCGGCCGTCCTGCGGTCGAGCAGGTCGCCGAGTCCGAGTCGCGCGGCCAGTTCCGTCGTGCGCGCGATGGCGTCGGCCTTGCCCAGCCGGTACAGCCTCCCCTGGGTGACCAGCTCCTCCCGCACGGTGACGTGAGGGTCGACCCCGCCGGACTGGGCGACGTAGCCGCACTTCCCACGGACCCCCGCCGGGTCCCCGGCCAGGTCGCAGCCGGCGACGGTGGCGGCGCCGCCCGTGGGGGCGAGCAGTGTGGTGAGCATGCGCAGCGTGGTGGTCTTGCCCGCGCCGTTGGGCCCGAGCAGCCCGACGATCTCTCCGGGCATCACGGTGAGATCGACCGAGCGCACGGCGTGGACCGGTCCTGCCTTGGTCGTGAAGGTCCGGGAGAGCCCGGACGTACTGATGATTGGCATGGAGACCACAAAAACAGAGAGACTGAAAAAATGCAATGACACCAAGATTTCATCGACACCACCCGATCCGTAGGATGGGTGCATGGCTGAGGGACTGAGGGAGCGGAAGAAGCGTCGGACGAGGCAGCACCTCTCGGACGTGGCCACCTGGCTCTTCGTGGAGCGGGGCTTCGACGCGGTCACGATCGCCGAGATCGCCGAGGCCGCCGATGTCTCGGCGAACACGGTGTACAACTACTTCCCGGCCAAGGAGGATCTCTTCCTGGACCGCAGCAGTGGCGTCATCGACCGGCTCTCGCGCTACGTCCGCGGCCGAGACAAGGGGGAGTCGGCCGCCGACGCCGTCCTGCGCGAGCTCCGGATCCAGGTGGAGGGCGTCTCGCCGACGGTCGGCCTCATGGACGGGTACGCGAGCTTCATGCGGGTCATCGAGGGCGCCGACAGCCTCAAGGCCCGCCTCTGGCACATCGGGCAGGAGGCCCAGTTCCACCTGGAGGGAACCCTGCGGGAGGAGACCGGCGCGGACCCCGGTGACCGCCTGCCGGTCCTGGTGGCCGGGCAGCTCTCGTGGGTGCACGGCGCCCTCATGGCGTACATCGGCGGCGAGATGGTCGCCGGCCGGGCGGCGAACGAGGTCTCGCGTGACGCGCTCGTCCTGCTCGACGAGATGGAGGGCCTCCTCGGCGGGAAGGTGCTCAACTACGCACGGCGCGCCGCCGCGTGACGCCGGCCGGTGTGATGTCCGTCATGTGAGACGTGACGCGCATCTCTTCACGGCCTCACGGCCCCTCACGGGTACTAACCTCCGCCGGAGAGCATGCGAACAACCGAGAAGCATTGGGGTGCGAAACGTGGCCAGGAAGCTTGCCGTCATCGGCGCCGGACTCATGGGGTCCGGTATCGCGCAGGTCTCCGCCCAGGCGGGCTGGGACGTCGTACTGCGTGATGTCACCGACGAGGCCCTGGCCCGGGGGCGCGGCGGCATCGAGGCCAGTTACGGCAAGTTCGTGGCCAAGGGCAAGCTGGAGGCCGCCGACGCCGAGGCCGCGCTCGCCAGGATCACCACGACCACCGACCTCGACGCCGTGGCCGACGCGGACGTCGTCGTCGAGGCCGTCTTCGAGAAGCTGGAGGTCAAGCACGAGATCTTCCGTACGCTCGATCAGGTCGTCCGGGAGGACGCCGTCCTCGCCTCCAACACCTCCGCCATCCCGATCACCAAGATCGCGGCCGTGACGGAGCACCCGGAGCGGGTCGTCGGGGTGCACTTCTTCTCGCCGGTCCCGATGATGCGGCTCTGCGAGCTGGTGCGCGGATACAAGACCAGCGACGAAACGCTCGCCACCGCAAGGGAGTTCGCCGAGTCCGTCGGCAAGACCTGCATCGTCGTCAACCGTGATGTCGCGGGCTTCGTCACCACCCGGCTCATCTCGGCGCTCGTCGTCGAGGCGGCCAAGCTGTACGAGTCGGGCGTCGCCTCGGCCGAGGACATCGACACCGCCTGCAAGCTGGGCTTCGGCCATGCCATGGGCCCGCTCGCCACGGCCGACATGACCGGCGTCGACATCCTCCTGCACGCCACGGGCAACATCTACACCGAGTCCCAGGACGAGAAGTTCGCCGCTCCGGAGCTGATGCGCCGGATGGTCGACGCAGGTGACATCGGCCGCAAGAGCGGGCAGGGTTTCTACACCTACTGATCACGAACGGGCCCCGGGCGGTCTGATGCGCCGTCAATCAGACCCGGGGGCCCGGGATCCGACGCCCACGGCGCACGGATCCCGCGACACCACCGATATCGAGTTCACCCCTCGGGGTGAATTCGATATCGGTTCGCTCACAGACGGCAACTTCCCTGTCACTGCGGCAGTCAGTTGTGGCAGAGGCAGAGAGAAACCAGACAGACAGACCTAGCTGCGGAGTACTTCCGGGGAGCGCATATGCACATCAGGGGCGACCACGCCGAGCTGGTCGTCGGGGGCCGCCTCGACGTCCGAAGCGCGGCGGACGCCCGTACGGTTCTGCACTCGGCCGTCGACGACGGAGCCGGCGATCTCGTGCTGAACCTGACCGAGCTGGACTCGTGGGACGCCACCGGCCTCGGCGTCATCATGGGCGCGCACCGCAGAGCCGGCCGGGCCGGCCGGCGGCTGGTGCTGCGCGGCGTGCCGCCGCAGATGCAGCGGCTGCTGGTGGCGACGAGGCTGCACAGGATCCTGGCCATCGAGGGCGGGCTCGCCGCGGACTCCCTGCCACGCGTCTGACGGCGTCCACGATCCACGCACAATCCTCACGAGAATGTGGTGTCGGGGCGGCGCGGCCCCCCGCCGGTTCGTGGATACTGTGCGAAGGTTTAGGGTTCGGCCGTCTGCCGATCGACGAGGACCCACTGGCGGACACCGGACCGGGAGCGACCGCGGGCGTGCGAGACCGGTGGGGGCAACCGCGCGCTGCGCGTCTGGGGGGCTTTGACGATGGACCCGACCAATCGGGGACCGGAAGAGTACGGCCATGACCGTTCCGGTGATGACGGCGGGCGACGGCGACAGCCCCGCGACCCGCTGACGCCCGACTTCGGGCACCAGACACCGCAGCAGGCGCGCATGGTGCAGCTGACGACGGGTGACTTCCTGCTCACCGTCAATCCGGTCGACGGCAGCGAGATCGAGCCCTGCCGGCCGGGGGAGCGGCCCGAGGCCCCCACGCGGTACACCGCCGCCCAGCGGGTAGAGCGCGAGCGCGCCGCCGCGCCGCCCGTCCCTCCGGGGCCACCCGCCCCGCAGATGCCACTCCTGGAGCGTCAGGAAGAGCGTGAGCGACTGGTGCGGCTGCTCTCCCGCGGACGCTCGGTGCGCCTCACCGGACCGGCCGGGGCCGGCCGCACGGCCCTCCTGGACGCCGTCGCGGGCGACTGCGCCGACCTGGCGCCCGACGGGGTCGTACGGCTCTCCGGATACAAGCGGAGCGCCACGGAGCTGCTGTACGCACTGTTCGGGGCCGTCTACGGCGCTCCGCTGCACCGCCCCGACCGCGAAGGGCTCCTGGCGCTCCTCCACGGAGTCGGCGTCGTCGTCGTCGTCGACGACCTGGAGCTCGGCGGTGCCGCGCTCCAGGAACTGCTCGACGCCACCCCGGAGTGCGCGTTCCTCTTCGCCGCGACCCCCGAGGTGTCCGCACCCGCGGCCGAGGCGAACCTCGAAGAGGTCTTCCTCACCGGTCTCGGCCGCAGCGCCTCGATCGAGCTCATGGAACACGTCGTGGAGCGCGCGCTCACCGACGAGGAGGCGAACTGGGCGGGCGACCTCTGGTTCGAGTCCGAAGGGCTGCCCCTGCGGTTCGTCCAGGCCGGAGCCCTGCTGCGTCAGCGCGACGACCTGCACGCCGGCCAGGGCGCGGCCGACGGTGACGACGACCCCGCCGACGCGTCTCCCTTCGGGCGGCCCGAGCCGGCCGACCTCCCGCTGCCCAGCCTCGGCGAGGGCGCGGCGCCCGCCGCCCTGCTCGCGTCCCGGCTGACCGAGGCGGCCCGCGAGACCCTGCGCTTCGCGGTCGCGCTCGGCGGCGAGGTGCCGCACCAGGCGCACCTGCCGGCCCTCGTCGGGGACACCCACGCCGACGCGGCACTGGGCGAGCTGGCCCTCACCGGCATGCTCTCCCCGGCCGGGCCCCGCTACCGCCTGGCCGCCGGGGTCCTGACCCAGCTGGAGGCGAGCGGATACGGCGAGAGCGCCGACGCGCACGCCCGCAGCGCCGCCCAGCACTACGCCTGGTGGGCCGGGCACCCCTCCGTCACCCCGGAACGCGCCGTCGCCGAGGCGGACGCCCTGCTCGCCTCCATGGCCCGGCTCGTCCCCGCCGAGGCCCCAGGACAGGCCAGCGTCGCCGTCCTGCTGGCCCGCAGCGCCGCTCCCGCCTTCGCGGCGGGGATGCAGTGGGGTGCCTGGGAGAAGGCCCTCAGGACCGGACAGGAGGCCGCACGGATTGCCGGTGAGGTGGCGGAAGAGGCCTACTTCCACCACGAGTTGGGCGTACTCGCGCTCTGCACCGGTCATCTGGACCGGGCCAGGGCCGAGCTGGAGGCGTCCGTCGGCATGCGCGGCGCGCTCGCCGACAAGGCCGGTGCGGTGGCCGGCCGCCGGGCCCTCGCCCTCGTCGCAGACCGCTCCGGCGAACCGGTCCTCCGCACCCCGGTGGGCGAGGAGGTGCCGGCCCCGCGCCATGACGAGTCGGCCCCGCCCCCCGGCGGCCTCCCGGCGTCCACCCCCCTCTTCCCCCGTCAGACGGCCGAGACCTCCACGACCCTGCTCACCCGGCAGAGCCCGCCGCCCGCCCGGGGCCCCGGCGGTCCCCTGGGGGTGCTCCGGGGTGCCCGGCGCAACATCGTCGCGGTGGGCGCGGGCGCGCTGCTTGCGGCCGTGCTCGGCACGGTGGTGACGCTGGGCGCCACTTCGGGCGAGGAGGAGCCGGAGGGGCAGACCGTCACGACGGAACAGTCGGCGAACGCGGACGACAGCGAGAACGGCCTCGGCGCGGACGAGCCGACCGACGACCCGGCCACCGACGAGGGCACGGCCGGCGGCGACTCCACGACCGGCGCCCCGTCCGGCACGGCTTCGCCCTCCCCGAGCGGCTCCCCCTCGCCGAGCAGCTCCAGCCCCGGCACGACCCCGGGACCGGGCACCCCGTCGAGCAGCGCCCCCACCGGTGAGGACCCGCCGACGGAGGAGAGCCCCGAGCCGACGAAGTCGACTCCCGCGCCCACCGAGTCCGAGCCCGGGACGGAGACCCCCACCGAGACCCCGACGGACCCGCCCACCACGGAGGAGCCCCCGACGGAGGAGCCTCCCACGGAGCCCGAGACCTCCAACTCGGCGAGCGGCCCGGCCGAGACCGTCACCGCCTCGGCGACGGAGAGCGCTCCCGCCTCGCCGGCCGTGGTCTGAACGCGGAACCGCCGTACGGTCCCGGGGAACCGGGCCCGTACGGCGGTCGGGGGCAACAGCTCCCGGGGATCAGAACAGTCGCAGCTTGTCGTCCTCGATGCCCCGCATCGCGTCGTAGTCGAGGACCAGACACCCGATCCCACGGTCCGTCGCCAGCACCCGGGCCTGCGGCTTGATCTCCTGCGCCGCGAACACGCCCCGCACCGGTGCCAGATGCGGATCGCGGTTGAGCAGCTCCAGATAGCGGGTCAGCTGCTCCACGCCGTCGATGTCACCCCGCCGCTTCAGCTCCACGGCCACCGTCGCGCCGTCCGCGTCCCGGCACAGGATGTCGACCGGGCCGATCGCGGTCGGGTACTCGCGGCGGATCAGGGTGTAACCCTCGCCGATCGTCTCGATGCGGTCGGCCAGCAGTTCCTGGAGGTGCGCCTCCACACCGTCCTTGATGAGCCCCGGGTCGACACCCAGCTCATGGGACGAGTCATGAAGGATTTCCTCCATGGTGATGATCAGTTTCTCGCCCGCTTTGTTCACCACGGTCCAGACGCCTTCGTTCTCGTCGGCGCCCTCCTTCAAAGTGCACGGCGGGGACATCCAGTTGAGGGGCTTGTACGCCCTGTCGTCGGCATGGATCGAGACGCTGCCGTCCGCCTTCACCAGGATCAGACGGGGGGCGGAGGGCAGGTGGGCAGTGAGCCGGCCCGCGTAGTCGACGGAGCAACGGGCGATGACGAGACGCATGGTCGGCAACGCTACTCGACGACCACGGGTCCACGCGATTCCCGGACTCCGTCCGGTAGCCCCCTTGACGTCTGCCGAACGGACACCGATCGGGCTTGCCCCTCTTTGCGACCGTTCGTTATTGGCCGGTTGTGTTCCCAATCTCCTGGTGCGGCCCGGACTGCGCGCTTACCGTGGAAGCAGGAGGTCGCCGTCTGTGTACACAGCGTCGCCGTCCTGCCCTGCCCGTAAGGCCCCGCCCACCTGTCGGGGTCGCGAGAGGAGAACCCATGTCGCTCGACGTCTCACCGGCGCTGTTGGAACAGGCCGAGCGAGGCGAGGTCGACGAAGCCGACTTCGTCGACTGCGTCCGGACCTCCCTGCCTTACGCATGGGAGATGATCAGCTCCCTGGTGGCCCAGCTGAAGGTCGACGGCGGAGAGTTCGCCGACAACCAGACGCCCCCGCCGGACGAGCAGGCACGCGGCCAGCTGCTGCGTGCGCTCGCCAGTGACGCGATACGCGGCGCGCTGCAGCGCCACTTCGGAGTGCGCCTGGCATTTCAGAACTGCCACCGCGTCGCGGTGTTCCCGCTGGACGGTTCGGTCGACGAGCGGCTGGCCCGATTCACCTCGGTGAGGGGCCAGTTGCTCAACCAGTCGCCCGGGCTTCGGGACTGCTGAGTGCTTCTGCTGCCGCTTCGGGCCGCGGGAGGTGCAACTGGCTCCGGGGCGGCAGCTCCCGCACCACCAGGACACCACGAGCGTGAACGTGTCACTCCAGCAACGGCAGCACTTCCGTGCCCAGCCGCTGCACATTCGTCTCCGTCGCCGCGAGATCACCCGACCCCTCCACCATGAGGGCGTAGCGGGTGATGCCCGTGCGCTCCGCCGTGGCCGCCAGCCGGTCGGCGGCGAGACGGGGCGGGCCCACCGGGTGCAGACCGCAGAGGAACTCCGTGTACGCGACGGGGTCGCGCATCATCCGGTGCCGGCCGTCGACCGTCACATGGGCGTCGAGTCCCTGACGCAGCCAGCCCGGCATCGCCTTCACGAGCGTCTCCACGGCGTCCGCGGGACTGTCGGCGATCTGGGCCACCCCTGCGGACACATGTGCTACCCGCTCCACGACCTCCGAGGACTGACCGGCCTCCCGGGCGGCCGATCGCCACAGGGCGGCCATGTCGGCCTTCTCCTCGTCGCCGCAATGCATCCCGAGGAGCATCGGCAAACCCTTTTCAGCGGCGAGTTTCACGCTTTTCGGCGATGTGCAGGCGACGATCACCTCGGGCCCCGGAGGGCCGTCGCCGAGCAGCTCGTCCGTCCGGGGGACCACGGCCACCTCACGGAAGCCGAACCGCTTCCCGCGCCCCGCCACCCGGGGCGCGTCCAGCCAGTCGAGCAGCAGCTCAAGCGCCTCGGGGAAGCCCTTCTCGTACGCCTCCAGCCCGCCGCCGAACACCTCCAGGTCGACCCACGGACCACCACGCCCCACCCCGAGGGAGAAACGCCCTCCACTGGTCAGGTGCAGCAGCGCGGCCTGCTCGCCGAGCATGACGGGGTGCTGGTTGGGCAGTACGCTCACCGCCGTGCCCACCCGGATCCTGCGGGTGCGGCCGAGCAGCAGGGCGGCCAGGGTCGTGGCGGACGGGCACACCCCGTACGGCACGAAGTGGTGTTCGGCGAGCCAGACGGAGTCGAGCCCCGACTCCTCCGCGACCTCCGCGGACCGGACGGCCCGGTGCAGGGCCTCACCCTGCCCCTGGCCCGGGAACTGGGCTGCCAGCACGAATGTTCCTACGCGCATCTCTCCTGCCTCCTTACGGCCGACGCGGCTGTCCCCCAGTGGCACCAACGTCTGACACGTGCCAAAGGCACGGTCCAGGGCGAAGTTGTTGCGATTTTCCGGTTACCCACTCGCCCCGCAGCTGCTCACACGCCACGCCCGACACGGGCCGGCGGCCGATGGCTCTAGGCTGGTCGGAACGATCCGCCCGAACCGCCGCCCCGTGAGGTGTCCCGTGTCCCCGCGCCGCAACCGCCCCCGAGGCGGCGAGAGTCCTCACAGCACCGCCCGAGAGGCCGGTGAGCGGTACGGCGGGGGCGGTGCCACGGAGAGCTGGCAGGGCGAGGAGTGGTCGGTCCGCCCGGTGGCCGGCGCGAGCGCGGCCGGCAAGCGCTACCGCTGCCCCGGCTGCGACCAGGAGATCCCGTCCGGGGTACCGCACCTCGTCGCCTGGCCCGAGTTCGGCGGGATCGACGACCGCCGGCACTGGCACAAGGCCTGCTGGAACGCGAGGGACCGCCGCACCACCCGGGTGCAGCGGTCCAGGAACGCTCCGCGCTACTGAGTCCCGGGAGTCCTCAGACGTCCCGCCGGTCCAGCGCCGCGAAGGCGCCGGCCATGGCCACCGCGGTCACCCCGACGATGATCCACACCGGGTCCCAGCCGCTCGGCCCCGCCGAGGTCATCGACGTGTTGTACAGCGCGCCGAGCTGGTTGGGGATCGAGTACTGGAAGAGCGCGTTCTGCACACCGGCCAGCGACGGCGAGAACATGAACATCGCCAGCACGAGCGGGAGCAGCACCACCGCGATCATGATCGTGATCGCACCCGCCGAGTGCCGGATGATCGTACCGAGCGCGAGCGAGAGCAGCCCGAGCGTGGCGACGTAGAGGCCGACCCCGACCGTCGAACGCACCCACAGGCCGGTGTCCGGAGTGGCGCCGTCCAGGATGGCCGTCTGCAGGACACCGACGACCCCGGTGGTCACCGTGGTGATCGTGAAGGACAGCAGGAAGAAGACCACCGACTTCGCGATCAGTATCCGCGCCCGGCTCGGGCACGCGGTCAGCGTCGTACGGATCATCCCGGTGCCGTACTCGGACGCGATGGTCAGCACGCCGAGCGTCATCACACAGATCGATCCGAGCAGTACGCCGAAGAATCCCATGCTGAGCACGGGGGCGTCGTCCAGGGGGGCGTCCGACAGGTTGACGACGAGCGCGGTGAGCAGCCCGATCCCGACCAGGAGCACGATCATCACGCCGAGCGTCCACATCGTGGAGCGCACGGAACGGATCTTCGTCCACTCGGAGGCGATCGCGTCACCGAGGCCGGGAGAGCGCACGGGAATCGGTGAGGCGTACGGACCGGGAGGGGCACCCCAGCCCTGCTGCTGGGGGGCCTGGTGCTCCTGGGGGGTCGCCGGCATCGTCATCGGGGGTCCTCGGTGGTCTCGGGCACGGCCCCGTCCGCGGTGGCCGGTGTGTCTGCGGCGTACGGATTCTGTCCCGGCGGCGGCGGGGCGTACCAGCCCTGCTGCGGGACCTCCGGCGCACTCGGGGGCGCGTGGACGGGCTGCCCGTAACCGGGCGGCGGCAGCTGGAGCCCTTCCTTGGCGTCCGCCGTCGAGCGGTAGTCCACGGCGCCCTGCGTCATCCGCATGTACGCCTCCTCCAGTGACGCCAGGTGCGGGGAGAGCTCCCACAGCCGGACGTCCGACGCATGGGCCAGATCACTGATCCGGGGGAGCGGGAGTCCGGTGACGCGCAACGCCCCGTCCGGCTCCGTCATGACCCCGCCGCCCGCCTCCGCCAGCGAGGCGGTCAGCTTCTCCCGCTCCTCCGGCCGGTCGTCGGGGACTCGCACCCGCGCGAAGCCGGCGGAGTTGGCGGAGATGAATTCCGCGATGCTCATGTCGGAGAGGAGCTGCCCGCGGCCGATCACGATCAGATGGTCGGCGGTGAGTGCCATCTCACTCATCAGGTGGCTGGAGACGAAGACGGTGCGGCCTTCGGAGGCCAGCTGCTTCATCAGGTTGCGGACCCAGAGGATGCCCTCGGGGTCGAGCCCGTTGACCGGCTCGTCGAAGAGCAGCACCTGCGGGTCGCCGAGCAGCGCCGCCGCGATCCCGAGCCGCTGGCCCATACCGAGGGAGAAGCCCTTGGACCGCCTCTTCGCTACGTCCTGCAGCCCGACGACGCCGAGGACCTCGTCGACCCGGGCCGCCGGGATACCCGCCAGCTGGGCCAGGCTCAGCAGGTGGTTACGCGCACTGCGCCCGCCGTGCACGGCCTTGGCGTCGAGCAGGGCGCCCACCTGGCGCGGGGCGTTGGGAAGGCTGCGGAAGGGGTGGCCGCCGATCGTCACGTGTCCGGACGTCGGCCGGTCCAGGCCGAGCATCATGCGCATGGTGGTGGACTTGCCCGATCCGTTGGGACCGAGGAACCCCGTCACGGCACCGGGCCGCACCTGGAAGGAAAGGTTGTGCACGGCCGTCTTCGCGCCGTAGCGCTTGGTCAGGCCGACTGCCTCGATCATTCTCCAGCCCCATCGACTTATCTCTCGTCGGGGCCCAGGCCTCTGCGGCCGCACACCCCCGTAAGAGTTAGGAGGATAACCAGCCGTGGGCGGTTCCGGCCAAGCCGCTCCACGGGGCGCCCGTGTCCCGGGCGCCCCGTTCAGGCGTCCCGCCTCTTCAGCACGAGGTAACCGCCGACGAGCGCGGCGACCACCCACAGCGCCATGATCCCGAGCCCGGCCCAGGGCCCGTACGGCGCCGGGTCGCTGTTCATCGCGTCCGGGACCACCTGCATGATCTTGGAGCCGGCCTGGTCGGGGAAGTACCGGGCCACGCTCTTGGCGACCGGGACGGCCGAGAGGATCTGCGAGACGAGGAAGAAGAACGGCATCAGGATGCCCAGCGACAGCATGGAGCTGCGCAGCATCGTCGCCACCCCCATCGAGAAGATCGCGATCAGGCCCATGTAGATGCCGCCGCCGAAGACCGCGCGCAGCACGTTCTCCGCCCCGATGCCGGTACCGCGGTCGCCGAGCAGGGCCTGGCTGAGGAAGAACGTCACGAAGCTGGTGGCGAGGCCGACCACCAGGGCCAGGAGGCCGGCCACCGCGATCTTGCTGAAGAGGAACGACCCGCGCTGCGGCACGGCGGCCAGCGATGAGCGGATCATGCCGGAGCTGTACTCCGTGCCCACCACCAGGACACCGAAGACGACCATCGCCAGCTGGCCCAGGACCATCCCGGAGAAGCTCACGAACGTCGGGTCGAAGGTGGCCCGCTCGGCGGCGGAGAGATCGTCGAACTGGCTGTTCAGCAGAGCGCTCAGGGCCGCGCCCATGGCGACGGTGACGAGGAACGCGGAGATCAGCGTCCAGGTGGTCGACGAGACCGTACGGATCTTCGTCCACTCGGAATTCAGGACCGCGGGTACCGATGCCATCGCCGTCACGCCCCCTTCGTCACGTCGCCGGCCGGTCCGCCGCCCGTCCGCCGGTCGTTCCACTGATCGCCCCAGTGCGGACCCACCGGCGGTGGCGGGGCGTCCTCACCCTCGGAGTGGGCGTGGTACTCCACCGAGCCCGCGGTCATCTGCATGAAGGCCTCCTCCAGGGAAGCCCGCTGGGAGCTGAGCTCGTGCAGCACGATCCCGTGCCGGCCGGCCAGCTCACCGAGCCGCTCAGGGGCCTCGCCGTCGATCTCCAGCGTGCCGTTGCCCGACTCGGTCGCGACGACACCCTCCGCGTGCAGGAGGTCGCGCAGGCGCTCCTGCTCCGGGGAACGCATCCGCACGAAACTGCGGGAGTTCTCGCGGATGAAGTCGGCCATCGAGGTGTCCGCGAGCAGCTTGCCCTGCCCGATCACGATCAGATGATCGGCGGTCAGGGCCATTTCACTCATCAGGTGGGAGGAGACGAAGATCGTACGGCCCTCCGCCGCGAGGGCCTTCATCAGATTCCGGATCCAGTGGATCCCCTCGGGGTCCAGACCGTTGACGGGTTCGTCGAACATCAGGATCTCGGGGTCGCCGAGCAGCGCGGCCGCGATGCCCAGCCGCTGGCCCATGCCGAGGGAGAAGCCCTTGGACTTCTTCTTCGCCACCGCGCTCAGGCCGACCGTGTCCAGCACGTGCGAGACCCGGCTCGCCGGGATGCGGTTGCTCTGGGCGAGGCACAGCAGGTTGTTGTACGCGCTGCGTCCGCCGTGCATCGACTTGGCGTCCAGCAGCGCCCCGATGTGCTTGAGCGGCTCCTGGAGGTCGCGGTAGGGGCGCCCGTCGATCCGCACCGTGCCGCTGGTCGGGTTGTCGAGGTCGAGCATCATCCGCATGGTCGTGGACTTGCCCGCGCCGTTCGGACCGAGGAAGCCCGTCACCATCCCGGGCCTGACTCGGCACGACAGATGGTCGACGGCAACCTTGGCGCCGAACCGTTTGGTGAGGCCGTCGAGCTCGATCATGCCGCTCACGCTAGAACGGCCGCGCGCCCGGCGCCACCACAAGGGCGGCACCGGGCGCGCGAAGGGGTACAGCTGATGTACGTGCCCCTGGACTCCGGGTCAGCGGGTCTGCTGGGCGGGGACCCCACGGGTCGTGGACTCGTCCTCGGCCGGGGAACCGGCGGCGGCGACCGCGGCACCCGTCAGCGTCGCCAGCATCTCCCGGACGTTGGTCAGCTGGGCGTTGATCGAGTCGCGGCGGTTGGTGAGCGCCGCCAGCTCGCGCTCCGACTCGCTGCGGATCCGGTCGGCCTTGGCGTTCGCGTCCGCCACGATGTCCTCGGCCTGACGCTGAGCCGTCTCCACCGTCTGACGGGCCCGGCGCTCGGCGTCCGTACGGAGCTTCTCGGCCTCCAGGCGGAGCTGCTCGGCGCGGTGCTCGATCTCGGCGAGGCGCTTCTCGGCCTTCGCCTGACGGGACGCGAGGTCGCGCTCCGACTGGTCGCGGCGCTTGGCGAGGTTCGTCTCGAAGTCCGCGGCGGCCTGGGCGGCCTTGGCGCGGGTCTCCTCGAAGAGGGCGTCCGCCTCCTCGCGCTTCTGCTGGGCGTCCTTCTGGGCGTCGGTGCGCAGCGTGCTCGCTTCGCCCTTGGCCTTCTCGACGATACGGACGCCGTCGTCCTCGGCCTTCGCCTTGCGCTCCGCGGCGAACGTCTCCGCGTCGTTGCGCACCTGCTGGGCGGCCGACTCGGCCAGCTCGCGGTGCTGCTCGGCCGCGCGGCGGGCCTCCTCACGCAGGTCCTTCGCCTCCTCCTCGGCGAGGCGGAGGATCTTCTCGACGCGGGCACCGAGACCGGCGTACGACGGCTCCGCGTCGTTGACCTGGGCCTGGGCGTTCTGCGTCTCGAGGTGGAGTTCCTCGATGCGCTTTTCCAGAGACGTGATGCGGGCGAGGGCGCTGTCACGGTCGGCGACGAGTTTGGTAATGCGGTCGTCCACCTGACCGCGGTCGTATCCACGTCGCACGAGCTCGAAGCCGAAGGGGGAGGAAGGGTCGCTCATGGGGTTCCTGTCGAATGAGACCGGTGAGGTGTTAGAGGGAATCCTAGGGGCCTGGGCGGCGTGTCAATGTGAAGATGCCGCTTTGGTATGGAGAATGACACCCCTTTTGAGTGGCTGACCCCCGGAGCGCTTGCGACCGGGAAGAGTTGAATGTTCATGGCGAAGTGCGTGAGCCGCTACCCGTCCGACGCCTTGCCCCCCGAACGGTTCCCCGCCGCAGCGCCGGCCTTGACACCCGCGCCGCCGCTTCCGGACCCCTTGCCCGATCCCCCCGGGGCCTCGAACGACTCCAACGCCTCCAGGACGTCCTGGACACGGGAGATCTCCGTGTTGATGTCCTCGCGCCTGCGGACCAGCAGGTCCAGCTCACGGCGGCCCTCGTCGACCGTCTGCTTGGCCTCCGCCTCGGCGTCGGCGCGCAACTTCTCGGCGACCCTGGTCAGCTCGGCCTTCTTGGTCTCGGCCTCCTTGAGCAGCGACTCGGCGCGCTTCACGGCGGCGATACGGACCTTGCTCGCCTCCGAATTGGCGTTCGCCAGCAGCTCCTTGGCCTTGGCCTCGGCCTCGGCCCGCTGTTCCGTCGCCGCCTTCATCAGCTTGTCGACACGCTCGCCCGCCGTCTTCATCTGCTCGGAGGTCTCGCGCCGCGCGCGCTCGTGCAGCTCCTCGACCTCGCTCTCGATCCGGACCCTGAGTTCCTCGGCCCGCTCCCGGGTCGCGGTGGCGTCCCGGCGGGCCCCGACGAGCAGCTCGTCGGCGTCCGTACGGGCCCGCTCGACCAGGGAGTTGCCCTCGACCGTCGCCTCCGAGGTGATGCGCACGGCCTCGTTGCGGGCGGCGCCGACCATCCTGTCGGCCTGCTCCTCGGCCTCGGTGGCGGCGCGCAGCGCCTCCTCCTGGGCCTTCTCGACCAGCTGGTCGGCCTGTTCGGCGGCATCGGCACGGCGCTTCGCCGCGGCCTCGCGCGCCTCGTCCAGCAACCGGTCCGCCTCCTGGCGTGCCTCCGCGCGCAGTTGCTCGGCGGCGGCCTCCGCCTCGGTGCGCAGCCGCTCCGACTCCTCCCGGGTACGGGCCGCGTGCTCCTGGGCCGAACCGACCGTCTGCGCCGCCTCCGCGCGCAGCCGTTCGGCCTCGTCGGTCGCCTCTCCGACGAAGCGTTCCGACTGCTCGGTGGCCTCGGCGCGGATGCGCTCGCTCTCGCTCGTCGCCTCGGCCATGAGCCGGTCGGCCTGCGCCGCCGCCTCGGAACGGATCCGGTTGGCGTCCTCACGGGCCTCGCCGCGAGCGCGCGAGGCGTCCTGCTCGGCGGACGCCAGGGCGTCGGACGCCTCCGTACGGACCCGCTGGCTGTACACCGAGGTGTCCGAGCGCAGCTTCTCCGACTCGGCGATGGCCTCGGACACGGTCCGCTCGGCCAGGGCCTTCGCGGCCTCCGACTCCTCGTGCGCGACCTGACGGACGCGGTTGGCGTCCTCGGTGGCCCGCTCGCGCTCGGCGTAGGCGTCGGACCTGACCCGGTCCGCCTCCTCCTGCGCCTCGTTCCTGGTCCGCTCCGCCGAGTGCTCGGCGGCGGAGCGCAGCCCGGTGATCTCCTCCTCGGCCTGCTCCTGCAGCCCGGCGACGGAGTCCCGCACCTGCTGGGCGGTCTGCTCCGCCGCGGCGACCAGCTCGGCGGCCCGGCTCTCCGCCTCCCCGACGAGCCGCTGGGCCTCGGCCTGGGCCTCCTCGACCCGCTTGCGGGCGGAGGCGAGGAGTTCCTCGCTCTGCTCGCGGGCGCGTTCGCGCTCCTGCTCCGCCTCGTCGCGCGCCGAGCCGAGTACCTCCTCGGCGGCGCGGCGGCGGCGGTTGGCCTCCTCCTGCGCGGCGGCGAGAGCCTCGGCGGCCTCCGTGCCGACCCGCTCGGCGGCGGCCGCGGCCTCGGAACGCACCCGGTCGGCGCTCTCCTGCGCCTCGGTCTTCAGCCGCTCCGCCTCGGCGGCGGCCTCACTGCGCAGCCGTACGGCGACGGACTCGCCCTCGGCACGGGACTGCGCGGCGTCGGCGGCGGCCTCGGTACGCAGGCGCTCGGCCTCCGTGGTCGCCTGCTCCTGGAGCGTACGGATCCGCTCGGCGGCCTCGGCGCGCAGCCGTTCGGACTCCTCGCCCGTCTCGCGGCGGATGCGCTCCGCCTCCGCACGTGCCTCGCCGAGGGCCGTCTCGGCGGCCGTGACCCGGGACTCCGCCTCGGTGTGCAGCCGCGCCAACTCGTCGGCGGCCTCGGCCTTGCGGGCCTCTATGGCCTGCTCGGTCTCCTCGCGCAGGGTCCCGGCCGCCGTCTCCGCCGCGGCGGTCAGGGCCGCAGCCTGCTCCTCGGCCTCGGCGCGCAGCTTCTCCGCCTCGGCGCGGCTGCGTTCCAGCGCTTCCTCGGCCTGCTTGCGCAGGGTGGCGGCACGCTCGGCAGCCTCGGTCCTGACGCGCTCGCTCTCGGTCCCCGCGGAGGTGCGCAGCTCCTCGGCGTCGGCCTTGGCCTTGGTGAGCAGCTCCTCGGCGGTGCGGGCACCCTCCTCGAGCTGCTGGACGGCCTCGCGGCGGGCCTCGCCACGGATGCGCTCGCCCTCGGCGACGGCCTCGGAACGCAGCTGCTCGGCCTCGCCGCGGAGCCGGCGTGCCTCCTCCTGCAGCTCGACGGTCTTGGCCCGGTACTCCTTGGTGTCGTCCTTGGCCGCGCCCTTGAGCTGGTCGGCCTGCTCGGCGGCCTCGCCGCGCAGCCGGTCCGCCTCGGCCTCGGCCTCGCGGCGGATCCGGTCGGCTTCCTCACCGGCCGCCCTGGTGGTCGACTTGGCGTCGTCGGCGGCCTTGGTCAGGACCTCCTCGGCACCCCGGGCCGCCTTCGCGAGCTGGGCGGCGGCCTCCTCGGCGGCCAGGGTGCGGGCCTTCTCGGCTGCCTCGGCGACCAGCCGCTCGGCCTCGGCCCGGGCGTCGACGAGGGCCTGCTCGGCCTCTTCCTTGAGCGTCTCGGACTGCTTCGTGGCCTCGCCGACCAGCCGGGCGATCTCGGACCTGGCCGTACGGGTGCGCTGTTCGTTCTGCGACTCGGCGCCGGCCAGCCGCTTGACCGCGGCCTCCTTCGCCTCGGAGAGGACCTTCTCGGCCTCCAACCGGGCCTCGCGCAGCCGGGTCTCGGCCTCCTGCATGCGCTGCTCGGCGGCGCGGTTCAGTTCCGCGGTCTGCTGCCGGGTCTGCTCGGTCTCGGCGGTGGCCGTCGAGCGCAGCCGCTCCGCGTGTCCGGTGGCCTCCTGGGCCTGGGAGGAGGCGGCCTCCAGCAGCCGCTCGGCGTCCCTGCGGGCCCGCAGGAGCGTCGCCTCGGCGTCCGCACGCGCCGACTCCGTCTCGGAGTTGAGGCGCCGGCGGGTCTCGTCGGCGAGCCGGGCCGCCTCGGCGCGGGCGGCGGCCAGCGACTGCTCGGCCTCCGTACGCGACTCGTCCAGGAGCCGGCGCGCCTGCGATTCGGTCCTGGCCCGCAACTGCTCGGCCCAGGCGACGTTCTCGTTGACGTGGGACTCGACGGTCTGCCGGCGTTCCGCCAGCTCCTGGTCGAGCCGCTGGCGCCGCTGCACCGCCTCGGCGTGCAACTCCGCCTGGAGCCGGGCCTGATGCTCCGCGTGCTCCTGCAGGATCCGCTGCGTCTGCGCCCTGGCCTCACGCAGCTCGCGCTCGGCGTCCGTACGCAGCTGATCGGCCTGGATCTGGGCGTTACGGAGCATCTGTTCGGCCTGGTAGCCGATGTCCGCGCCGTCGTGTGCGGGACGGGTCGCCAGATTGCGCCTCGCCTCGTGCAGCTTGGCGCGCAAGACCTCGACCTGGTAACCGAGGTCCTCGGCGTGCTGGACGGCCTTCTCCCGGTCGGTCTTCAGCCGGTCCATCTCGGCTTCGAACCGCGAGAGATGGTCGTCGTCAGCTCGGTGGCTCTGCTGGCTCTCGTAGCCCCGCATTGCGCGGTCCCATCCTTCCCCGAGCTCTCAACGTCGTTCGAGCAGGGGAGACCCCAACCCTGGTCGCAATTCTCCACACGAGTACCGCTCGCGGGCGAGCGGTACCCCGGGGAATGGTGACAGATCAACGGCGGGGACGCGGCACGGCCCCGACCCGGCCCCGGCCCGGAACAGCCCACTCTACCGGGCCGGGTATGGGTCAGGTCAGTGCTCTGCCGCCGAGGTGACCAGTTCGGTGAGGACACCGTGGCAGTCCTTGGGGTGCAGGAAGGTGATCCGGGATCCCATGGACCCGGTCCTGGGCTCGTCGTACAGCACCCGGACGCCCTTCCCGCGGATGTCGGCGGCGTCCTGGTCGACGTCCGCCGTCCCGAAGGCGATGTGGTGCACACCCTCACCGTTCTTCGCCAGCCACTTGCCGACGGCCGAGTCCTCACGGGTCGGTTCCAGGAGCTGGAGGTAGGAAGCCCCGCCGTCCGAGGTCTCGTTGATCTTCAGCATGGCCTCCCGGACGCCCTGCTCCTCGTTGATCTCCGAGTGGTGCACCTCGAAGCCGTATGTCGCGCGGTAGAACTCCACTGTCCTGTCGAGGTCGAAACAAGCGATTCCGATGTGGTCGATACGCGTCAGCATGGAACCAGTGCAGCGCCCCGGGACCGGTCACGCAACGTGCGCGCGATCACACCGACAGCTGGATGACGGGGCCCATACCGCTCAGTACATTCGAGTAAACCCTCGTTCACAACCTAACCAAGGGGCTGTGCCTCATGTCAGGAACGACCGGAACCACCTCAGTGATCGTCGCGGGCGCGCGGACGCCCATGGGCCGGCTCCTCGGCTCGCTGAAGAGCTTCTCCGGAGCCGATCTCGGCGGCTTCGCCATCAAGGCGGCGCTGGACCGGGCCGGCATCGGCGGCGACCAGGTCGAGTATGTGATCATGGGCCAGGTGCTCCAGGCCGGGGCAGGGCAGATCCCGGCACGCCAGGCCGCGGTCAAGGCCGGAATCCCGATGAACGTCCCCGCGCTCACCGTCAACAAGGTGTGTCTGTCGGGGCTCGACGCGATCGCCCTCGCGGACCAGCTGATCCGCGCGGGCGAGTTCGACGTCGTGGTGGCCGGCGGCCAGGAGTCCATGACCAACGCCCCGCACCTGCTGCCGAAGTCCCGTGAGGGATACAAGTACGGTGCGATCGAGATGCTGGACTCCATGGCGTACGACGGTCTGACCGACGCCTACGAGAACATCCCGATGGGTGAGTCCACGGAGAAGCACAACACCCGTCTGGGGCTGGCCCGCGCGGAGCAGGACGAGATCGGCGCCCTGTCCCACCAGCGTGCCGCCGCGGCCCAGAAGAACGGCGTGTTCGAGGCCGAGATCACCCCGGTCGAGATCCCGCAGCGCAAGGGCGACCCCGTCCTCTTCTCCGAGGACGAGGGCATCCGCCCCGAGACGACCGTCGAGTCCCTGAGGAAGCTGCGGCCCGCCTTCACCAAGGACGGCACGATCACCGCGGGAACGGCCTCGCAGATCTCCGACGGCGCCGCGGCCGTCGTCGTCATGAGCAAGGCCAAGGCCGAGGAGCTCGGCCTGGAGTGGATCGCCGAGATCGGCGCCCACGGCAATGTGGCGGGCCCGGACAACTCGCTCCAGTCGCAGCCGTCCAACGCCATCCGGCACGCCCTGAAGAAGGAGGGCCTCGGCGTCGACGACCTCGACCTCATCGAGGTCAACGAGGCCTTCGCGGCCGTCGCGGTCCAGTCGATGAAGGACCTCGGCGTCACCTTCGACAAGGTCAACGTCAACGGCGGTGCGATCGCGCTCGGCCACCCCATCGGCATGTCCGGCGCCCGTGTGGTGCTGCACCTCGCGCTGGAGCTGAAGCGGCGCGGCGGCGGTACCGGGGCGGCGGCGCTGTGCGGCGGCGGCGGTCAGGGCGATGCGTTGATCATCCGCGTACCGGGCAAGTAGCCGGTACGGGCGAGCGAGGAGGCCGAGCGTGAAGGTGGATGTTCCCACCCTGGTCGAGCAGGCACGGGAGGGCAGGCCGCGTGCGGTGGCCCGGCTGATCTCCCTGGTGGAGGGAGCCTCGCCGCAACTGCGTGAGGTGATGGCCGCCCTGGCGCCCCTCGCGGGCCGTGCCTATGTCGTGGGCCTGACCGGATCACCGGGTGTCGGCAAGTCCACCTCCACCTCGGCGCTGGTATCCGCCTACCGGAAGGCCGGCAAGCGGGTCGCGGTCCTGGCCGTCGACCCGTCGTCCCCGTTCTCCGGAGGTGCGCTCCTCGGGGACCGGGTGCGGATGTCGGAACACGCCTCCGACCCGGGCGTCTACATCCGTTCGATGGCCACCCGGGGCCACCTGGGCGGCCTCGCGTGGTCGGCGCCGCAGGCGATCCGGGTGCTGGACGCGGCGGGCTGCGACGTGATCCTCGTGGAGACGGTGGGGGTCGGCCAGTCGGAGGTGGAGATCGCCTCCCAGGCCGACACGTCCGTCGTCCTCCTCGCCCCCGGCATGGGCGACGGCATCCAGGCGGCGAAGGCCGGGATCCTGGAGATCGGCGACGTCTACGTCGTCAACAAAGCCGACCGGGACGGCGCCGACGCCACCGCCCGCGAGCTCAACCACATGCTGGGCCTGGGCGAGTCCAGGGGGCCCGGCGACTGGCGGCCGCCGATCGTGAAGACGGTCGCCGCCCGGGGCGAGGGCATCGACGAGGTCGTCGAGGCCCTGGAGAAGCACCGGGCGTGGATGGAGGAGCACGGCGTCCTGGCGGAGCGGCGCACGGCGCGTGCGGCCCGCGAGGTCGAGACGATCGCCGTCACCGCGCTCCGCGAACGCATCGCGGATCTGCACGGGGACCGCCGGCTCGACGCCCTCGCGGAGCGGATCGTGGCCGGCGGCCTCGACCCGTACGCGGCGGCGGACGAGCTGGTCGCGGGACTCACCGGAGCGAACTGACGGCTCCCGGGCGGCGTGCGGGCCGCCCGGGAACCGCCGTCGCGCGGGCGACGGATCAGTCGTCGTCGCCGTCGTCACCGTCGTCGTCGTTGTCGTCGTTGTCGTCGTCCTGGTCCACGGTGACCTCGGCGTTCCTGGCATCGACGTGCAGCTCGTGCTGCCTGCCGTCCTTGCCCGCGACGTCGACGTCCCAGCGCAGCGCACCGCGCTTGCCGCCGTCGTCATCGTCGTCGTTGTCGTCCAGGTCCACCGACGTCACCGTGCCGGGCTGCGCGCCGAGCGCAGCCTTCACCGCGGCGTCCAGGGAGACGGCCGCCGAACGGGGCGCGTGCCGGTCGCGGTCGTCGTTGTCGTCGTCCTCGCGGTCGGACAGCACCTCGCCGTTCCGCGCGTCCACGGTCACGTCGTGCCAGACCTTGTCGGAGCCGAACACGTCCAGCTCCCAGACGGTGCGGTCGCGGTCGTCGTCGTCATCGTCATCGTCCAGTTCGGCCCCGGTGACCGTGCCGGGGACGGCCTTCAGCGCGGCGCCGACCGCCTCGTCCAGGGTGAGCCGGTCGGCCTTCCCCTCTGTCGTCCGCTCCCCGGTGGTCCCGGCCGACCGGTCCGCCGAGACCTTCCGGTCGTCCGCGCCGCCGCCGTCGGAGTCCGCGAACGCGGCGGTGGCGGCGAGCCCGCCGCCGACGAGTACGGCCGCGGTGAGAGTGGCGATGGCGATGTTGCGCTTCATGGTGGGTTCCTCCCCGATGGGATGTGCTGTGCTGAGCGACAGGACACACACTGGCCCGGCGATGCTGAAGGCAGCCTGAAGCCACCTGAAGGCTTCTTCAGCTTCGGTTTGCGAAGCTGTCCCCATGCGCCTGTTGATCGTGGAGGACGAGAAGCGTCTCGCGACGTCCCTCGGAAGAGGGCTCACCGCCGAGGGCTTCGCCGTGGACGTCGTGCACGACGGTCTGGAGGGCCTGCACCTGGCCGGCCAGGGCGTCCATGACCTCGTGGTCCTCGACATCATGCTGCCGGGGATGAACGGCTACCGGATCTGCGCCGCCCTGCGCGCCGCCGGGCACGAGATGCCGATCCTGATGCTGACCGCGAAGGACGGGGAGTACGACGAGGCGGAGGGCCTCGACACGGGCGCCGACGACTATCTGACCAAGCCGTTCTCGTACGTCGTGCTCGTCGCCCGGATCAGGGCGCTGCTGCGCCGACGCGGTGGCTCCGCCTCGCCGGTGCTGACCGCCGGCACGCTGCGGATGGACACGGCCGCCCGCCGGATCCACCGGGGCGAGGAGGAGATCACGCTCACCGCCAAGGAGTTCGCCGTCCTGGAGCAGCTCGTGCTGCGGGTGGGCGAGGTGGTCAGCAAGGCGGACATCCTGGAACACGTCTGGGACTTCGCCTACGAGGGCGACCCGAACATCGTCGAGGTCTACATCAGCACCCTGCGCCGCAAACTCGGCGCCGCGTCGATCCGCACGGTCCGGGGCGCCGGCTACCGCCTGGAGGCGCTGTGAGGTCCGTACGGGCCAGGGCCGCCCTCGGTGCCACCCTGGTCGTCGCCGTCGCGCTGACCGTCGCGGGGCTGGCCGTCCTGGCGGTGCTGCGTGGCAACCTGACGGACCGGGCGGGCCTGGAGGCCGAGGTGACCGCGCGCGAGGTGGCCGGGGACCTGGCCCTGGGCATGACGTACGCGGAGCTGGAGCCGGGCGACGACGACACCCACCCCGTCCAGGTGACCGACGGGGAGGGGCGCGTGGTGGCCGTCTCCAAGGATTTGGAAGCGATCTCGGGGACGGGGATCGCGCAGGTCGTCCCGGTCCCGCCGGCGCCGACTCCGAGCCCGGACGATGACGACGACGATGACGATGACGACGACGGGGACGACCCGCCCCGCAGCGAGGTCTCCTCCGATCCGCCGGACTTCACGAACGGCACCGCCACCGTCGACGGGGAGACGGCGGACTACCGCTTCGCCGCCGTCGAGGTGACCACGCGGGAGGACGTCACCCTGACCGTCCACGCGGGCGCCCCGCTCGCGGCCGAGCGGGAGGCCGTGGACACCGTACGCACCTCCATGCTGACCGGGCTGCCCCTCATGCTGCTCGTCGTCGCCGGAGTGACCTGGCTGGTCACCCGGCGCGCCCTTCGCCCGGTCGAGGGCATCCGGCGGGAGATGGCGGCGATCACCGCGTCCGAGGACCTCAGCCGCCGCGTGCCCGAGCCGGACTCGCGGGACGAGATCGCACGGCTGGCCCGCACGACCAACGAGACCCTCACCGTGCTGGAGGCCTCGGTCGACCGGCAGCGGCGCTTCGTCGCCGACGCCTCGCACGAACTGCGCAGCCCGATCGCCTCGCTGCGCACCCAGCTGGAGGTGGGGGAGGCCCACCCGGAGCTGCTGGACGTGCCCGGCGCGGTCGCCGACACCGTACGTCTGCAGGCGCTGGCCGCCGATCTGCTGCTGCTCGCCCGGCTGGACGCGGGGGAGCGGCCGGGGCGGACGGCGGTCGCCCTGGGCGCGTTGGTCCGCGAGGAGGTCTCCCAGCGCGCCACGGACCGCGTCCCGCCGGAGGTGTCCGTCTCCGACGCCGGTGGCTCACTCGAAGTGGTCGGCTCGCGTGGTCAGTTGGCCCGCGTGGTCGGCAATCTGCTGGACAACGCCCAGCGTCACGCGGAGCGTTCGGTGGCCGTGTCGGTGCGGGCGGCCGGGGGAGACGTGCTCGTGGAGGTGACCGACGACGGGTCGGGTGTGCCCGAGGACGAACGGGACCGGATCTTCGAGCGTTTCGTACGGCTGGACGACGCCCGTAGTCGTGACGACGGCGGGGCGGGGCTCGGCCTGGCCATCGCCCGTGATGTGGCCGCCCGGCACGGCGGCACACTCACGGTGGGTGAAGGGCCGGGCGGCGGCGCGCGGTTCACCCTGCGGCTGCCGGGGAAGCCGCAGGACGCACGGGAGGGAACGGCGGAGGAGGGCTGAGGCCCTACGGCTTGCCGCGCCGGCCGCGCAGATGGTCCGCGATCGGGGTCAGCGCCGAGTGCAGTCCTGCGAGCTCCTCGGGGGAGAGCAGGTCCATGAAGTGCCTGCGCACGGACTCGACATGGCGCGGCGCGACCTTCCGCATCGTCTCGCCGCCCAGGTCCGTGAGGACCGCGAACAGCCCGCGCCGGTCCGACTCGCAGTGCTCGCGCCGCACCAGGCCGGCGTTCTCCATGCGGGTGATCTGGTGCGAGAGCCTGCTCTTGGACTGCAGGGTGGCGGCGGCCAGGTCGCTCATCCGCATGCGCCGGTCCTCCGACTCCGAGAGGTTGACCAGGATCTCGTAGTCGTTCATGGTCAGGCCGAACGGCTGGAGGTCCTTCTCCAGCTGGTGTGTCAGCAGCCGGCTGACGTCCAGGTGGGTGCGCCAGGCGCACTGCTCCGCATCGGTCAGCCAGCGTGTGGCCGTCTCGGTCTCCATGTATGGATTCTACCTAAGATGTTGAAAGCCGGACGAAGTCTGGGGGTGTGACACCGCGCACGCACCAGGCGGTGTCACACTCCGCAGACTACCGTTCACAGCCCGAAGCGACGCTGGAGGTCCCCCAGCTGACCGGGCATGCGGGGTGTGGAGCCGTGTTGACCGCCGCTGCCTGGCCCGCCGCCCGGCACGCCCGGCGCGTGCGGGACGGCACCGGCCGCCTGCTCGGGCATCACGGCCTCCGTCGACTGGAGCAGTACGGTGCCCGCCCCGACGAACTCGAACTGGTGCTCCTCACCCGAGGTGCCGCCGATCCCGGTCAGCGAGCGCAGCCCGCCCATCACGCCCGTCATGTAGCCGTGGTCGTAGTGGTGGCAGGGCGAGGGGCAGTCCGCCCAGCCCACCAGCGCCTGCGGGTCCACCCGGAGCGGTGGCTCCATGAAGACCACCGGGCCGTTGGAGGCGGCGACGAACTTCCCCGTCCCGATCAGGGTCAGGAAGCCCGGCACGATGGACTGCTTCAGCGCCAGCGTCGGCTGGTACGCCAGCAGGTTGCCGGACCGGATCGTCAGGTTCCCCTCCTCCAGGTCGAAGGAGTTCACGTCGAAGGCCCGGTCGGCGAGCAGCATCTTGCCGCTGCCCTCGGCCACCACCCAGTCGCTCGCGTGCAGCGGCGAGTGGAAGCTCGTGCGGATCAGCCGCTCGAAGCGGCCGTGCCCGATGCCGTTGAAGTCGATCTGCCCGTAATAGGCGATCATCTTGCCCTTCTGCAGGAACCACCGGCTCCCCTTGAGCTCCACGCAGAAGGTGTACGCGTTGACGTTGTCGTCCGACGGCAGCGTCGTCGGATCGAAGACCACCGGCGTGCTCACAGCTTCTCCTCCGACGCCTGGACGTAGACCGCTCCGCTGCCGCTGAGCTCCAGCTGGAACGCCTCACCGGAACCGCGCCCCACCATGTCGCGCCAGCCGAGCGCGGTGGACAGCTTGTTGGTCACGTCCCCGTGGTGCGCGACGTACGCCTGCGGGTCCACGTGGACCGGCCGCCCCGGCGTGATCGGCAGCTCGATCACCCCGCCGTGCGCCATCACGGCGACCGCGCCGTGACCCGTGAGCGTCGTCGTGAACAGGCCCTGGCCGGTCACCTGGCCGCGCACCATGCCCATCACCCCGCCCTGCGAGCCCATGAACATGGTGCCCTGCTGGAGCGTCCCGTCGAAGGCGAGCAGCCGGTCGGCCTCCACGTAGAGGGTGTCACCGTCCAGGCCGATCACCTGGATGTGATGACCCCCGTGACCGAACATCACCGTGCCGTTCCCCTCGACCGTCATCAGCGGGGTCGCCTCGTTCGCCACCCGCCTGCCGATCATCGACCCCAGGCCGCCCTGGCCGCCCTGGATGTTCGGGGTGAACGAGACGTCGCCCCGGTACGCGAGCATCGCGCCGCGCTGGCTGTACATCGTCCGGCCGGGGCTCACCACGGCCTCGACCATCTTCGAGTTGATCTCACGGAACGGCATCAGGCATCGCCCCCGACGGTGTTCCGCTCGCTGGGCTGCACGTAGACGAGGCCCTCGCCCTCGAAGCGGATCTGGAAGGACTCGCCGGAGCCCTCGCCCATGAGCGTCCGGAAGTTCACCCCGGACTGGAAGTGCTGCTGAAGCCTGCCCTGGTGGGCGATGTACGCGCCGGGGTCGACGTTCAGCGGGTACTGGGGTGTCACCCGCAGCACCACGGCGGATCCGTCGGACATGATCGCCGCCTGGCCGGTGCCCTCGACGGTCGTGGTGAACAGGCCGTTGCCGGTCGCCCCGCCGCGGAGACCCGTGAAGGAGGTCCCGGTGCGCAGCCCGGCGTCGGTGGCCAGCAGATTGCTGGACTCGACGTACAGGGTCTCGCCGTGCAGCGAGACGAGGTTGATCTCGCTCGCCCGGTCGGCGAAATAGCAGGTGCCCTGCCCCTTCACCTCCATCATGTCCATCTGCTCGCCGGTCAGCCGGCGGGTCACCATGCCGCGCAGGCCCTCACCGCCGCCGGACATCTTCTTGAACGCCATCCGGCCGTCGTACGCCACCATCGCGCCGTTCTTCGCCTTGACGGCATCACCCGTCAGGTCGACGGCGAGCGTCTTGCTGCCTTGAAGTCGGAACATCGCCACGGTGCGACGTTAGCCGCAGAGGAGTCCGGCGCACAGGGACCCACGGACGATCCGCCCCCCGGAACGACCCTGATATGGGCGGAGACGCGCGGCAGGTACCGGACACGGACCCCCTGCCCGGGGGGCCTGCGGGCGATGCCACAATGGCTGTGCTTGTGCCTGCTTTCACAAGCCGACACGCCCCTCCCACCGAAGGTGCCCTCGTGGACATCAAGACCGCTTCCGCCCTGCACCGGCTGCGCCTCATCTCGCTTCCCGAGGCGTTGTCCTTCCCGGCGCTCCTGATCTTCGGCTCGCTCCTCATGAGGATCTCGGACATCGACTTCCTGATGCCGCCCCTCGGCGCGCTGCACGGCCTGCTCTTCACCATCTACGTGATCTTCCTGCTGGACGTGTGGGTCAAGGCCAAGTGGCCCCTCAAGCGCGTCGCCCTGTTCTTCCTCCTCGCGGTCGTGCCCTTCGGTGGTCTCTACGGCGAGAAGCTGCTCAAGAAGTACGAGGCCGACGGCGTCATCGCCGCCCGCGCTCGCGCCGAGGGGACGGTCGACGCATGATCGTCGCCTTCTCCGTCAGCCCGGTGGGCGTCGGCGAGGACGTCGGTGAGTACGTCGCCGACGCCGTCAGGGTCGTCCGGGAGTCCGGGCTGCCCAACCGCACCGACGCGATGTTCACCTCCCTCGAAGGCGAGTGGGACGAGGTCATGGACGTCGTCAAGCGCGCCGTCGCCGCTGTCGAGGCCCGCGCCGGCCGGGTCTCCCTGGTGCTGAAGGCCGATATCCGGCCGGGCGTCACCGACGGCCTGACCTCCAAGGTCGAGACCGTCGAGCGCCACCTGGCGGGCTGACACCCCGTCCACCCCGCGCGCACGAGCCCCCCACGCCCTCCGGCGTCGGGGGCTCGTCCCGTTCGGGGGAAGGAATCCGCCCGGTCGGACCTTCCCGGTCGACACCCTGCCGGATCTCCCCTTCTGTGGGGACACCGGCATATCCGACCGTTGGAGGCCCGATGCCGTCGGAAAGACCTGACCACGTCCACCGTGCCGGACGTACCGGCCGCGCCGGGTGGCGCCGAATACGAGCGGTCTCCCCGCTGACGCTCGCCCCCGTGCTCGCCGGACTGCTGCTGCTCCTCCTGGTCCTGCCCGCGCACCGGACCGGGCGTCCCGGCCAGGCGTGGCTCGGCCTCGCCGACTCCGTGACGCTGGTCTCCCTCGGCCTGCTCGCCGTGCCCGCGGCGGCCGGCCTCGCCCTGGCCGTGCACGCCGTCGCGGTGGCCAGGGACCCGGGCCCCCGAGCTCCGGAGTCCGGCACCAGGGTCGCCTTCCTCACCACGTACGCACCCGGCGGTGAGCCGCTCTCCTCGGTGCGGGTGAACCTGGAGGGCGCCGTACGGATGCGGCATCCGGGACCGCTGGACGTCTGGCTGCTCGACGAGGGCGACGACCCGGAGGCCAGGATGCTCTGCGCCGAGCTGGGCGTGCACCACTTCACCCGCCTCGGGGTGCCCGAGTGGAACCGGGCGGAGGGCCCGCACCGGGCCGGGGCGAGGCACGGCAACCTCAACGCCTGGGTCGCCAAGCACGGTGACGCGTACGACCTCGTCGCCTCCGTGGAGACCGGCCACGTCCCGCTGCCGGGCTTCCTGGAGCGGATGACGGGTTACTTCCGGGACCCGGACACGGCCTTCGTCGTCGGCCCGCGGCCCGGCGGGGACGACGAGGTCCACGCGCTGGCGCAGCGCGCGGGCAACCGCTACGGCGCGGCCGCTCTCGCCGGTCCCGGCAGCGTCGTACGGATCGCGGCGCTGCGCCGGGCCGGAGGCTTCCACGACTCCGCCGGCGAGGACGACACCGCCACCGGGCTGGAGATCCACCGGCGCCGCGACCCTCGGACCGGCCGGTACTGGCGCTCCGTCCGCGTCCCGCACGTGACGGTCTCCCACGAGGGGTACGCCGCTCCGGCGGTACCGCCCCGGGGGGCGCTGCTGCGGCAGTACGCGAAGGCGCTGTTCCGGATGCCACCCGGCCGGCTCCTCGGCTACACGCTGCTGCTCGTCCACCGGCCGGTGGCCGTGCTCACCTGGCTGCTCGGTGTGCTGAGCTGCGTGGCGGCCCTTACGCACCCGGCGGCCCGTGGCTGGGCGGCGCTCGCTCTGGTGATCGCCCTCGCGCCGCTCGCGGCGCGGTCCTCCCTCACGCCGCTGCGTACGCGCGGGAACGGCGGAGGGCCGGGCGCGCTCGGCACCGGTCGCAGCCTTCTGCCGGCCATGGAGGGCCGTAGAACACGTGTCTGGTACCGAAAGGCGAGACAGGGCTGACCCTCATGTGACCAATGGGTAAGGTCGTTCCGTGCCGAAGCCGCTCAGCCTCCCCTTCGATCCCATCGCCCGCGCCGAGGAACTCTGGCAGCGGCGCTGGGGGCCGGTGCCCTCCATGGGTGCGATCACCTCGATCATGCGCGCGCAGCAGATCCTGCTGGCCGAGGTGGACGCGGTGGTCAAACCGTACGGGCTGACCTTCGCCCGTTACGAGGCGCTGGTCCTGCTCACCTTCTCCCAGGCCGGTGAGCTGCCGATGTCCAAGATCGGGGAGCGCCTGATGGTGCACCCCACCTCCGTGACGAACACGGTGGACCGGCTGGTGCGCTCGGGGCTGGTCGACAAGCGCCCCAACCCCAACGACGGCCGGGGGACCCTCGCCTCCATCACGGCCAAGGGCCGCGAGGTCGTCGAGGCGGCCAGTCAGGACCTGATGGCGATGGACTTCGGGCTCGGGGCGTACGACGACGAGGAGTGCGCCGAGATCTTCGCGATGCTCCGGCCGCTGCGGGTGGCCGCCCAGGACTTCGACGACAAGTGACCGGGGCCCGGGGCGCTGCAAGATCGCTCATGTGCCCCGGTTAGGCTCGATGCCATGAAACGCAGCGTGCTGACCCGCTATCGGGTGATGGCCTACGTCACCGCCGTCATGTTGATGATCCTGTGCGTGTGCATGGTCTTCAAGTACGGATTCGACACCGGTGAGAGCCTGACCTTCGCGGTCTCGCAGCTCCACGGCGTCCTGTTCATCATCTACCTGATCTTCGCCTTCGACCTCGGTTCCAAGGCGAAGTGGCCGATCGGCAAGCTGCTCTGGGTGCTGATCTCCGGCACGATCCCGACGGCCGCGTTCTTCGTGGAGCGCAAGGTCGTCCGGGAGGTCGAGCCGCTTATCACCGACGGCACCGCACGGGCCGTCAAGGCCTGACCCGAGGCGCCCCCACCGCCCCGCGCGATGCGCAGGGCGGTTTGCCATCGACATTTACTAGGACGTCCTAGTAAATTTGAGGCATGGACGCTCACGAGATCGAGGAAGGCCGCCGGCGCTGGCAGGCCCGTTACGACAAGGCACGCAAGCGCGACGCCGACTTCACCACACTCTCCGGAGACCCGGTGGAGCCTGTCTACGGCCCGCGTCCCGGCGACACCTACGAGGGATTCGAGCGGATCGGCTGGCCCGGCGAGTACCCCTTCACCCGGGGGCTCCACGCCACCGGCTACCGGGGTCGCACCTGGACCATCCGCCAGTTCGCCGGCTTCGGCAACGCCGAGCAGACCAACGAACGGTACAAGTCCATCCTGGCCAACGGCGGCGGAGGGCTCAGCGTCGCCTTCGACATGCCGACCCTGATGGGCCGCGACTCCGACGACCCCCGCGCACTCGGCGAGGTCGGCCACTGCGGTGTCGCCATCGACTCGGCCGCCGACATGGAGGTCCTGTTCCGGGGCATCCCGCTCGGCGACGTCACCACCTCCATGACGATCAGCGGACCCGCCGTCCCCGTCTTCTGCATGTACCTGGTCGCCGCCGAGCGCCAGGGCGTCGACCCGGCCGTGCTCAACGGCACGCTCCAGACCGACATCTTCAAGGAGTACATCGCGCAGAAGGAGTGGCTCTTCCAGCCCGAACCCCATCTGCGCCTGATCGGCGACCTGATGGAGCACTGCGCCCGCGACATCCCCGCCTACAAGCCGCTCTCGGTCTCCGGTTACCACATCCGCGAGGCCGGCTCCACGGCCGCGCAGGAGCTCGCCTACACCCTCGCCGACGGCTTCGGGTACGTGGAGCTCGGACTGTCACGCGGCCTGGACGTCGACACGTTCGCCCCCGGGCTCTCCTTCTTCTTCGACGCACACCTCGACTTCTTCGAGGAGATCGCCAAATTCCGTGCCGCCCGCCGGATCTGGGCCCGCTGGATGAAGGAGACCTACGGCGCGAAGACCGACAAGGCGCAGTGGCTCCGCTTCCACACGCAGACGGCCGGTGTCTCGCTCACCGCCCAGCAGCCGTACAACAACGTCGTACGCACCGCGGTGGAGGCGCTGTCCGCGGTCCTCGGCGGCACCAACTCCCTGCACACCAACGCCCTGGACGAGACGCTCGCCCTCCCCTCCGCGCAGGCCGCGGAGATCGCGCTGCGCACCCAGCAGGTGCTCATGGAGGAGACCGGCGTCGCCAACGTCGCCGACCCGCTGGGCGGTTCCTGGTACGTCGAACAGCTCACCGACCGCATCGAGGCCGACGCCGAGAAGATCTTCGAGCAGATCAGGGAGCGCGGCACCCGGGCGCACCCGGACGGCAAGCACCCCATCGGGCCGATGACCTCCGGAATCCTGCGCGGCATCGAGGACGGCTGGTTCACCGGCGAGACGGCCGAGGCCGCCTTCCGCTACCAGCAGTCGCTGGAGAAGGGCGAGAAGCGGGTCGTCGGTGTCAACGTCCACCACGGGTCCGTCACCGGGGACCTGGAGATCCTCCGGGTCAGCCACGAGGTCGAGCGCGAGCAGGTGCGCGAGCTCGCCGTGCGCAAGGGGGCCCGCGAGGACGCGGAGGTCCGAAACGCGCTGGACGCCATGCTGGCCGCCGCCCGCGACGGCTCGAACATGATCGGGCCGATGCTGGAGGCCGTACGGGCGGAGGCGACCCTCGGCGAGATCTGCGGGGTGCTGCGCGAGGAGTGGGGCGTCTACACGGAGCCGCCCGGCTTCTGACCCGCGGGGCGTCAGGGCCGGGGCGGGGACGCCACTCCCAGCCCCGAGAGCAGCAACAGGGTGAAGCGCCGGGCCCAGTCGGTGTCGACGGGCTCGGCGCTCACCAGGGTCCGGTGCACCACGGCGCCGGCGATCACGTCGAAGATCAGGTCGGCGGTGCGGGCCGCCACCACCGTGTCCGGCTCGGCGGGCAGTTCGCCCCGGCGCTGGGCGCGCTCCCGGCCCTGCAGCACGAGGTGCTTCTGCCGGGCCACGATCGAATCGCGTATGCGGTCCCGCAGGGGCTCGTCCCGGGTCGACTCGGCGACCACCGCCATCAACGCCGTCTTGGTCTCCGGCCGTTCCAGCAGGGCCGCGAACTGGAGGACCACGGCCTGCACGTCGGCCGCGAGGCTGCCGAGGTCGGGCAGCTCCAGTTCGTCGAAGAGGACCGCGACCGCGTCCACCACCAGCTCGTTCTTGCCGGCCCAGCGCCGGTAGAGCGTGGTCTTGGCGACCCCAGCCCGGGTCGCCACATCGCCCATGGTCAGCTTCGACCAGCCGAGGTCGACCAGCGACGCACGGGTCGCCTCCAGGATCGCGGCATCGGCCTCGGCACTGCGAGGACGTCCGGAACGGGCGGGTCCGGTGGGGCTGCGGCTCAGCATGCGGCGACCATACCGGCCGGTAAGTACCGCTGACCGGCCCCGGAGCGCGTGAGACAGATCACCGAAAGCTCTTGCCCCGCAGGGGGTCCGGCCAGTTACGCTACGGGTCGTAGCGTAAGGAGAGACGGTTCGTCCCTCGTCGCGCGACGACCGATCGACAGCCACAGGCGCCGGGTGGGGACCCGGTACCGAGCACGGGGTTTTCAGGGCCCCGGGACCGTTTCCGTCCGCCCGCCGCGCACACCGGTGCGGCTGTGGACGGAAGCGGTTCACGGATCGCTTTCCGGAACAGTGGGTGCAGGGGGGAGGATGTACGTATGCAGCCTAGGAACATGTCCATGAGCGGTGTCGTCGACCTCGCCGCTGTGAAGGCGGCCGGCGACGCCAAGGCGAAGGCGGAGCAGGCCCGCGCGGAGTCCGCCCGGCAGGGGGGCGCCGGTGCCGTGGCACCTGCCTCCCTGGTGATCGACGTCGACGAGGCGGGCTTCGAGACCGATGTCCTCCAGCGCTCCACCGAAGTCCCGGTCGTCATCGACTTCTGGGCCGAGTGGTGCGAGCCGTGCAAGCAGCTCGGTCCGCTGCTGGAGCGCCTCGCCGCCGAGTACAACGGCCGCTTCGTGCTGGCCAAGGTCGATGTCGACGCCAACCAGATGCTGATGCAGCAGTTCGGTATCCAGGGCATCCCCGCGGTCTTCGCGGTGGTGGCCGGGCAGGCCCTCCCGCTCTTCCAGGGCGCGGCCCCCGAGAGCCAGATCCGCCAGACCCTGGACCAGCTGATCCAGGTCGGCGAGGAGCGCTTCGGCCTCACCGGGATCACCGTCGACCCGGACGCCGGATCCGCGGGTGAGAAGAGCGAGCCCGCCGAGGTCCCCGCGGGGCCGTACGACGCGCAGCTGGAAGCCGCCGCGCAGGCGCTGGACGCCAACGACTTCGCCGGTGCGGTCCAGGCGTACAAGGGCGTCCTGGCCGACGACCCGGTCAACACCGAGGCGAAGCTGGGTCTGGCCCAGGCCGAACTGCTGGGCCGCGTCGCGGGCATGGATCCGCAGCAGGTCCGCAAGGAGGCCGCGGAGAATCCGGCCCAGCCGGTGGCGCAGATGGCCGCCGCCGACCTGGACCTCGTGGGCGGCCATGTCGAGGACGCGTTCGGGCGGCTCGTCGAGACGGTCCGCCGCAATGTCGGCGACGACCGCGACGCGGTCCGGGTCCGGCTCCTGGAGCTCTTCGAGGTGATCGGCCCCGACGACCCCCGGGTCGCGGCGGCCAGGACCGCCCTGGCGCGCGTCTTGTTCTGATGTGACAACGCGGCCGTGGAGCCCTCCGGGCACCACGGCCGTTTTCACGGGCGAACGACAATCAACACGTTCGCTTTACCAAAACTTGATAAAAGTGCGCCCTGTTACTCGCAGTAAAGCGCCTGCACGGGTCTGTCCGGTTTCGCTCTGTAATCCCGCCATTCCCGCGTCCCTTTGGTGCCACCCTGTGTGGCCGGTTGATGCCCCGCTGTCGCCACCTGGTTATCGGGTCGTTACTAGTCGGTAACGACCCCCCTTGTGTCACAGCCGCGAATGGACCACGATCGGCCACGCTCGGTCCAATACCCGCGGGCCCGACGGCCAGTCGGCGCAGGTGGGTCTGTTGGTTCCCCACCGGGTGGTCGGCGGCAGTGACGCCGATCGCGGACAGGGGGGTTCCTGCCCTCGGCAGGGCCTGTCCGAGCCGGCCGCGCAGACGTGCGGCCAGTGGTTGTCGCTCGGGGGTGATCGCCGGTGATTCGGATGCGGTACGCGCCTCCGGTCCGGGCGCTCTCCTTCCCGAGGACGTAGCACTTCTCCCATCCCAGGACGGGCACGATGCCCGTACCGGAGATGTACGTCCGAGAAGGAGGAAATTTATGAGTTCGCAGGTTCGCGGTGGTACCAGATGGAAGCGTTTCGCTCTGGTCATGGTGCCGAGCGTCGTCGCGACCGCCGCCGTCGGCGTCGGTCTCGCGCAGGGTGCGCTCGCCGCGTCGTTCAGCGTCTCCGGCCAGAGCTTCAAGGTCAGCACCGACAGTCTCGTCGGTAAGGACTTCGTCCAGTACGGGAACGTCGCTTCCGGGGCGGGCAAGCACCACCCGGTGGCCGTGTCGGGCTTCAGCAGCGCCACGATCACCAACATGTGCCAGTCGGTGGTCACGCCGAACCTCCCGTTCGACCTCGGCAGCGTCACGCTGAGGCTGGAGGCCGGTACCGACCCGGATAAGCCGGTCAGGGCGACCAATCTGTACCTGGACGTCGCCCAGCTCGACGCGGACGCGGCGTTCAAGAACATCGACATCGGCGTCGCCGCCGGTGACCTCGGTGCCACCGGCATCCAGCCGGGTACCCAGGCCAACAAGAACGGTTTCGCACAGCGTGCGGAGGAAGCGGTCCTGACCGATGTGGAGCAGGTGGCGTGGGCGACCACGGCCGGCACCTTCGAGCTCAGCAACCTGAAGCTGCGGCTGCACAGCGGTACCGACGAGCAGTGCTTCTGAGGCACGTGACCGGGCGGCCGGAGCGCTCCCTGCGGGCCTCCGGCTGCCCACCCCTTCTCTTCTCACAGCAGTACCGGTTCCAGGGAGCTGTTTTCCATGAGCCCCGAGTCCACAGGGCAGAACGAGCACTACCTCACCGTCCACCGGCGGGGATTCCGCACCTGGCGGGGTAACCGGCCGTTCTGGGCGGGCCTGTTCACCATCCTGGGTGGTCTACCCATCGCGTACTTCCCGTACGCGAACATGCACCTCGGAAACATGACGATCGCGATGTCCACCACCGCCGGTGCCGGGTCGTTGATCATCGGGGTCCTGCTCGTCACGCTGGGCCTCACGATGTGGTTCCACCACATCGTGCGGGTGTTCGCAGGGGTCGCCGCGATCCTGCTCGCACTCATCTCCATTCCCGTCGCCAATATCGGCGGCTTCGTCATCGGTTTCCTGCTCGCCCTCATCGGCGGAGCACTCTCCCTCTCCTGGGCACCGGGCGAGGCGGAGGGCGCGCCGGCGCCCGGTGGTCCGGAGGCGGCCCGCCCCGAGGCCCCGGAGCGCGGTCAGGAATTCCACGACATCGCAGAGGCCCCGCGGAAGCGGAAGCTGTTCGAGGTGGCGACGGAGGCCGACGCTGGGAGGCATCGTGAGGGGTGACGACGGACAGACGAACGACGTCCGGCCCGAGGATCTTCCGGAGCGAAGAGGGCCCCGTCACGCGGCGCCCAGGAAGTCACTCCTGACGAAGCTGCACATGCCCGCGGGCAAGAAGGCGTTCGCGCTCGCCGCGATGCCGACGGCCGTCTTCGTGGGCATGGGGCTCACCCCCAAGCTGGCGATGGCCGACGACAACTCGGACATCCCCTTCGCCCCCGGGCCCTGTGTGACGCGCTCCGACGAGCCGTCCGAATCGCAGGAGCCGGAGACGGAGCCGACCCCGAGCGCCACGCCGTCCGAGGACGCGGGCAAGGACGACGCCGGCAAGGACGATGGCGCCGAGGACGACGGAACGGCGACGTCGAAGCCCTCCGCCGGCGCGAGCCCCTCCGGGGAGGACGTGCCCCCGGGGAACTCCGGGGACGAGGCCACCCCCTCGGCCACCCCCACGCCCACCGAGTCGAAGAACCCCCTCGACCCACTGGGTGTCGGTGACGCGCTCAAGGACCTCTTCGACGGACCGGACAAGGAGACGGCCGAGCCGTCCGCCGGAGCCACCGCCGAGAGCCCGGAGCCGTCGAAGAGCGCCGCCGCCACCGATCCGGTGGAGAAGGCGACGGAGGCCGCGGAGGACACGGTCGACAAGACCACCGACGCCATCCGCGACGCGGCCGAGAAGGCCGGCGAGGAGGTCGAGGAACTCGACGACGACGTCAAGGGCCTCGACCCCGTGAAGGACGAGGACATCCCGGACGGCGCCAAGGAGCGCTACCCCTGCCCGACCGCCGACCCCGAGGCGCTCGCCGCGGCCGAGCTGGAGCAGGGCATCCCGCTGCTGCCGGACGACCCGTGGACGCTGGAGACGTCGAAGCTCACGCTCAACGGGCTCGACTACGCGGGCATCGTCGAGGTGAGGACGTACAGCGGCGCCGTCAAGAAGGTCCTGAAGTTCACGGCCAGTTCCATCGACATCAGGGACCTGCACCAGCTGACGAAGGGCCCGGCCGGGACGACCGGCCACGTCAAGGCGAGCGCCGGCTCCACGTCGACGATCCGCGGCGGCGAGGTGACGATGTACACGGAGAAGCTCGAGGGCAACCTCTTCGGGCTCATCCCGATCACCTTCAGCCCGGAGACCCCTCCGCCACTGAACGTCCCGTTCGCCTTCTTCACCGACGTGACGGTGACCCAGGCCGGCCAGTTCGGCGGCACGCTCACCATCCCCGGCCTGCAGAACTACTTCACCGGCAGCAACACCTGACCGGTGACCAGGACCCGTCCGGGAGCCGCACGACGACCGTGGCCCGCACACCCGTGAGAACGGGGGTGCGGGCCACGGTCGTGTCTGCCGCGGGGCGGGTCAGGCGCGCTCGCCGCTCAGGTGGTGCACCCGGACCATGTTGGTGGTCCCGGGGACACCGGGGGGCGAGCCGGCCGTGATGACCATCGTGTCGCCGTCGTTGTAGCGGTTGAGCTTCAGCAGCTCCGCGTCCACCAGGTCGACCATGGCGTCCGTGTTGTCCACGTGCGGCACGACGTAGGACTCGACGCCCCAGCTCAGCGCCAGCTGGTTGCGGGTGGACTCCTCCGTGGTGAAGGCCAGGATCGGCTGCGCCACGCGGTAGCGGGACAGACGGCGGGCCGTGTCACCGGACTTGGTGAAGGCCACCAGTGCCTTGCCGTCCAGGAAGTCCGCGATCTCGCAGGCCGCGCGGGCCACCGAACCACCCTGCGTACGGGGCTTCTTGCCCGGCACCAGCGGCTGGAGGCCCTTGGAGAGGAGCTCCTCCTCGGCGGCGACGACGATCTTCGACATCGTCTTGACCGTCTCGATCGGGTAGGCGCCGACGGAGGACTCGGCAGACAGCATGACCGCGTCCGCGCCGTCCAGGATGGCGTTGGCGACGTCGGACGCCTCGGCGCGGGTCGGCCGCGAGTTGGTGATCATCGACTCCATCATCTGGGTCGCCACGATCACCGGCTTGGCGTTGCGGCGGCACAGCTCGACGAGGCGCTTCTGCACCATCGGGACCTTCTCGAGCGGATACTCGACGGCGAGGTCACCTCGGGCGACCATCACACCGTCGAAGGCGGCTACGACGCCCTCCATGTGCTCGACGGCCTGCGGCTTCTCGACCTTGGCGATGACGGGGACCCGGCGGCCCTCCTCGTCCATCACCTTGTGCACGTCCTTGACGTCCTCGGCGTCCCGGACGAAGGACAGCGCGACCAGGTCGCAGCCCATCCGCAGGGCGAACCGCAGGTCCTCGACGTCCTTCTCCGACAGCGCGGGAACGTTCACCGCCGCACCGGGGAGGTTGATCCCCTTGTGGTCGGAGATGACACCGCCCTCGATGACGATGGAGGTGACCCGGGGGCCGTCGACCGAGACGACCTTCAGCTCGACGTTGCCGTCGTTGATCAGGATCGGGTCGCCCTTGGTGACGTCGCCGGGCAGACCCTTGTAGGTGGTGCCGCAGATCGACTTGTCGCCGGGGACGTCCTCGGAGGTGATGACGAACTCGTCCCCGCGGATGAGCTCGACGGGTCCCTCGGCGAACTTCCCGAGACGGATCTTGGGGCCCTGGAGGTCGGCGAGCACACCGACCGCGCGGCCGGTCTCGGCGGCGGCCTTGCGGACCCGGTCGTAACGGCCTTGGTGCTCCTCGTGGGTACCGTGACTGAAGTTGAAACGGGCCACGCTCATGCCGGCCTCGATCAGAGCGACGAGCTGCTCATGGGAGTCGACGGCGGGACCGAGGGTGCAGACGATTTTGGAACGGCGCATAGGGCGGATCCTATCGGTTTGTTTCACTGCGGAATATTCCGTCTGGTGGAAGATACAAAGGGGCGCGAGCCCGCTCAGTTGTCGACCAGGGCGAAGGTCTGACCGGCGATCTCCAGCTCCTCGTCCGTAGGTACGACGGCGACCGCCACCCGTGCGTCGTCGGGCGAGATCAGCCGCGGTTCGCGGGACCGTACGGCGTTGCGGTCCGCGTCCACGGCCAGGCCGAAACCTTCCAGTCCCGCGAGCGCAGCCTCCCGCACCGGGGCCGAGTTCTCCCCGACCCCCGCCGTGAACACCACCGCGTCCACCCGGCCGAGGACCGCCGAATAGGCGCCGATGTACTTCTTCAGCCGGTGGACGTAGATGTCGAACGCGAGCGTGGCCCGCTCGTCGCCCTCGTCCACCCGGCGCCTGATCTCCCGCATGTCGTTGTCGCCGCACAGGCCGACCAGGCCGCTCCTCTTGTTCAGCAGGACATCGATCTCGTCCGCCGACATCCCCGCCACCCGCTTCAGGTGGAAGGTGACGGCGGGGTCGATGTCCCCCGAACGCGTGCCCATGACCAGGCCCTCCAGGGGGGTCAGCCCCATGGAGGTCTCCACGCACCGGCCGCCCGCCACGGCCGAGGCCGAGGCGCCGTTGCCGAGGTGCAGCACGATCACGTTCACCTCGGGCACCGGACGGCCCAGCAGTTCGGCCGTCCGGCGCGACACGTACGCGTGCGAGGTGCCGTGGAAGCCGTAGCGGCGGATGCGGTGCGCGTCGGCGGTCTCGACGTCGATCGCGTACCGGGCCGCGTGCTCCGGCATCGTCGTGTGGAACGCCGTGTCGAAGACCGCGACCTGCGGCAGGTCCGGGCGCAGCGCCTGAGCCGTGCGGATCCCGGTGATGTTCGCCGGATTGTGCAGCGGGGCCACCGGGACGAGCCGCTCGATCTCCTTCAGCACCTCGTCGGTGATCACGGTGGGCTCGCTGAACTTCAGCCCGCCGTGCACCACCCGGTGCCCGATCGCCGCCAGGTCGGGGGAGTCCAGGCCGAGCCCGTCGGCCGCGAGCTCCTCGGCCGCCGCCCGCAGGGCTTCCTCGTGGTCGGCGATCCTGCCGGTCCGCTCGCGGGCCTCCCCGCCCTCCGGAGGCGTGTGCACCAGCCGGGAGTCCGCCTCGCCGATCCGCTCGACCAGGCCGGTCGCCAGCCGTGCGCCGTCCCGCATGTCCAGGAGCTGGTACTTGACCGAGGAGGACCCCGAGTTGAGGACGAGCACCCGGCTCGCCCGGCCGCCTGGGGTGTGCGTGGGGGTCATCCGGTCTGCTCCTCGTCCTGCGCCTGGATCGCTGTGATGGCCACGGTGGTCACGATGTCCTGCACGAGTGCGCCGCGCGAGAGGTCGTTGACCGGCTTGCGCAGCCCCTGCATGACCGGCCCGACCGCGACGGCGCCCGCCGAACGCTGGACGGCCTTGTAGGTGTTGTTGCCGGTGTTGAGGTCCGGGAAGACCAGCACGGTCGCCCGGCCCGCCACCTCGGACGCGGGAAGCTTGGTCGCGGCGACGGACGGATCGACCGCCGCGTCGTACTGGATCGGCCCCTCGACCCTCAGGTCCGGTCGTAGGGCGCGTACCCGCTCCGTGGCCTCGCGCACCTTGTCGACGTCGGCGCCCGTGCCGGAGGTGCCCGTCGAGTACGAGAGCATCGCGATCCGTGGGTCCACACCGAAGCGGGACGCGGTGACCGCCGACTGCACCGCGATGTCCGCGAGCTGCTCGGCGTCCGGGTCCGGATTGACCGCGCAGTCGCCGTAGACCAGGACCCTGTCGGCCAGACACATGAAGAAGACCGAGGAGACGATCGAGGCGCCCGGCTTGGTCTTGATGATCTCGAAGGCGGGGCGGATCGTCGCCGCCGTGGAGTGCACCGAGCCGGAGACCATGCCGTCGGCCAGGCCCTCCTGGACCATCAGCGTGCCGAAGTAGTTGACGTCGGAGACGACGTCGTACGCCAGCTCGACCGTCACGCCGCGGTGCGCGCGCAGCGCCGCGTACCGCTCGGCGAAGCCCTGGCGCAGCTCGGAGGTCCCCGGGTCGACGAGCTGGGTCCCGCCCAGGTCGATGCCCAGGTCGGCGGCCTTCTTGCGGATGACGTCGGTGTCCCCGAGGAGGGTCAGGTCGCAGACGTCGCGGCGGAGCAGGACGTCGGCGGCGCGCAGGACGCGCTCCTCGGTGCCCTCGGGGAGGACGACCCGACGCCGGTTCGAGCGGGCCTGTTCCAGCAGTTCGTGCTCGAACATCATGGGGGTGACCCGGCCGCTGCGGGCCACGGAGATGCGCTCCAGGAGGGCGCCGGTGTCCACGTGGCGCTCGAAGAGGCCGAGGGCGGTCTCCGCCTTGCGAGGCGTCGCCGCGTTCAGCTTCCCTTCGAGTGCGAAGAGTTCGCCCGCGGTGGGGAACGAGCCGCCGGCCACCGCGATGACCGGGGTGCCCGGTGCGAGGCGGGCCGCCAGCCGGAGTATCTCCTCGCCGGGGCGCTCGTTCAGCGTCAGCAGGACACCCGCGATGGGCGGCGTGCCCGCGCTGTGCGCGGCGAGCGAACCGACCACCAGGTCCGCGCGGTCGCCGGGGGTGACGACCATGCAGCCAGGGGTCAGGGCCTTCAGGAGGTTCGGCAGCATGGCGCCGCCGAACACGAAGTCCAGCGCGTCCCTGGCCAGGCCGGAGTCGTCGCCGAGCAGAACCGTTCCGCCGAGGGCGGTGTTGATCTGGGCGACGGTGGGCGCGGAGAGCGCGGGGTCGTCGGGCAGGACGGAACAGGGGACCGGGAGCTGTGCCTTCAGCCGGTCGGCGATGTCCGCGCGGTCCCCGGACGCCACCCGGTTCACGATCATCGCCAGCACGTCGCAGCCGAGACCGGCGTAAGCCCGGTAGGCGTTGCGCGTCTCGGCCCGCACGGACTCGGCGTCCTGGTCCTTGCCGCCTACCACCGCGATCACCGAGGCGCCGAACTCGTTGGCGAGCCTCGCGTTCAGGGCCAGTTCGTCGGGGAGCTGGGTGGCGGCGAAGTCGCTGCCGAGCACCAGCACCACCTCGTAGTCGCGGGCCACCCGGTGGAACCGCTCGACGAGCAGGGACACCAGCTCGTCCGTACCCTTCTCCGCCTGGACTGCGGAGGCCTGCTGGTAGTCGAGACCGAAGACCGTCTCCGGGCTCTGCGAGAGCCGGTAACGGGCCCGCAGGAGCTCGAACAGCCGGTCGGGACCGTCGTGGATCAGCGGCCGGAAGACGCCCACCCGGTCCACCTGACGCGTCAGTAGCTCCATGACTCCCAGATCGACGACCTGCCGGCCGTCTCCCCGGTCGATCCCGGTCACGTACACGCTGCGCGCCACGCGTGTTCTCCCGTCCTGTTTGGCTGGCATTGCCCCTTTGACGATACCCACCGGGGCAGGCGGGCCGCCCGCCGGGCACAGCCCCGGCGCGGGCCGCTCCCGGGCCCCGGTCGGTCACTGTCCCGAAGCCGGGAGCGCGGGGTCCCGGCTCGGCGTGGGACAATCGTCGTGGCTCACGGTACGGGGGTTTCTCGACGGGCCCCCGGAACGCATGTCACTAGCGAGCAGGAGACAGAGCAGGATGCGCATCGGAATTCTCACCGCAGGCGGCGACTGCCCAGGCCTGAACGCTGTGATCCGGTCGGTCGTGCACCGGGCCGTGGTGGGCCACGACGACGAGGTCATCGGCTTCGAGGACGGCTTCAAGGGGCTGCTCGACGGCCACTTCCGGCCCCTCGACCTGAACGCGGTCAGCGGCATCCTGGCCCGCGGCGGCACGATCCTCGGCTCGGCCCGCCTGGAGCGCGACCGGCTGCGCGAGGCCGCCGAGAACTGCGCGGAACTCTCCCTCCGCTACGGCATCGACGCCCTCATCCCGATCGGCGGCGAGGGCACGCTCACCGCGGCCCGCATGCTGTCCGACGCCGGGATGCCCGTCGTCGGTGTCCCGAAGACCATCGACAACGACATCTCCGCCACCGACCGGACCTTCGGCTTCGACACCGCCGTCGGTGTCGCGACCGAGGCCATAGACCGCCTCAAGACCACCGCCGAATCGCACCAGCGGGTCATGGTCGTCGAGGTCATGGGCCGCCACGCGGGCTGGATCGCGCTGGAGTCAGGCATGGCCGGCGGCGCCCACGGCATCTGCCTGCCGGAGCGGCCCTTCCAGGTCGACGACCTGGTCAAGATGGTCGAGGAACGCTTCGCGCGCGGCAAGAAGTTCGCCGTCATCTGCGTCGCCGAGGGCGCGCACCCGGCCGAAGGGTCCATGACGTACGCCAAGGGCGAGATCGACCAGTTCGGCCACGAGCGCTTCCAGGGCATCGGCAACCGGCTGGCCGCCGAGCTGGAACGGCGGCTCGGCAAGGAGGCCCGGCCGGTCATCCTCGGCCATGTGCAGCGCGGCGGCACGCCGACCGCGTACGACCGTGTGCTCGCGACCCGCTTCGGCTGGAACGCCGTGGAGGCCGTGCACCGCGGCGACTTCGGGCGGATGACGGCGCTGCGCGGGACCGAGATCGTGATGGCCCCGCTGGCGGACGCCGTGACCCGGCTGAAGACCGTTCCCAGCGACCGGATGTACGAGGCCGAGTCGGTCTTCTGAGCCGCGCGGGCACCTGTGGGCGGTGGGGGCGCTGTCGTCGCCCCCTCGCTCAGATGCCCGCCGTCCGCCAGAACTCCTCGACCACCCGGTCCAGGAACTCCCGGCCCACGTCGTCCGCCCCTGCCCGGTCCCGGGCCGTCGGGTTCCAGCTCAACGTGGAGAGCATCAGGGCCTGGTAGTCGGTGTGCAGCTGCTCCAGCACGTTCTGGACCAGGACCCGGTCCAGGGGTACGAGCTTGTCCACCGGCCGTACGTACGCCTGCCAGCGGGTCGTGACGGCCCTGCTCAGCAGGTCCGCCAGCTCCTCGTTCCGGCCGGTCGCCGTCAGGAACTGCGCCGCGGACATGTCCAGCGCCTCGCAGAGTGCCACGGCCTGGCGCTCGTTGCCGCGCCAGCGGCCCGACTCCTCGGTCCGCTGGTACGCGGCGGCCGTCATCCCGAGCGACCGAGCCAGGTCCTCCACCGCGATGTCCCGGGCCAGCCGGTGCTCGCGCAACGTGCTCGCGGCGGTCAGCAGTTCGTCGGGCGCACACCACAGCACACCCGCCAGCGCCTTCAGTTCGCGTTCGCCGGGCTGGGCCGTGCCACGCTCCCAGGCCATGACGGTCTCAGCGGTGAGGGTCAGTCCGTACTGGGCGCCGAGGCCGTACGCAACATGTCCGGGAGCCATTCCCAGCGCCTCGCGGAGACGGCGCGCGGCGGGGGCGTTGAAGGGCGTGGTGGGGTGCACGGCCCCACCGTAGAAGGCCGTGAACGGCCTGGCTACAGGCTGTTCCTCCCAGTTCACCCTTCGTACGATCCTCCTAGGGCGCACGCCCCGGTGCGCCCCGATCCATCAGCGGGATTCAGCCACCCAGTGATAGTGCAACTCCGGCCTGCCCACCTGGCCGTAACTCGGCCGCCGCACGGCCCGGCCCCCCGCCACCAGATGCTCCAGATAGCGGCGCGCGGTGATCCGGGAAATCCCCAGCCCCTCCCCGGCGTTCGCCGCGGTCACCCCGTCCGGAGCCTCCCGCAGGGCCCGGGTCACCGCCTCCAGCGTCGGCCCGCTCAGGCCCTTGGGCAGCGTGGCCGGGTCCGAGACCCGCAGTGCGCCCAGCGCCCGGTCCACCTCCTCCTGACCGCTCGCCTCCCCGGCGGCCGCCCGGAAGTCGGCGTAGCGCACGAGCCGGTCCCGCAGCGTGGGATAGGTGAACGGCTTCAGCACGTACTGCACGACGCCGAGCGACACGCCTTCCCGCACCACCGCCAGATCGCGTGCCGACGTCACCGCGATGACGTCCGCCCCGTGTCCCGCCGCCCGCAGCGAGCGCAGCAGTTGCAGACCGTGCCCGTCGGGCAGGTAGAGGTCGAGCAGCAGCAGGTCCACCTCCGTCCGGTCCAGCGCTCGCACGGCCTCCGCCCTGGAGTGGGCGACGGCGGCGACCTCGAAGCCCGGCACCCGGGCCACGTACAGCTGATGGGCGTCCGCGGCCACCGGATCGTCCTCCACGACCAGCACCCTGATCACGGCGCTTTCGGCGCTCTCGGCGCTCATGGCGCGACCACCTCCGCCCCCGTCGTACGGCCGGCGAGCGGCAGCCGCACCGTGAACTCCGCGCCACCGCCCCGCGCCCGGCCCAGCGTCACCGTCCCGCCGTTGCGGTGGGCCGCCTGGCGTACGAGTGCCAGGCCCAGGCCCCGGCCCGCGCCGTTCGTGGTCCAGCCGCGCCGGAAGACCTCGTCCGCGTCGTCCGGGCCGATCCCCGCGCCGGTGTCCGCCACCCGCAGCAGCAGCTCGCCGGACTCCGCCCGCGCCGTCACGGTGACCAGGGCCCGCGCCGCGGCACGCGGGGCCGGTACGGCCCCGGGCGGCGCCCCGCCCGTCGCCGCCTCCGAGGCCGCGTCCACCGCGTTGTCGATCAGATTGCCGAGGATCGTCACCAGGTCGCGCGGCGGCAGCGCGCGCGGCAGCGCCCCGTCGTCGATCAGGCTGTCCTCCGCCAGCAGCAGCTCCACCCCGCGCTCGTTGGCCTGTGCCGCCTTGCCGAGCAGCAGAGCGGCGAGCACCGGCTCGGCCACCGCGTCCACCACCCGGTCGGTGAGGACCTGGGCCAGCTCCAACTCCGCCGTCGCGAAGTCCACCGCCTCCTCGACCCGGCCCAGCTCGATCAGCGACACCACGGTGTGCAGCCGGTTCGCCGCCTCGTGCGCCTGCGAGCGCAGCGCCTGGGTGAAGCCCCGCTCCGAGTCGAGCTCGCCCGACAGCGCCTGCAGTTCCGTGTGGTCCCGCAGCGTCACGACCGTGCCGCGCCGCTCCCCGCCGACCACCGGGCTGGTGTTGACGACGACCACCCGGTCCACCGTCAGATGGACCTCGTCCACCCGGGGCTCGGACGCCAGGAGCGCCCCGGTCAGGGGCGCCGGCAGCGCCAGCTCGTCGATCCGGCGGCCCACCGCCCCCGGCCCGAGCCCCAGCAGTTCCCGGCCCGCGTCGTTGATCAGGGCGACTCTGCGCTGCCCGTCCAGCATCAGCAGACCCTCGCGCACGGCGTGCAGCGTGGCCTCGTGGTACGTGTGCATCCGGCTCAGCTCCCCGGCGTTCATCCCGTGCGTGTGCCGCCGCAGCCTGGCGTTGATCACGTACGTCCCGAGCGCGCCGAGCACCAGGGCGGCACCCGCCGCCGTGCCCAGGGCGCCGAGCTGCTCACGCACCTGGGTGGACACCTTCTCGACGGTGATGCCCGCGCTGATCAGGCCGACGATCGTGTCCCCGTCGTGGACCGGGGTGACGACCCGTATCGAGGGGCCGAGCGTGCCGGTGTAGGTCTCCTCGAACGTCTCTCCGCGCAGTGCGCGGTCCGTGTGGCCGATGAAGCTCCTGCCGATCTGGGCGCGGGTGGGGTGGGTCCAGCGGACCCCCTTCGGATCCATGATCGTGACGAAGGTGATCCCGGTCTCCTCGCGCACCCGTTCCGCGTACGGCTGGAGTACGGCGGACGGGTCCGGGGTACGGATCGCCTCCCGTACGGACGGCGATTCGGCCATGGCGAGGGCGGCGGCCCGCACCTGGCGGGCCGCGGTCTCCTCCGCCCGGTCCCGGCCGGAGGCGTACGCGAAGTAGGCGCAACCCGCCACGACCGCGGCCACGAGCAGGGCCTGCATCGCGAACAGCTGGCCGGCCAGGCTGCGGGGGAGGGTTCGGGGCAGGCGCATGGCTCCCAGTCTGCCTGGCGGGGGCGACCGGCCCAAGATGGCTCGAAAGCATCTGTGAACGTTATGAACGCAAGGGTGACGGCCGTCACAGGGAAGTGAATAGTCACCGGGGCCCCCAGGGACGGGGAGCAGCCGCATACCCGAGGAGACCCCCGTGGCAGAGAAAGCCGCACGACGGGACCGCACCCACTACCTCTACATCGCAGTGATCGCCGCCGTGGTGCTGGGCGTCACGGTGGGCCTGGTGGTTCCGGACTTCGCAGTCGAGCTCAAGCCGATCGGCACAGGCTTCGTCAACCTCATCAAGATGATGATCTCGCCGATCATCTTCTGCACGATCGTGCTGGGGGTCGGCTCCGTACGCAAGGCCGCCAAGGTCGGTGCCGTCGGCGGCCTGGCCCTCGGCTACTTCCTGGTGATGTCGACCGTCGCCCTGGCCATCGGCCTGGTCGTCGGCAACCTCCTGGAGCCCGGTTCCAGCCTCCACCTCACCGAGGCGGCCCGCGCCGCGGGTGAGAAGCAGGCATCGGGGGCCAGCGAGTCCACCGTGGACTTCCTGCTCGGCATCATCCCCACCACCATGGTGTCGGCCTTCACCGAGGGTGAGGTTCTCCAGACCCTGCTCATCGCCCTGCTCGCGGGCTTCGCGCTCCAGGCCATGGGCTCGGCCGGCGAGCCGGTCCTGCGCGGCATCGGCCACATCCAGCGCCTCGTCTTCCGCATCCTCGCCATGATCATGTGGGTGGCCCCGGTCGGCGCGTTCGGTGCGATGGCGGCGGTGGTCGGCGAGACCGGCGTGGACGCGCTGAAGTCCCTCGCGATCATCATGATCGGCTTCTACGTCACCTGCGCGCTCTTCGTGTTCCTGATCCTGGGCGCGATCCTGCGCCTGGTGTCCGGGGTCAACATCTTCACCCTGCTGAAGTACCTGGGCCGTGAGTTCCTGCTGATCCTCTCCACCTCCTCCTCCGAGTCGGCCCTGCCGCGGCTGATCGCGAAGATGGAGCACATGGGCGTCAGCAAGCCCGTCGTCGGCATCACCGTGCCGACCGGCTACTCCTTCAACCTCGACGGCACCGCGATCTACCTCACGATGGCCTCCCTCTTCATCGCCAACGCGACGGGCGACCCGCTGACCATCGGCGAGCAGATCTCGCTGCTGGTCTTCATGGTGATCGCCTCGAAGGGCGCGGCGGGCGTCACCGGCGCCGGCCTGGCCACCCTCGCGGGCGGCCTCCAGTCGCACCGCCCCGAACTGGTCGACGGCGTCGGCCTGATCGTCGGCATCGACCGCTTCATGAGCGAGGCCCGCGCCCTGACGAACTTCGCGGGCAACGCGGTGGCCACGGTGCTGGTCGGCACCTGGACCAAGGAGATCGACCGGGAGCGGGTGGACCAGGTCCTCTCCGGCGCCCTCCCGTTCGACGAGAAGACGATGACGGACGACGCCCATGGCGGAGAGCCGCACGTCCCGGAGTCGCGGGACGGCGACGTGGACGCCGACGAGAAGCGTTCGCTGGCGAAGGCGTAAGCGGGCGCGGCGACGCGGACGGACGAGTGCGGCCGGTACGGGACATCCGTACCGGCCGCACCCGCGTCGAGGCCCGCGCCGGGCCGCAGCACCCGCCGTGGCAGACTGCCGTTCCACTGCGACCGAGGAGCGGATGGGATGCACAGGAAACTGTCGGAGACCGCCCGGGCCGCTCTGACGGCCGCGTGCGCGCCGGACACCGGCGGGCGACCGGCCGCACCGGGTCACCGCCTCCTGGGCGCCACCACCGCTGTCGTCGCCGACACGTGCGTACGGGGCGCCCTCGGCTTCGTCCTGCTCCTCCACCGGCGCAAGGACGGTCTCGTCGCCGAGGAGCTCTACTTCGCGAGCCGCGAGGACTCCGGGGCCTGGGGGGACACGGAACACCTGTCGGGCAGCGCGGGTATCGCGGACCTGACCCGTCCCGAGGAAGCCGCGGCCGTGCTGCGAGGCCGGTCCATGACGTCGCTCGGTGAATCCGAGACGCTTCTCCACACCGGGCGGCCCCAGGCCGACGAGGGGCATGAACTGCTGCGCTTCCACACGCTGCTGGTGAGCGGGAACATCGGCCATCTCGACATCGAGGACACCTCGGCGGGAGCCTCCCCGGCATCAGCCCGCGTCCGTAAGCCCCTCATGTCCCAGGTCGCGCTTCTCGCACTGTTCCCCGAGGAGACCGTCACCGTGCGCACGGGACCCGACGCGGGGACCGGTGTCCGGGCCCTGGGCGAGCTCCTCGACCTTTCCGGGAGCGGCGTGTCCGGCGCGTCCCGGGCGTAGGCAGGCCTTGCCTTGACGTCGGCGTCAAGGAATACGGTCGCGCTATGCGAATCGGGGAACTGGCCGAACGCGCCGGGACGACGACACGGACGCTGCGGTACTACGAGTCACGGGGCCTGCTGCACGCACGCCGCGCGGAGAACGGCTACCGCACGTACGACGAGAGCGATCTGCGGCAGATCCAGCAGATCCGGACCCTGCAGGACTTCGGATTCGATCTGGAGGAGACCCGCCCCTTCGTCGACTGTCTGCGCGCCGGCCATCCGGCGGGCGACGCCTGCCCGGCCTCGCTGGCCGTCTACCGGCGCAAGCTCGGGGAGCTGGACGCGCTCATCGGTCAGCTGCAGTCGGTCCGCACGGAGGTGGGCACCCAGCTGGCCCGTGCCGAGCTGGAGGCGTCGGCCGAGGTGCCGGGCGGCCCCGAACCCCGATGTGAACTGAACCGGGAGGACGAAGGATGATCCACGCAGAAGGTGTCGCCGAGGTCACCGACACGACCTTCGACACGGAGGTCCTGGGAGCGGGCCTGCCGGTCCTGGTCGAATTCACCGCCGACTGGTGCGGTCCGTGCCGCCAGCTCGCGCCGGTGCTGGGCGCGATCGCCAGGGAGGAGGCCGAACGCGTCAAGATCGTCCAGATCGACGTGGACCACAACCCGGGCGTCACGAGCCGGTACGCGGTCCTGTCGACGCCGACCCTGATGGTCTTCCAGGACGGCGAACCGGTGAGGTCGATGGTGGGTGCCCGCCCGAAGCGCCGCCTGCTCCAGGAGCTGGAGGAGGCGCTTCCGGCGGCGGTGTCCCGTCGGTGACGCCGGGGCCGCCCGGATCGGGTGCGGACACGACCCCGCGAGGACCCGGACCATGCCCGCCACCTCGTCGTCCGCGCTGCGGTGGCGCGCGTACGCGCCACCCTGGCGGCGGGCGGTGATGATGCTCTGGAGGGCGGTCAGGAGCGTGTGATGGTCGCCGGGAGGCCACGGACACACCCGTGAGTCGTATGTTCGGTTTCGGCCGTCCGTGATCTTCCGGTGACCGCGCAGGGCTCGACCTGGGCACCGCCTTGTGGGAATCCTTCGGGTATGGAGTTTCTCTGTTACCACCGCGACCGGTCCGGATCTCTGTCACTGAGGGACGAGTTGCTGGAAGAGCACTGGTCCTACATGGACCGGTACGCGAAGGAGATGATCGCCCGGGGGCCGACCCTCGAGGACGACGGTGAGACCCCCACCGGCAGCGTGCACATCGTCGACCTGCCTGACAGCGCCGCCGCCCGGGCGTTCGCCTTCGACGAGCCGAACTACCAGGCCGGCGCCTACCGGGACGTACTGCTGCGCCGGTGGCGCAACACGCTGGGCTCCACCATGTGGGACTTCCCCGGCGGCCCGACCGACGGCAACCGTTACCTGGTGCTCGGCCTCGGCGAAGGGCCGGCCGCCGACCTCGAAGTGCCGGAGACGCAAGCCGAGTTGATTGCATACGGGCCGCTGCTGTCCGACAGCGGTGACATCTGGCTGGGCACGGCGGCACTGGTCCGGGCACCGGACCCGGACACCGCACGCGCCGTGCTGACCCCGGACCGGTACGCCGACATCGAGGTGCACAACTGGCAGTTCGGCGGACGCCGGTCCTGACGGTCATGGCGTGCGGCTCGCCGGTACGCGACGCGTCGGCGCAGGTCCCGGGTGCGGGATCAGTCCTTGCGTCCCGTGGCGGCGACCGCGACGCCCAGGCCGATCATCGTGAGGCCGCCGACTCCCCCGAAGAGGGAGAGCCGCTGGGGCGAGCGCGCGAACCAGTCGCGTCCGGTGGCCGCGAGCAGGCCCCACAGGCTGTCGGAGGCCACCGCGATGAGGGTGAAGACCAGACCGAGCAGGAGCATCTGCCCGACGACGTGTCCCTGGGCGCGGTCGACGAACTGGGGCAGCACCGCAGCGAAGAACACGATGGTCTTGGGGTTGGCCACACCGACGGCGAACCCCTCCCACCACGTGCGCAGACCGGTCCGTGTGTCCTCGCCCGTGGTGGACGAGGCGTGCAGCGAGCTCCGTTGCCGCCACGCCTTGACACCCAGATACACCAGGTAGGCCGCACCGGCCAGCTTCAGCGCCGTGAAGACGAGGACGGAACGCTCCACGATCGTCCCGACCCCGAGAGCGACGGCCACGATGAGCGCGTAGGCACCCGACGCGTTTCCCAGGACCGTCGTGAGGGCGGCGCGCCGCCCCTGTGCCAAGGCCCGCCCGATCACGAACAGCACGCTGGGGCCGGGGACCACGATCAGCAGGAACGACATGGCCGCAAAGGCGAGTAAGCGTTCGGCAGACACCATGGCTCCCATGCAAGCACGGCTGAGGCTCGTCTCTCAGCCCCTTGTGACTTCCCGCAGCGGCGGTGCGCCGTAGGCACCGGCGGAGGAACGGCGTCGCGGGCCCTCGCCGAGGCCGGCGCGCCGTCACTTCGCGGCGCACGGCGGGTACGGCCACGGATCGCGGCTGCGGCCGTACCGCCAATCATCGCGTCGGCATGCCTCCGTGGGGGCTGCTGACCACGATCGGCACCGACCCTTCGACGAGGTAGGGGTGGTCGGGGAAGTAGTCGATGTGGAGGTGGCCGCCGTCCTCGGCGGCAGCCATGGCACGCAGGTTGTCCGCCAGGATCGCCCTGGCTCCGGGGTCGCCACTGATCACCAGGACCTGCCGCGGGGCGTCGAGCGCGATCCGGGCGCCGGTGCCGGAGGTCTTCCTGGTCTCGATACCGACCAAGGTGCCCCCGTCCGGCGACGGCGCGCAGCCGACGAACCCGCCGCCCTCGGCCACCGCGTGGGCCAGTGCGGCGAGTTCCTCCGCCGACGCGTGGATGACCACTTCGGTGAACACGGTGTCGGAAACCAGTCGCACAGGCACTCCTTCCCGCGTCGGCAGCCGGACGTCAGGCGGCTGTCAGCGGACGTCAGCCGGCCGTCCATCCGCCGTCCACGGCCAGTGCCGACCCCGTGGCGAAGGAGGCGCGGTCGCTGCACAGCCACAGGGCCGCCTGGGCGATCTCGACGGGATCCGCCATCCGCTTCTGCATCTGGCGGTTGACGAAAGCCGTCTCCAACTCCGGGTACGCCTCCACCGCCTGGTCGATCATCTCCGTGCGGGTGGTGCCGACGACGAGCGTGTTGATGCGGATGCCGTGGGGAGCGTACTCGGCGGCCGCCGCCCTGGTCATGCCGAGCACAGCGTGCTTGGCGGCCACGTAGGGCACGGGTGCTCCGGTGGCTCCCACGGCAGCCGTGCTGGACGTGTTGACGATCGCGCCCTTCCCCGCTTCGAGCATCACCGGGATCTGGGAGCGCAGGCAGTTCCAGGTGCCGTTGACGTTGACGGCCATCGAACGGTCGAAGACGGCCTGGTCGAGCTCATGCAGCGGGGACAGGTCGTCGCCCGCGAAGCCCGCGTTGTTGAACGCAGCGTCCAGGGAGCCGAAGTGCTCCAGGGCCGCGTCCACGGCGCGCTGTACGTCCTGGGCGACCGAGACGTCGCCCGCGCTGATCGCCGCTCGGCCGCCCGAGTCGGTGATCTCCTGCGCCAGTTGCTTCAGTACGTCCGCGCGGCGGGCCATCAGCAGGACCGCCGCTCCCTCCGCGGCGAACAGACGGGCGGCGGCCTCTCCGATGCCGCTCGAAGCACCCGTGATCATGACGGTCTTGCCGGCCAGCATTCCCTGTGTGTCACTCATACGGCCAGTCAACCTCCCGGGGCCCCGGCAACGCACCCCTCGGGCCTTGTCCGGCAGACCGCAGAACCTCGGCCGCCCGGAACCCGGCGGCTTCCGGGCGTCGATGCCGAGCCGGATGGCCTTCTGCACGTCGGCGGAGGCGGTGGGGAGGTTCTTCGCCCGGCTGACCGCGAGGTAGAGGACCTCCGCCTTCTGGCTGTTGTCGACCGCGAGGTTGTCGCCGCGCAGGCCCTTGGTCTGGAGTGCCGAGATGTCGAGGGCGACCTGCGAGTCGCCCGACTGCACCCCGAGCAGCTGCTGCTGTGCCGACGGCACGTTCCTGATGATCACCCTGGGGTACGCCGGTGCGTCACCGGCGTACTCCGGGTTGGCCTCCAGGACGATCTGCGAGGAGTTGCTGTAACTCTTCAGCCGGTACGGCCCGGAGCCCGCGGACTCCGTGTTCAGCCAGGTCTCGGCCTTGTCCTCGGTGACCGCGTCCTTCGCGTCGGTGCCCCCGTGCGCACGCACAGCGTCCGCGTTGAGCACCCCGAACTGCGGGGTGGCGAGCATGGCGGGCACGTCGGCGCGGGGCGATTCGGTGGTGACGACGACGGTCCGCGCGTCCTTCGCCTCGACGGAGATCCCGGCCATCAGATAGGCCGGGCTGGCGTCCACGTGACGCAGCCGGTCGAAGGAGAACACGACGTCGCTCGCCTCGACGGGGGTGCCGTCGGAGAAGCGGGCGTCCTTCCGGAGGCCGAACGTCCAGGACTGTCCGTCCTCGGAGTTGGACCAGGAGGTGGCCAGGCCGGGCACGGGCGTCCGCAGGTCCTCGCCGCGGTAGGTGGTCAGCGTCTCGTACAGGGCGTGGTCGACGAGGTAGTCGGTGGGCTGGTAGACGCGCGCCGGGTCGATGGACTTGGCGTTGAAGGCCGTGTCGACGACGAGGGTGTGGCGCGCCGCCTCGACGGAGACACCCGCGGTCGCGCAGGAGGTGAGCGAGGCCGTCAGGGCGGCGGCCAGCGCGAGGGCGGCGAGGGTGCGCCGCCGTGGCCGGGGCGCGAGGGGGCGGTGGGGCATCGGGGTCTCCACTCGGAGAGCGGGCAGGGAGGAGGCGGGGAGGTCACTCCTGGGTGGCGTCCCGGGGCAGGGGGCAGGCGCCGGGTGCGTACGACGGGTGGGGTCCTCGGCGGGTACGGGACCGGGCGGCCGGGCGGCGGTCCGAGGTCCGCCGCCCGGCCGGCCGGTCAGGCCGAGGCGGTCACGGGGACGGCCACCGGGCCGCCCCGCAGGTCCACGTCGATGGTCTGCCGGTACAGGCGCAGCCAGTTGCCACCGCACAGCTTCTCGACCTCTTCGGCGGAGAAGCCGGCCTCGGCCAGCCCGGCGGGGATGTTGCCGAACTGCGCCGCCGTCTCGAACCACTCCGGGTCCGGCACGACCGGCGACTGGCCGGGCTTGCCCGCCCCGTACTCGGGGCCCCGCGTCCAGTGCCCCTTGCGCATCTCCACCATGTGCTCCTCGGTGAGGAAGCGGCCGAGGTCGGAGCCGACGCCGACGTGGTCGACACCGACGCGCTCCACGGTGCGGGCGACCAGCTCGCACCAGCTCTCGACGGTCTCGCACCACTCGCCGGCGATGTTCGGGTACATCGTCAGGCCGAGCACCCCGCCCCGCTCCGCGAGCGCGTCGAGGACCTCGGGCCGCTTGTTGCGGGCGTGGTCGAAGAACTCGCGCGGGTTGGCGTGGTTGATCGCCACCGGGACGGCCGAGGCGTGGATGGCGTCGTAGGAGGTCCGGTCACCCACGTGCGAGCAGTCGACGACGACGCCGCAGCGGTTCATCTCCTCCACGGCGTTACGGCCGAAGCGGGTCAGCCCCGCGTCGGTGGTCTCGTAGCAGCTCGCGCCCAGGGTGTTCTGGATGTTGTAGGTGAGCTGCATGACCCGCAGGCCCATGCGGGCGAACAGCTCGATGTAGTCGAGCCGGTCCTCGATCGGGGACGCGTTCTGGGTCCCCATGAGGACGGCGGTGCGGCCCTCGGCGGCCGCCGCCTCGATGTCGGCCGTGGAGTACGCGATCCGTATCAGATCGGAGTTGTCGCGCTCCAGGCCGTACCAGTCGGCGAGGGCCTGCATGGTCTCCGCCGCGTTCTCCCAGAACGCGATGGTGTTGGTCACGCAGTCCACGCGCCCGGCGCGCAGCTCCTCGAAGACCGTCCGGTTGAAGATGCCGCACTCGAGTCCGTCGATGTTCATCGCTGCTCTCCGTTGTCGATGGCCTTGGTTGCCGTGCCGCCGACGAAGTCCACGTCGTCGGTGAGGTCGGGTTCGATCACGCCGTTCTCGTCGACCGCGGTCGCGCCGGCGTGCTTGAGGGAGGTCACCGACTCCGTGGACAGCGCGCGTGCGGAGTCCTCGAACAGCGACCACCACAGGGCGGCGGGGGTCTCCACCCCGTTGCGTACGGCGCGGGCCGCGGGCAGCGAGCCGACGAGCGGCAGGAGGCGCAGCAGTTCGGGGTCGTCGGGCAGCGCGGGTGCGCGGCGCTCCATGACGAGCAGTACGCCGTCCCCGGCCAGGGCCGCGGGCAGCGGGGGCAGTCCGGCCGCCGGTGCGGCGTCCGCCGGCGTGGGGGTCACCGTGAGGACCACACCCCGGTCGGTGCCCTGGTGCTCCAGTACGGCGGCGAGCCCGGCGTGTTCGATGTGCCCGGCCCACAGGGTGACGCGCTCGCCGGGTTCCGCCTGGAGCAGGTCGAGGAGCGCGGGGGCGACGACGAGGGCGCTCTGGCCGAGGCAGTCGACCACGAGCGCGCCGGGGGCCTCGGCGGCGATCTCCACCCGGCCCGAGCCGTCGCGGTCGGCGGCGCCGAGCCCGTCGGAGAGGAACTGGAGCGCGGGCAGCCCGGCGGCCTGGGCGTGCAGCACCAGGTCGCGTACCGCGTGCACGGCGCCGAGCGCCAGGCCCTGGGCCTGGAGCAGCCGCTCGGTGATGAGCCGCAGTTCGCGCAGCGACAGCCGGAGGGTCTCGGCGTCGGAGGCGTTCTGCCAGGTGCGGCCGAGGCGGTCGGCGGCGCCGTCGCTGCCGGGGCCGCTGGTGAGTGTGGCGGAGGTCATCGGGCGGCTCCGTTCGAGGGGGCGGGCGCGGGTGCGTCGAGGGCGAGGGTGTCGGCGGGGTGCGGCACTGCGGGCCAGAACCACGGGCCCGCGGCGTCGGCGGAGCTCAGGTCGGCCGCCGTGGGAGCACCCTGGAAGATCACTCCGCGCAGGTCGCGGCCCAGGTAGTCCTTGGTGCGTTCCAGGCCGTAGAGCGCGGCGTTCGCCAGGCGGATGAGCTGCGCCGGCACGAAGGCGTGGTCGCGGATGTGGGTGTGCGGGACGGCGTACGCGTGCCCGGCGAGGGACTGGAGGCGCTCGACGGCTCCGCGCAGCTCGGGCCGGCGCGCGAGGAGGCGTCCGACGGGCAGGGCCGGGTCCTCCCCGGCGAGTACGCCGTCGAGGTGCTGGACCATGCCGGGGACGTCCACGGTGAGGTCGACGGTGCCCTCGGGCAGTTCGGCGGTGGCGCCGCAGCGGGGTTCCTCGGCGGACCGGGACTTGTACCAGGTGTTGGCGACCGCGCCGGGCGCGGTGCGGTCGACGGCGAGTGCCCAGGCGTACCGGTCGGCGAGCAGTGCGCGCAGGGCACCGGCGGTCATGGAACCGTCCCGGCGGAACGTCTCGTTGACGGTGAGTCCCGCGGCGAGCCGGTCCGACTCCGCCGGGTCCAGCTCGGTGAGGACGGAGTTGACCACCTCGGCGGCCTCGTCGCAGACGTCCTGGACGCCGTCGACCAGCTCGGCCACCGTCGGAACCCGGCCTTCCGCCAGGGCCGCCGCCGCGCGTCCGGGGATCGCGTCGAGGACGCGTCGCAGGTCGGCGACGATCCGCTCGGCGGGGGTGAAGCAGGTGTACTCGTTGACGTCCTCGCTCTGGTAGACGGCGGCCCGCTCCAGCAGGGCGACCAGCGAGTCCGCCACTCCGGAACCGGGTGCCGCCGCGAGACCGCGGGCGTGGGCGAGTGCCTGCTCGCGCAGCGAGATCCAGCGGTCCACCAGCACGGGGTGGTTGCCGACCCACAGGACCAGACCGAGCGCGGAGCTGTTGCCGACGCCGAGGAAGCGGCGCACCTGCGGGTCGAGGGCCACGGCCGTGTCCGAGCGGCGGGCGGCCAGCGCCTCGACCAGGTCGGCGCTCAGCTCGCGCATCATGTACGCGGACAGCAACTGGGCGTGGTACGGCACCGCCAGCGGGTGGTCCTCGCCGTACGCCAGGAACGTCCGCGTGCCGAAGGTGCCGTTGCCGTCGAGACCGATGTTGCGCATCAGGTAGCCGACGCGGGAGAGCGCGACGGTGTCGGGCTGCCGGGCGGCGGCCAGCGCCTCCACGACGTGCTCGAAGACGCGCAGCGAACGGTTGGCGCGGCACCAGGTGAGCGTGTGCCCGGTGGCACGGCCGTGGTAGAGGCGGGGCATCTCGTTGCGGGTGTGCTCGACGTCCTCGGCCGTCGCGGGACCGTCGAGGAGGGCGCCCATCATGTCCCAGCCGAGGTCGAAGATGCGCAGGGTGCGCTCCTGCGACGAGGGCGGGAAGGCGAAGGCCACGAAGTCCATCACGCGGTCCGCGGTGTGGATGCGGTAGACGGCCTCGCCGCTGCCGTCCGCCTCGACGGTCAGCGAGCGGCGCTCGACGCGCCAGTCCTCGCGGAGCATCCGGTTGACCAGGGAGCGGGCCGAGGAGAGGCGCCCGGCCTGCAGGGAGGAGAGGGCGGCCGAGGTCATGATCTCGGCGGCCGGCCGGCCGGCGGGACCGGCCAGGCTGGGCTGTGGTGCCACGGATGGTTCCTTTCGTGCGGGTCATGCGGTGTGGTGCCGGTGATGCGGGCAGGGCGTCGGGACAGCCCGGGGCCAGGCATGCGGATGTACGGAGGGTGCGGCCGGCCAGGGGGTGAGGTCAGGTCGCGAGGTGGTGCGGGGGTGGCGGCGCGGCGGGGCACGCCCCGGTCGGGGGCGGCGGCGCCGGGGTGCCGCGGGGTGCCGGGTCCGGGCGTCCGGGGCGGACGGGCCGGGACCATGCGGGTGGGGCGGGTGGGGCGTACGGGATCCGGGTCAGGGCCCGGTGGCGCGGGGTCGGACGGCGGCGGTCACCTGCTCCCGGAGACGATCTTGGTGACGCGGGCGGCGCATGCCACGGCGTCACCCGCGGCCTCCTCGGCGTCGAAGCGCACCATCGGGCCGACCACGGACAGAGCCGCCATCACCCGCCGCCTGGCGTCGAAGACGGGGGCCGCCACGGCGACCGTCGGCTCCAGCCGGTTCGGCAGCGAGACCGCGTAACCGAGGTGCCGGATGTGCTCCAACTCCGCGTCACCCGCGGTGGATACACCCGCCTCCCGCAGCGCGGCCAGATCGTGCGGCAGCGCCCATGCGGTGAGCACCCGGCCGGAGGCGGTGTCGGAGATCGGCATCCGCGCCTCGATCCGGGAGTCGACACGCAGCAGCCGGTCCACCTCGACCCGCTGCACTATCCGCGCCGAGTCCCCGTCGAGCACGGCCAGGGACACCGTCTCGTCGACCAGGGCGGCCAGTTCCTCCATCGCCGCGGTGGCCCGGTGGCCGAGTCCGGCCTGGGCGAACGCGGCGTCGGAGAGCCTGGAGACACGGAGGCTGAGCCGGTAGGTCCCGTCCTCCGCCTGTTCAGCCCATCCACCGGCGCACAGCGTCACCAGCTGCCGGTGCACATAGCCCCGGCTGCCGCCGGTGCGGCGGGCCAGCTCGGACACACCCACACCCTGCGGCTCGTCGGCCAGGGCTGCGAGGACCTCCAGCGTCTTGAGCGAGGAGGTGAGGATCTGGGTGGCCAATGCGCTGTCTCCTATAAGAGGACACTGTCTCCGATCGAGATGCGTCACTTAAACACCGCGCTCACCGGGCCGTCAATGGTCGCCGGAAGAAAAACGTCAGACACACCATCAGGTGTGGCGTTTACTCGCGTGTGCCTTGGATTTCATCCCCAGAACCCCGCTCAGCTTACGAATTCGCGAGTCCGGCCCGTTCGGCGCGTGGTTCGCACCTGTCTTTCATAGGAAGACGCCCCAGGCGGTGTCAGCCGGGCCACCGGCCCTCGTGCGGATACGGGGCCACCGGGACGGGGCGGTCCAGGAAGGCGGCGAGGCGGGCGAAAGGGGCGGGTGCGGCAGGGTCCAGGATCAGCAGGGAATCCGGACGGCCGGCGAACAGGGCGCGGACCTCGGCCACATGACGGCGGTGGACGTGGCGGAACCGGTCCTCGTCGAACGCGTGGCAGCCGTAGACCGCGGCCCGTAGGAAGAGCTGCAGCGCGAGGTAGCGCTCCCCGTACTCGGTCTTGCGGTGCGGCGGACGGCTCCAGTGACGGGCGCACGAGCGCAGCCACAGCTCCTCGTCGCGGACGGTGAGGACGAATTTCGCGCCCGGCCACGCCCGGTCGAGCTGGGCGACGTACGGGACGGTCGTGATGTCGGTGATGCCGTCGTGCCGGGTGAGCAGCGGGAACCGCGCGTCACCGCGCAGCAGCGTCCGGTACGTGCCCTCGTCCGCCGGGTAGTGGACGACGTCGTGCCCCAGCACGCGCAGCGCGGCGGTCAGCGACTGGGTGCCGGTCCGGGAGAGGCCGATGCCGAAGACCTTGCGACAGGAGGGCTCCGGGACGCTCATCGGCGACCTCGCAGTGCGTGCCGCAGGCCTGCGGGGGTCAGCCGGGAGCGCAGGGAGGCCAGCGGGGCGAGGCGGGTGCCGAGCAGCCGCGGGTCGAGGTAGGGGACCCACCCGGTGGCGCGCAACGGGTAGCGGGGAGGGCCGGCCGAGAAGCGCTTGGTCAGGACGAACCGGGTCGCGTCGGTGGTGTTGGGCTGCGAGGCGTGCAGGTGGTCACCGGAGAACAGGAGGATGTCGCCGGGGTCGAGGGAGAGGTCGACCGGGTCGCCCGTGTCCTGGCCGGGGAGCAGGGTGTGGCCGTCGTGGCGCAGGGGCCGGCGGAAGGCGTCCGGATGGAGGACCAGGCCGTTGCCTCGGCGTACGGGGGTGACGGCCATCCAGAGGTTGACGGAGTTCAGGGCGGTGTTGAACCAGGAGTCGACATGCACGTCACGGGGCGTCAGGAAGCCGTCCAGGGCGGCGAACGCGGCGGGCTCGCCCACCGTGCCGAGCGGCGGCATGATGCGGACGCCGAGGTGTTCGCTGACGTAGGGGCGGACGTCACGCGGGAGGAGGGCGGCCGTCACGTCGTGCAGGACGCGTCGCCCCAGCGGGCGCAGCCGGGTCTCCAGGTCGGTGCGGATCGCCTCGATCGCGTGGGTGTCGGCATACCGGTGCAGCTCGTCCAGGGGTGCGTCCACGGCAGGGCTGCCCGGCAGCCGGTGGGCGACTGCCGCGCGGGCCAGCCGTTCGACGTCGGGCAGATGGCCGAGGTGGCGGAGCCCGCCGGTGAGGACGAAGAGGTCCCCGGCGAGCACCCGCCGCAGAGGGACGGGGAATCCGGCGGGCGTGGGCCCCACCCTGTGCAGCGTGGCGGGCCGGACGGGGGTGAGCCGGGAGGGGCGGGAGGAAGGCGGGTTCACCGGTCGTCTCCTGTCCATGCGCGAGGGCGCCGGTCCGGCGGGGACACGGATGAGACGCCCGCCACGACGGCTGCCCCGCCCGGCGTGGGGACGAAGGCCGGGCCGGTCGACAGCGCCATGGCCGTCAGGCCCTCCGTGAGCTCGGTGCGGGGCCGGAATCCGAAGGCGGCGCGGGCCCGGCCGATGTCGGCGGCGGTGTGCCGGGCGTCGCCGGGGACAGCCGGGTGCCGGGTCAACAGCACCGGTCCCACGAGGCGTTCGAAGGCGGCGACGGCCGTGTTCACGGAGAGCGGGCTGCCGCCGCCGATGTTGGCGACGCCCGTGAACGGACTGCGCGCCGCGGCACGCATCGCGCTCACGACGTCGGAGACGTAGGTGAAGTCGCGGGTCTGCTCCCCGTCACCGTAGAGCCGGAACGCCGGCCCCCCGCTCGCCGCGGCGAGCAGACGCGACAGCGCCATGTCGGGCCGTTGCCGCGGTCCGTAGACCGTGAACAGGCGCAGAGCGACCGTGGGCAGCCCGTGCACCGTGCGGTACAGCTCGCAGAGGTGCTCGCCCGCGAGCTTGGTGACTCCGTAGGGGGAGATCGGCCGCGGCTGCGCCGTCTCCGGGGTGGGGCGGCCGAGGGCGTCACCGTAGACGGAGGAGCTGGACGCGTACACGAACTTGGCGGGCGGACGGGCGCGCGCGGCTTCCAGCAGACGCTGCGTGGCGAGCACGTTGCGGTCGTTGTAGAGGGCGAAGTGGGCGCCCCAGGACGGTCGGACGCCCGGCTGGCCCGCCAGGTGGTAGACGACGTCCGCACCGGCGATCAGCCCGGCCGGGTCGGTACGCAGCAGGTCCGCGTGGTGGAAGGTGAAGCGGGGGTCCTCCAGGGCGGTCCGCAGGTTGCCGCGTTTGACCGCCGGGTCGTAGTGATCGGTGAGGGAGTCGACGCCCGCGACCTCGTCGCCCGCCGCCAGCAGGTGCTCGCAGAGATGGGATCCGATGAAGCCGGCGGCGCCGGTGACCACCGCGCGCATCAGCGCCTCCCCGGACGGGCGGCCGGGACGGCGGCGGGGCGCGGCCCGGCGAACGGGGACAGCACCCGGTCGGCACGGTGCCGCCAGGTGTACGTGGTCAGCAACTGACGGCGGGCCTCCGCACCCAGAGCCGCCCGGAGGTCCGGGTCGGCGGCGAGCCTGCGGACCGTCCGTTCCCACCCGTCGACGTCGTCCGGCCGTACGAGGAGGCAGTTGACGCCGTCGGCCATGACCTCGCGCAGCACGGGAAGGTCGGACGCCACCACGGGCAGCCCGTGGGACATGTACTCGAACAGTTTCATGGGTGACACCCAGCGGCTGATGTCCCCGACGCCCTGCGCGCAGGCCACGCGCTGCTGGTAGGGGGCCAGCACGATGTCGAACGCCCGGTAGTACGGGTGGAGTCCGGCGGGCGGCCGGTGTCCGTGGAAGTACAGGTGGGGCCGGTCGGCGCGCTTCCTCCAGTGCTCCAGATCGGCCTCGGTGCCGCCGACGACGTGGAAGTCGGCCTCCGGCATCCGGTCGGCGAGCGCCAGGATGATGTCGATGCCGCGCCCTGGGTACAGATGGCCGACGTAACCGATCCTGAGCGCGCCCGGTCGGCCGGGGAGTTCGGCGACGGGCCCGGGCGGGGGCGGGTCGGCGCAGTCGGACGCGGTGACCTGCGCCGGTCCCTCGGCGGCCCGGAGGGCGGGGAAGGCGCGTGCGTAGTCATCGGCGAGCGCCTGTGAGACGAACACGACACCGCGCAGCGACCGGCTCCGGAGCAGCAGGCGTTCGACCGCGCGTTCCCGGCGGCTGTCCCACAGCAGGTGGGTCTCGTAGACGCTCGGAGCCAGACCGCCGGCGGCCACGAGTGCGCGCAGGTCGCGTCCGTACACCGCGTCGGGCACACCGTCGCGCCGGACCGCGCGGCGCACCCGCCAGGCGCGCAGCCAGGGGCCGAGCAGCGGCAACCGGGGCATCGGGAAGGTCCGTACGGGGAAACGGTTGCGGGTTCCGTAGTAGGCGTGGACGTCGTCGGAGGTCATCTCGCCGCGCAGGGCGTAGAGGCGCACGTCGTGCCCGGCGTCTGCCAGCGCGTCGCACATGCGCATGACGTGGACGCCGTTGGCGTAGACCGACGGGATGCTGCCGGAGTGCAGGTAGGCGATGCGCATGCGACGGACCTCCGGGCGGTGGGTGGCGGTGTCATGGGAGGGCGGGGCCGGCGGGCCTGGAGGCGCGCAGCGAGAACGAAAGGGGCATCGCCGGGAGCGTGCCGGGCAGCCTCCACCAGCCGTCCGGGTCCCGTTCCATGAACGGCAGCAGGCGCCAGCCCACGAAGGGCCATTCGTGCAGGAAGTCCACCCGTAGCCCGGCGTCGGCGAGGGCGGTGATCAGATCGCCCATGGTGTGGCCCCAGACGTACTCGACGTCCGGGATGCGGGCCTCGGGCACGGAGGTGGGACTGCGGTACTCGAAGGACAGCGGGGTGGGCTCGCCGAAGTAGGAGTAGCGGAGGCGCAGTTCGGGGGTATCGACGGAGGTGTCGAGCATCCACGCGGACGGGTGGAACTCGAAGAGGTAGAGGAAGCCGCCGGGCGCCAGGAAGTGCGCGACGACGCGGGCCCAGGTGCGCAGGTCGGGGAGCCAGCCCAGAACTCCGTTGGACGTGTAGACGATGTCGTAGCTGCCCGTGAGGACGCCCGGCAGGGTGAGGACGTCGGCTTCGACGAAGCGGGCGTCCGGAGCGACGTCGGCGGCCAGACCGGTGGCGATCTCCACGGCGCGGGAGGAGAAGTCCACCCCGGTGACGCGGGCGCCGAGCCGGGCCCAGGACAGGGTGTCGAGGCCGACGTGGCACTGCAGATGGAGCAGGGACCTGCCGTCGACGGGGCCCACCTCGTCCCGCTCCAGCGGTCGCATCCGGTTGCCGCCGGCACGGAAGCCGTCGAGGTCGTAGTCGGCGGAGGCGGCCTTGAGCGGAGTCCACTGCTGCCAGAGCCGGTGGTTGTCCGCGATGTAGCGCCCGGGGTCGCGTGACGCGCTCGCGGCGGTCACGCGGGCAGCTCGTACACGGAGACGTGATGGGTGGAGGAGTCGGTCAGCGGCCGTCCCGACCAGCCGCCGGTACGCCGTACGAGCCGCAGGCCCGCCAGTTCCGCCAGCAGGTCGAGTTCGCCGGGGGAGGAGTAGCGGAAGGAGACGCGTACGTGGTGCATCCGCCCGTCGTCGAGCACCGCGTAGTCGGAGGTGTACTGCTGGCGGGCGGGGTGCAGCGTACGGGTGCGGAGCACGAAGCCCCCACCGGGGGTGTCCACCTGCTGGGTGCCGCTGCCCTGGGTGGCGAGCGCCTCGGGCAGATGCGCGTCGAGCACGAACCGCCCGCCGGGCCGCAGCCGCCGGGCGGCCGAGGCGAGGCAGCGGCGCTGGGCCTCCTGGGTGTCGAGCTCGGCGAAGGTGCCCCCGGCCGCGTAGACCAGCGCGTACCGCCCGGTGTCCGCGGGGTCCGGGGGCGCGGAGAAGTCGCCGAGCGCCACCCTGATCGCGGCGCCGCCGGGCTTGGCGTGCAGTTGGGCGGTCATCTCGGGGGAGGCGTCGAGCCCTTCGACGGTCAGGCCCAGCGCGGTCAGCGGCAGGGCCACCCGGCCGGTGCCGCTGCCCAGTTCGAGCAGGGGGCCGGGTGGGCCCTCCTTGGCGAGGGCCGCCAGGAAGCCGACGGTGGAGTCGGTGGTCGACGCGGCGAACCAGTCGTCGTAGCGGTCGGCGAACAGCGAGGCGTACGACGGTCGTGCCGACGTGTCGTGGGGGAGCGCGGACATGAGGTCCTCCCGGGGGCGGGCGTGGGCAGGGGCGAGGAGCGGTCGTCGTGGCCGGCCGGGGGCGTGGCGGTGCGTTCCGCACCTGCCCTGCCGGGGTGGTCAGCCGAACGGGTGAGGAGGCACGCCGGGTACGGGACGGGCCGGAAGGGGCGACGCCCCCGGTGCGATCAGCCGGACGACGGTCAGGCCCTCGTCGGCCGGAGGGCCCGCGCAGCGGTCGACGGCGATGACGTCGCGCCCGGTGTACCCGGCCAGCAGAGCGACCGGATCCGGCTCTCGGGAGGGCCGTGAGACCGGGGGAGGGGGGTCGCGGAGGGCGGTGGCGGGCCCTGCCCAGTGCGTCAGCGCGTCCTGGGCGTGATACGTCCACAGCGCGTGGTCCAGCCCGGTGCGCGGGACGCCGGTGCGCGACAGGTGGTCCCAGGCGCGGACGGCGACCGGCGTGGTCATGCTCCAGCGGACCATCAGCGCCTCCCAGCAGGCCCGTGCCACCGATGTCGGAAGATCGTGTGCGGGGCCGCAGCGGGCTCCGTACGTCTGGCGCGTGCGATCCGGCTCGTGCACACAGACGGCGACAGCCGCGGCACCCGCCGGAGCGGGGAGCGCGAGCGCGGTGGCCACCAGGCCCTCGCGGTCGAGCAGGGAGCACAGTTCGCCCGCCCCGGGCGGCAGCGCGCCTCCGGCGTCGAACGGTACGGGCGGGTGGCGGAGCGGGTCGCACCAGCTGCGGCGCACCAGATCGCGCTCCAGGATCTCCCAGGCGGCGTGCCCGGCCGCCTCGTCGGGGCCCCGGTGCGCGGCGACGCCGGTCGATCCGGCCCGATGGGTGGCCGCACAGCCGGGCGGCGGGCGGTGATGGAGGAACGCGGCCCCCGCCGGTACCCAGACGTCCTCACCGGACCCCGTCGCCCGGCCCCGGCACCAGAGCTGCCGCACCTGGCGCGCGGCGGTCCCGTCGTACGCGCCCACGGGAGGAACGGTGTCGGGATCGGCGGCGGGGACGCCGTCGCGGCGCAGCGCGAACCAGTCGCCGGTCCGGACCCGCCCGCCCCCTGCCGACGGCGGCTGTGCGCGGCCGGCCTCGGCCTCGGCTTCAGCGGCCCGTCCGGCGAGCACGTTGCCCATGCGTTCCATCAGTTCGCCGCGAGCCCGCCGTCCGACGTCGGAGGCGACCGCGCCCGCGGCACTGCCGATCAGGACGGAGGCACCGCCCCCGGCGCCGGTGGCGTCGAAGGCCGGAGACCGCGCGGCGACGCGGGCCAGCAGCGCACCGGGGGTGTGCGGCCACGGGGCGAAGACCTCCGGGGCCCAGGCCGTCGGTGCGGAGACACTCACGCACGGCCTCCCGACAGCCGCCCTGTACACGCCTCGTCCCGCGCGGCCTCCGCCGCCAGCAGCCCGGCCGCCTCGGCGCGCACGGCCTCACCCGCCGGGGTGAGGGCGGCACGGTGGCGGCCGAGCGTGTCGACGCCCTGGAACGCCTTCTCCATCAGCCGGTCCCTTCGCTCGGCCACGGCCTCCCGCTGCGCGTCCGACAGCGGCGTCCCCCGGTGGACCAGCCGGTACAGGACCGTCTGACGGACCAGGACGACCGTCTGCTGGAAGAGCCCGGTCAGCGGCCGGGGGTCCGGCCGCAGCGGAGTCATGACGGAGGGGCCGGGCCCCGTGGCGGGCACGAGGAACGGGGTGCTGAAGGCGGCGGCGTTGCACCGGGTGTGGGTGCCCTCGTGGACCAGGGCGTCGGCCAGCCGGACCCAGCCGGGCAGGCCGGTGCGCCCCGTGGCCAGCCGGGACGCGTTCACGAACACGGCGCCGTGGGTGGTGAAGTCGGTGAATCCGTCGATGGCCCGCCCGCCCAGCAGGACGATCTGCCGTACTCCCTCCTCCAGTTCGGCCAGCATCGCGGGCCATATCCGGCCCAGCCGCTCGGCGGTCTCGGCCAGTACGGCGACCTGCCCGGTTTCCCACGCCCGGACGGCGGCGCCCGGTCCCTCCGCGCCCGTCGTGGTCTCCCGGCCCGGCGGGATCGAGGCGAGCGCCCGCCCGACCGCCGCGTGGAGGTGGGGCGCAGGGCCGGCGAGGTCGACCGCCCAGCGGCCGACGGCCGTACGGGGCAGGGGGACAGCTGCCGGATCCCCGCCTGCCGGGGCCGGGGGCGGCGTTTCCGTGCCGCCCCGGTGAGCGGCTGCCTTGCGGGCCGGGTGCCGGGGCGGCACGCCCTCGCCGGCCCTCGACCTGCGCAGCACGGCGTCGGTCGCGCGCCAGAGGGCGTCCTCGGCGCGGCGGGCGGCCACGGCGTCAGGGGTCACAAGCACGTTCCGGCCTCCGTCGTCCTTCGGTCGCGGAGGTGCGTGGCGGACGGACCGCCACGCACCCAGGTGCTGTCACGCGGAGAGGCCGAGCGCCTCAGTCCTCGCTGGGGATGTCGATCATCAGGCCGAACTCCGGAAGTTCCTCGGTGACCTGCTCGATCTCCGGCTGCTCCATGGGGTCTCCTTCGATGGGTTCATCCGTGACGAACGGACGGCACTCGCCGCCGGTCGGACAAGGAGTTACCCAATGGACACCACGTCGAAGGACAGGTATTCGAGAAGCCGTCGCAAAAGCGCCATCGCCCGAACTTCCTGTCCTCCGCGCCGAAGCGCGGAAAACCGCCGGAATACGTCCGGGAAGCACCGCTCCCCGTGATGGGTGGGACAGGGGGCACGGGTGAGGAAAGCACCGACGGCGATGACGCCAGGATCCCGCTCATCTCACTGGCTGAACCTGGCCTGATCGTCACCACGGGCGCTGTCGCGGCGCGCACAGGAAAGAAGGGGGCCGGGCCCGGCGACGGCGCACCCGGGCCCTCCCCGCCGCCGAAGCCCTGTTGTCACCGATCGGGGGGCCGGGAACAATGCCGAGCTGTGACACCTGACAACGCAGGCCCGGTACAACGGAGTTCACCGACCGCCGATGCCGACGGCGAGGTCTATGTGATCTCGTTCCCCAAATGCGGCCGCACCTGGCTGCGCGTCCTGCTGGCCCGCGCGATCTCGGAGGCCCACCGGCTTCCGATGGAGCTGTGCAGGGACCTTGACCTGACGCATTTCACCGCAGCCGACCCCGCTGTACCCCGGATCGTCTTCTGGCACGACGACCGGGTGGCCTGGCGCGCGCCGGGCGAATTGTCCTCGGACAAGGAATTCTACCGGGACCGCAAGGTCGTCCTCCTGGTCCGGGACATCCGGGACGTCGCCGTGTCCCACTATTTCCAACGGACGCGGCGGGAGGGAAATCCCTTCACCGGAACCCTCGGCGAATTCCTCTCCGAGGACGTCGGCAGCGTACGCACCTGTCTGGAGTTCTGGAACATCTGGCAGAGCCGGCAGCACACACCGGCCGCCTTCCTGCTCTCCTCCTACGAGCGTCTGAGCGCGGACACCACCGGCGAGCTCGCCCGCATCCTGGACTTCTGTGGCCTGCCCGGAGCCACGGACCCGGCGACGCTGCGGGCGGCGGCGGAGTACGCCGGGTTCGACGCGATGCGGGCCATGGAACGCGACGACACACTGCGCTCGGAGAAACTGCGGCCGGCCGTCCCCGGCGACCCGGAGTCGTACAAGACGCGGCGCGGTGTCGTCGGCGGGTACAGGGACTACCTGGACCAGGAGCAGATCGGCTACGTCGACACGCTGGTCCGGGACCTGCTGGCCCCGCCGTGGCAATCCCTGGCACGAGCCGCGGACGGCCGGCCAGGGGCCCCGCCGTCCTGGGAGGGACGACCGGGCCGACCGGTGCACGTGCGTCCCCGATAGGGTGCCGGCGCCGGGAAACGGGCATCACGCACCTCGTGCCGCGCGTGCCCTCCGGCCCATGTCGCCTCGCTGAACGCGGGGGGTCAGGAAGGGGGCGACGCCTCTGACGGCGTGACCGTCCGGTCGCATCAGTGTGCGGAGAACCCCTCCGTACCGACGGACGTTGGTGCGGGCAGGTCCGCGCCGTACGTCCCGAGCCCCTGGTCGAGGAGGTGGACCGCCCGTGTCCGTACCGGTCGCAGGGGCAGTCGGTGGCAACGAGGAGGTAACCCCCGTGCACGAAGGTCATGGCCCTGGTCATTGGGAGATAACGGACACCTATACCGGACATACGAGGCGGATATGCGTCCGTACTTTCCCAACGACGGCCACCGGCCGTCGGGCCGGGGCTGTCGGTGCGGCTGACTAGGCTCTTCCTGGACCCGGGGCGCGAAGAGCGTGCCGGGGAGACCGAATCATGGGGGAAGTGCATGCGCAAGACACTCACCGCGACGGCCTGCGTTCTGGCGGCCGCTCTGCTGACGGGCTGCGGTGGTGGCGAGGAGAAGCCCGCCGACACCAGCAAGGCGGCGAGTTCCGCGAGTCCGCAGGCCGAGAAGTCGGAGGAATCCGGCGGCAGCGGCGTCTCCGAGGGCCCCTCGCACGAGGTCACCATCAAGATCGAGGGTGAGGGCACGGGCATCGTCATGTACACCCTCGACGAGTCCGAGACCCCGAAGGTGACCCTGCCCTGGTCGAAGACGGCCACCATCGCGGCGCGAGGCGCCGAGCAGGAGGTCGGCCGGCTGGTGATCGCTGCGCCCGGCCACATGATGACGGCCGACGGTACATACGCCCCCCGGGCGACGTGTTCGATCGTCTTCGACGGCAAGACGGTGGTCGACACCAAGAAGGACCCGGGCAAGCCCTGCTCGTACACGTTCAAGTAGGGCAGGCCGCACGCGCTCGCAGGGGCGTCACGGACGTCCCCTTCTCATCACCACGGGCGTGGTGCGGCGCACCCGGTTCCGTCCGGGTGCGCCGTCTGTTCCTCGTCGCCGTCAGGCCGGTCGCAGCCAGACCGTCGCCAGCGGTGGGAGCGTCAGCGTGATGCTGGTGTCCCTGCCGTGCGCCGGTACGGCCTCCGGCTTCAGCGGCTCGGCGTTGCGCACGTCGCTGCCGCCGTAGCGGGCCGCGTCCGTGTTGATGACCTCGACCCAGGCGTCGGGGCCGTCGGGTACGCCGATGCGGTAGTCGTTCCGCACGACCGGCGCGAAGTGCGAGACGGCGATCAGCGGCGACCCGTCCGCGTCGTACCGGACGAACGCGAACGCGTTGTCCTCGGCGGCGCCGCCGTCGATCCAGCTGAAACCTTCCGGCACGGTGTCCCGCTGCCAGAGTGCGGGCAGTGCGTTGTACACGCCGTTGAGGTCTGTCACCAGATTGCGTACGCCCCGGTGGTCGCCGGAGGCCTCGTACGTCTCGTCCAGCAGCCACCAGTCCGGTCCATGGCCCTCGGACCACTCGGCGCCCTGGGCGAACTCCTGGCCCATGAAGAGGAGTTGCTTGCCCGGGTGGGCCCACATGTAGCCGAGGTACGCGCGGTGGTTCGCGCGACGCTGCCACCAGTCGCCGGGCATCTTGGTGACCAGCGCCTGCTTGCCGTGCACCACCTCGTCGTGTGAGATCGGCAGCACGTAGTTCTCGCTGTACGCGTACACCATCGAGAAGGTCATCTCGTTGTGGTGGTACTTGCGGTGGACGGGCTCCTTGGACATGTAGACGAGGGAGTCGTGCATCCAGCCCATGTTCCACTTCAGGCCGAAGCCGAGGCCGCCGTGGTCCGTGGCGCGGGTGACGCCGTCCCAGGCGGTGGACTCCTCCGCCATCGTGACCACGCCGGGATTGCGCCGGTAGACCGTCGCGTTCATCTCCTGGAGGAAGGCGACCGCGTCCAGGTTCTCCCGGCCCCCGAACTCGTTCGGCGACCACTGTCCGTCCTCGCGGGAGTAGTCGAGGTAGAGCATGGAGGCCACCGCGTCGACCCGCAGGCCGTCGATGTGGAACTCCTCGCACCAGTACGTGGCGTTGGACACCAGGAAGTTACGCACCTCCTTGCGGCCGTAGTCGAACTCCAGCGTGCCCCAGTCCGGGTGCGCGGCCCGGTTCGGGTCGGAGTGCTCGTACAGCGGCCGGCCGTCGAACTCGGCGAGCGCCCAGTCGTCGCGGGGGAAGTGCGCCGGGACCCAGTCCATGAGGACGCCGATGCCCGCCGCGTGCAGCGCGTCGACCAGGAAGCGGAAGTCGTCCGGGGAGCCCATGCGGGACGTCGGCGCGTAGAAGCCGGTGACCTGGTAGCCCCAGGAGCCCCCGAAGGGGTGCTCGGAGACCGGCATCAGCTCCACGTGGGTGAAGCCCAGTTCCCGTACGTAGGAGGGGAGCTGGGCGGCCAGCTGGCGGTAGCTGAGGCCGGGGCGCCAGGACGGCAGGTGGACCTCGTAGACCGAGAACGGGGCCTCGTGGACGGGGCGTTCGCCCCGGTGGGCCATCCAGTCCTCGTCCTGCCACACGTGGTGCGACGCGGTGACCACCGAGGCGGTCGCGGGCGGGATCTCGGTGGAGCGGGCCATCGGGTCGGCGCGCTGGGTGTGCGAGCCGTCGGGGCGGCAGATGTCGTACTTGTACACCGCTCCCTCGCCGACGCCGGGGAGGAACAGCTCCCACACGCCGGTGGAGCCGAGGGAACGCATGGGGAGGGCCGTGCCGTCCCAGTAGGTGAAGTCGCCCGTCACGCGCACGCCCCGCGCGTTCGGCGCCCAGACGGTGAACCGGGTCCCCGCGACACCCTGGTGCTCCATCGGCCGGGAGCCGAGTGCCTTCCACAGCTCCTCGTGCCGGCCCTCGCCGATCAGGTGCAGGTCGAGCTCGCCGATGGCGGGCAGGAAGCGGTACGGGTCCTCCACCTCGATCGTGTTGTCGTCGTAGACGACCTGGAGGCGGTAGCCGTCGGGCACGGCGGGCAGCGGCAGGACGCCGGAGAAGAAGCCGTCGCCGTCGCTCTGCAACTCGGACCGCTTGCCCTCGGACAGCACCGCCACCGAGCGCGCGTAGGGGCGCAGCGCGCGGAACAGTACGCCGCCCGAGGCCGGGTGCGCGCCCAGGACGCCGTGCGGATCGTGGTGCTCACCGGCGAGCAGCCGGCCCCGGTCCGCGTCGTCCAGGGCGGGGGCGGGCAGCACGTTCTTGCTGCCCCCGCCGCGCCGGGGGCGGGGCGGGGTCTTGGCGGCCGCGGCGGTCGTCTTCCTGGCCCGCGCACGCTTGACGGGCGGCGGAGCGGTCTCCGAGGACGCGCCCCCGTCGGCAGGAGCAGCGGCAGGAGCGGGGGAGGGGGCCGCGGCCGGGGCGGTGACCTCGGTGGTCACCGGCTTGGCCGCGGGTGGGACCTCGATGGGCTCGGACGGCTTGCGGGACGGCTTGCGGGCGGTCACAGAGACAGCCTCCTCGTGGGGTGCGGGGGGTGGGTGGTGGGAAGGGGGTCACGCGGGCGTGGCCGCCAGGCGCTGGATGGCGGCCATCGGGACCGGTAGCCAGTCGGGGCGGTGCCGGGCCTCGTACAGCACCTCGTACACCGCCTTGTCGGTCTCATGAGCGCGCAGCAGCTCCGGTTCGGAGCGTGGGTCGGAGCCCGCGGCGGCGGCGTAGCCCTCGCAGTACGCGGTACGGCAGTGGGCCGCCCATGCGGGGTTCCACGGATGGTGCGAGCGCGCCGCGTAGTCGAAGGACCGGAGCATCCCCGCGACGTCGCGCACCGTCGGCTGCGGACCGCGGCGCTCGGGCAGCGGCTTGGCGGGCTCGCCCTCGAAGTCGATCAGCGACCAGAAGCCGTCGGAGCCCCGCAGGGTCTGGCCCAGGTGCAGATCCCCGTGGACCCGCTGCGCAGCCCAGCCGCGACCGGTGTCCCCGAGCGCCGCGACGGCGTCGAAGGCGGTGCGCAGCCCCGGCACGTACGGGGCGAGCACGGGGACGGCCTGGGCGGCGGCCTCCAGGCGCTCCACCATCCCGGCCACGAGGTCCCTGGTCCGGTCGTGGGCCAGGGGCGGCGTCGGCAGCGCGGCGGCGAGGGCCGTGTGCACCTCGGCGGTCGCCCGGCCGAGCGCATGCGCCTCGGGTACGAAGTCCCGCCCGGCGGCCAGCGCGGCCAGGGCGAGCTGCCAGCCGTCCTCGGCGCCGCGCAGGAACGGCTGCAGCACCCCCAGCGTGAGCGGCTCCGGGGTGGTCGTCGCCTCGAACCAGGCCACCGGGGCGGGGACCCGGCCGCAGCCCTCGCGGCCCAGCGCGAGCGGCAGTTCGAGGTCGGGGTTGGTGCCGGGGAAGACCCGGCGGAAGATCTTCAGGATGAGGGCGTCCCCGTAGACGAGCGAGGAGTTCGACTGCTCGGTGTCCAGGAGGCGCGGGGCGAGGTCCGGGGGGACCGTCCCCGCCCGGTCGAAGCGGAGGAGGCCGAGGGATCCGGGGTTACGGAATCGTTCCAGCAGGAGGCCGGCGACGCGCGGGTCGTGCAGCCCCTCGTACAGGGTGCGGCCCGCCAGCGGCCCCTCGGTGACCTGGCCGATGCGGGCGTCCGCCAGGTGCGGGGGGAGTGTGCCGCGCACGCCGAGGAGGAGCTGGTAGCAGTCCCCCTGGGCAGGCGCGGAGCGGCTGCTCGGCTGGTGCACCCGGACGAGCAGGTGCAGCAGGCCGGGGGTCGTGCCCGCGGTGTCCAGTGGCAGTATCTCGGTGGCCGCGACGAGGGAGAAGCCGGTGACCGGCTGCCCCTTGCCCGCGAACCACCGCTGCCTCGGCACCCACTCGTGGAGCAGCGGCGCGAGTGACGCCAGCAGGGCCGTGGTGCCCATGGCGCTCGCCGGATGTCGTCTTGTCGTCTTTCTCGATGTTGTGCTCTTCGCCAGGGCGACTCGAGTGGATGCAGCCTCCGACATGGCATCGCGTCCTTTCCCCGGGCACACCACAGGATGCGAAGAGTGTCCCGGATTGCGGCAATGGCTGTCCGGCTGTGCGGGACGTGTCGGGTGAGGAAATGTCCGTGTGGACTCGATCAATGCGCGATCTGTGCTCGATCTGCGTGGATCAATGAGCCATAAAGAGCACGGAAGTACACGGAAGTGCTCGATATGGGGGGAGAGTGCCCCGTGCGGGGCGGCGGAAACCGCCCCGCGGGTGGCGTGCCAAGGCCGGGTGCCGTCAGCCGGCCGTCACCGGCGGCAGGCCGGCCGGGGCGTCCTTCCGCATCCGGAACCAGTAGAAACCGTGTCCCGCGAGTGTCAGCAGGTAGGGCCACTGACCGACCGCCGGGAAGCGCACCCCGCCGATCAGCTCCACCGGATGACGCCCGTCGAACGCGCGGAGATCGAGCTCGGTCGGCTGTGCGAACCGTGAGAAGTTGTGGACGCACATCACCAGATCGTCCTTGTACTCACGGGTGAACGCGATCACCGCCGGGTTCGACGACGGCAGTTCGCTGTACGAGCCGAGACCGAACGCCGGATTCTGCTTGCGGATCTCGATCATCCGCCGCGTCCAGTGCAGCAGCGACGACGGCGAGGCCATCGACGCCTCGACGTTCGTGACCTGGTAGCCGTAGACCGGGTCCATGATCGTGGGGAGGTAGAGCCGGCCCGGGTCGCTCGACGAGAACCCGGCGTTGCGGTCCGGAGTCCACTGCATCGGGGTGCGTACGGCGTCACGGTCGCCCAGCCAGATGTTGTCGCCCATCCCGATCTCGTCCCCGTAGTAGAGGATCGGGGAGCCGGGCAGGGACAGCAGCAGCGCCGTGAACAGCTCGATCTGGTTGCGGTCGTTGTCCAGGAGGGGCGCGAGACGCCGCCGGATGCCGATGTTGGCCCGCATCCGCGGATCCTTGGCGTACTCGGCGTACATGTAGTCGCGCTCTTCGTCCGTGACCATCTCGAGCGTGAGCTCGTCGTGGTTGCGCAGGAAGATGCCCCACTGGCAGCCCGACGGGATCTCCGGGGTCTTCGCCAGGATCTCCGAGACCGGGTAGCGGCTCTCGCGGCGTACGGCCATGAAGATCCGGGGCATCACCGGGAAGTGGAACGCCATGTGGCACTCGTCGCCGCCGGCCGTGTAGTCGCCGAAGTAGTCGACGACGTCCTCCGGCCACTGGTTGGCCTCGGCCAGCAGCACGGTGTCCGGGTAGTTGGCGTCGATCTCCTTGCGGACCCGCTTGAGGAAGCCGTGGGTCTCGGGGAGGTTCTCGCAGTTGGTGCCCTCGCGCTGGTAGAGGTAGGGAACCGCGTCGACCCGGAAACCGTCGATGCCGAGGTCCAGCCAGAAGCGCAGGGCCGAGATGATCTCCTCCTGCACCGCCGGGTTCTCGTAGTTGAGATCGGGCTGGTGCGAGAAGAACCGGTGCCAGTAGTACTGCTTGCGGACCGGGTCGAAGGTCCAGTTGGACGTCTCCGTGTCGACGAAGATGATCCGGGCGTCCGGGAACTGCTTGTCGTCGTCGGCCCAGACGTAGTAGTCGCCGTACGGCCCGTCAGGGTCCGTGCGGGACTGCTGGAACCAGTCGTGCTGGTCGCTAGTGTGGTTCATGACGAAGTCGATGATCACGCGCATGCCGCGCTGGTGCGCGGCGTCGACGAACTCCACGAAGTCGGCGAGGTCGCCGAATTCGGGCAGCACGGCGGTGTAGTCGGAGACGTCGTAACCACCGTCGCGCAGCGGTGACTTGAAGAACGGCGGCAGCCACAGGCAGTCGACGCCCAGCCACTGCAGATAGTCCAGCTTGGCGGTGAGGCCCTTGAGGTCACCTACGCCGTCCCCGTTGGAGTCCTGGAAGGACCGCACGAGTACCTCGTAGAAGACGGCGCGCTTGAACCAGTCGGGATCGCGGTCCCTGGCGGGAGTGTCCTCGAACAGGTCGTGGACAGGCTCATTGACGATCATGGTGTGGGTGACCCTCCGGTCGGCGGGGACGGTCGCAGGGCCGCGATGTGCGCCGGTGCCGTACCCGGCTCCAGACGCACATAGAAGGTCCTGCCCCAGTGATAGGTGGCGCCGGTGAGCTCGTCGCGCACCGGCACGCTCTCGTGCCAGTCGAGGCCGAGACGCGGCATGTCCAACGAGACCGTGGCCTCCTGGGTGTGGTGAGGGTCGAGGTTGACGACCACCAGGACGGTGTCCGGGCCGGAGCGCTTGCTGTAGGCGATCAGTGCCTCGTTGTCGACCGGGTGGAAGTGGACGTCGCGCAGTTGCTGGAGCGCCGGATGGCGACGCCGGATCCGGTTGAGAGAGGTGATCAGGGGAGCGAGCGAGCGGCCCTCACGTTCCGCCGACTCCCAGTCCCTGGGCCTGAGCTGATACTTCTCCGAATCCTGGTACTCCTCGCTCCCGGGACGCACCGGGGTGTTCTCGTACAGCTCGAAGCCCGCGTACACGCCCCAGGACGGGGACAGCGTCGCGGCCAGCACGGCCCGGCTCGCGAAGGCGGGACGGCCGCCCTCCTGGAGGTGACCGGGAAGAATGTCGGGCGTGTTCACGAAGAAATTGGGCCGCATGTACGAGGAACTCTCGCCCGAGAGCTCGGTGACGTACTCGGTGAGTTCCTGCTTCGTGTTACGCCAGGTGAAGTACGTGTACGACTGCTGGAAGCCGACCGCGCCCAGCGTGCGCATCATCGCGGGTCGGGTGAAGGCCTCCGCCAGGAAGATGACGTCCGGGTCGGTGCGGTTGATGTCGGCGATCACCTTCTCCCAGAAGACGACCGGCTTGGTGTGCGGATTGTCGACACGGAAGATCCGTACGCCGTGCTCCATCCAGAACCGCAGGATGCGGACGGTCTCCGTGACGATCCCGGGCATGTCCGTGTCGAACGCGATCGGATAGATGTCCTGGTACTTCTTCGGCGGGTTCTCGGCGTAGGCGATGGTCCCGTCCGGGCGGTGGTGGAACCACTCCGGATGCTCCGTCACCCAGGGGTGGTCCGGCGAACACTGGAGGGCGAAGTCCAGCGCGATCTCCATCCGGAGCGTGCGGGCCGTCGCGACGAAGTGGTCGAAGTCCTCGATCGTGCCGAGATCCGGATGGACGGCGTCGTGGCCGCCCTCGGCCGAACCGATCGCCCAGGGCACGCCGGGGTCGCCGTCCCCGGGGGTGAGGCTGTTGTTGGGGCCCTTGCGGTGGGTGGTGCCGATGGGGTGGATCGGCGGGAGGTAGACGACGTCGAAGCCCATCGCGGCGACGGCGGGAAGCCGCTCGGCGGCGGTGCGGAACGTGCCGCTGACCATCCTCGGCGCGGGCAGGGGCAGCTCCGAGGAGACCGCGGCCGGAGCCGTCTTCCGGGCGGCCGCCGTCTTCGCGGTCTTCGTGGCCCGGGGCTTCCGGGCCGGCTTCGAGGGCGTCGCCGCCTCCTCCCGCGCGCCCTCGGAACGCGGGAACAGCTCGTACCAGGAGCCGTACAGGGCGCGTCGGCGCTCCACCGTCAGCGGAAGCGGCCTGGACGTCGTGACCAGCTCGCGCAGGGGGTGGCGGCGGAGGGCATCGTCCACCTCGGCGGTGAACGCGGCCGCGAGCCGGGCAGCCGCCGGGCGTTCCGTGTCACGCAGCGCGTCGACGGCGGCCAGCACCGCCTCACGCCCGTCCTTCTTCGGTACGCCCTCGGCGGCGCGGGCGTACAGCTCGGCCCCCTCGTCGAGGACCAGCGCGACGTCGATACCCGCCGGGATCTTGATCTGCGCATGGGTGCGCCAGGTGGTGACCGGATCGCTCCACGCCTCGACGGCGTACGTCCAGTGCCCCTCGGACTCCGGTGTGACGTCGGCGCCCCACCGGTCCGTCCCCGGGGCGAGCTCGCGCATCGGCGTCCAGGGGCCCGGCCGCCCGTTCGGGTCGCGCAGGACGACATCGGCGGCCACGGCGTCGTGGCCCTCGCGGAACACCGTGGCACTGACCTGGAAGGTCTCGCCCGCGACGGCTTTGGCGGGCCGTCTGCCGCAGTCGACGAGCGGACGGACGTCCAGGACGGGAATGCGACCGATCATGGAATCACCTGGGGGTCGGAGCTCGGCATGCACGGCGCGCGACGTGGGCGTGAGGGGCTGACCGCGCGCGCCGCGATGGTGGGGTTGCGTCCTTTGTAGCTGCTCGGTCGTCGGCTGGCGGGCTGTGGGCATGGCCGCTCCTGTCCGCGTTCACTCGAATGGCACTCGAATGGCAGGTGCGCGGGCGGTTCGTGCTCGGACCGGGGCACCTGGGATGTGCAGCGCGGGAGTGACGGCCCGGTCCGCGACGGGCGGACCGGATCGTCACCGGGGGAGCCTTCCCACCGTTTTCGGGCGGCCAACCCGGCGGTGTGTCAACTCCTGGGTGCAACCGGTGCACCCGGTGCACACGCTGTGGGCCGCGCGCCGGTCCCCCGGCCACCACGCGGGCACCTCCGCAGCCTTCCCTGTGGTGCCGGGTGCCACAAGTCCGAACGAGGTGGGGAAATCAGCCATATCGCCCGTGACAGAAGGGGACGTAACTGACGCATCTGGCCCATGAGGCGGCTGGGTCCTGAGGGACCGTCCGGGCCCCGGTGACCGGTGTGGCGCGGGAGGTGGCAGAGGGAGGGCACGCCCGGTGCAGCGCACGGGGCCGGGGCGGGCGGGCCGCGCCGGAGCGGACCCACTGAGCCGGTCGCGCGCCGTGTCCGCGTCCGGCGGCGCGCCGCTACCGTCGAGGGTGACGGAGAGGGCGCCCACCGTCGTGCGTCCCCTCGGATCCGTACGTCCCCTGTAAAGGTGGGATACGTGAAGGCCATTCGTCGATTCACCGTGCGTCCCGTCCTCCCCGAACCCCTGCGACCGCTCAGCGACCTCGCCCGCAACCTGCGCTGGTCCTGGCACACCGAGACCCGACAGCTCTTCCAGGCCGCCGACCCGGAGGGCTGGCGGCCCGCGGACGCCGACCCCGTGCGCCTGCTCGGCGCCGTCTCCGCCGCGCGCCTCGCCGAGCTGGCCGGGGACCAGCAGTTCCTGCGCCGACTCACCGAGGTGTCCGAGGACCTCCGGGAGTACCTCGGCGGCCCGAGGTGGTACCAGGAGCAGCTCACCCAGGGCGCGGAGCTCCCCGCCGCCATCGCCTACTTCTCACCCGAATTCGGCGTCACCGCCGCCCTGCCCCAGTATTCGGGCGGGCTCGGCATCCTGGCCGGTGACCACCTGAAGGCTGCCAGCGACCTGGGCGTACCGCTCATCGGGGTCGGCCTGCTCTACCGGCACGGCTACTTCCGGCAGAGCCTCTCCCGGGACGGCTGGCAGCAGGAGCACTACCCCGTCCTCGACCCCAACGAGCTGCCGCTCACCCTCCTCCGGGAGGCGGACGGCACACCCAGCAGGATCGTGCTCGCCCTGCCCGGCGGCCGCTCGCTCCACGCCTCCGTCTGGCAGGCCCTGGTCGGGCGTGTCCCCCTGCTGCTCCTGGACTCCGACGTCGAGGAGAACGCACCCGGCGAGCGTGACGTCACCGACCGGCTCTACGGCGGCGGCAGTGACCACCGGCTCCTGCAGGAGATGCTGCTCGGCATCGGCGGGGTGCGCGCCGTGCGCACCTACTGCCGGCTGACCGGGCACGCGGATCCCGAGGTGTTCCACACCAACGAGGGCCACGCGGGATTCCTCGGACTGGAACGCATCCGGGAACTCTCCGGGACGGGCCTGGACTTCGACGCCGCGCTGGAGGTCGTACGCGCCGGCACCGTCTTCACCACGCACACCCCGGTGCCCGCCGGGATAGACCGGTTCGAGCGACAGCTCGTCGCCCGTTACTTCGGTGACGACGGCGAGCTGCCCGGGGTCGGCGTGGACCGGATCCTGCGCCTCGGGATGGAGACCTACCCCGGTGGCGAGCCCGACCTCTTCAACATGGCGGTGATGGGGCTGCGGCTCGCCCAGCGGGCCAACGGGGTCTCGACCCTGCACGGGGAGGTCAGCCGGGAGATGTTCTCCGGGCTGTGGCCGGGATTCGACTCCTCCGAGGTGCCGATCACCTCGGTCACCAACGGCGTGCACGCCCCGACCTGGGTCGCCCCCGAGGTCCTGCGGCTCGGCGCCGGCGTCTTCGGATCCGAACGCACGCGGAACGCCCTCGCCGGAGCCGACGTCGGCCACGGCTCGGGCGCCGACGGTGGAGCGGCGGGCGCCCCGAGGCGCTGGGACGCCGTGACCGCCGTCCCGGACCGTGAGATCTGGGACCTGCGCCGGGGACTGCGCGAGCAGCTCGTCACCGAGGTACGCAAACGCCTCTACGCCTCCTGGCGCAGGCGCGGCGCGGGCACCGCCGAACTCGGCTGGATCGACGGTGTCCTCGACCCGGACGTGCTGACCATCGGCTTCGCCCGCCGGGTGCCCTCGTACAAGCGCCTCACGCTGATGCTGCACGACCGCGACCGGCTGCGGGAGCTGCTGCTCCACCCGACTCACCCGATCCAGATCGTCGTCGCGGGCAAGGCCCACCCCGCCGACGACGGCGGCAAGCGGCTGGTCCAGGAACTGGTCCGCTTCTCGGACGACCCGCGCGTCCGCCATCGCATCGTCTTCCTGCCGGACTACGGCATGGGGATGGCGCAGAAGCTCTACCCGGGCTGCGACGTCTGGCTGAACAACCCGCTGCGCCCCCTGGAGGCCTGCGGCACCAGCGGAATGAAGGCGGCGCTCAACGGCTGCCTCAACCTCTCCGTCCGCGACGGATGGTGGGACGAGTGGTTCGAGCCCGACTTCGGCTGGGCGATCCCCACCGCCGACGGCTCCGGCACCGACGAGGAGCGGCGCGACGAGCTGGAGGCCAACGCCCTCTACGCGCTGATCGAGGACCGGGTCGCCCCCCGCTTCTACGACCGCAACGCCGAGGACCTGCCCGAACGGTGGATCGAGATGGTCCGCCGCACCCTGGTCACCCTCGGTCCCAAGGTCCTGGCGGGCCGCATGGTCCGGGAGTACGTCGAAAGGCTCTACGCCCCCGCGGCGCTCTCCCGCAGGTCGCTGGAGCCCGCGGCCGCCCGCGAGCTCGCCTCCTGGAAGGCCAGGGTCCGTGCGGCCTGGCCGGGGGTGGCGGTCGACCATGTGGAGGCCTCCGTCGACACCGTCGTCGGCGGTTCCGCCGAGCTGGGGTCCACCCTGGCGCTCCGGGTCCGGATCACCCTGGGCGGTCTCGACCCGGAGGACGTCGAGGTGCAGGCGGTCGCCGGGCGGGTCGACTCGGGGGACGCGATCGCGGAGGCCCAGACGTTCCCGCTGAAGCCGGCCGGCGGCCACGACCTGGAGGACCGCTGGCTGTACGAGGGGCCGCTCGCCCTCGACCGCACGGGACCCTACGGCTACACCGTGCGCGTCCTGCCGTCGCACCCCCGGCTCGCCTCGGGTGCGGAACTCGGCCTGATCGCGGTGCCGAACGCCGCCACGGGTGACGGCGGCGGAGTGCTCCTGCGCTGACAGGGAGGCACGACGGCGGGCCGGGCGCGTGTGCGGCGCCCGGCCCACCGCTGTGCCGGTCGGTCTACCATGACAGCCGTGCCGGTGTGCGGCCCAGCAGCCACCGACGTGACAGCGAGGCGTCCCGCGGGGCGCGAGTGGAGGTCAGCACGGTGAACGGCGGCGGAGGCCGAGCGAGACGCCTGAGCCGTCGGCTGGCCGCGCGGAACGGCACCACCCGGCCGCTGCGCATCCGCCGGCCGGAGTCCGTCCCGCCGCGGGGCGAACGCTTCACCACCGCGGCCCGGATGCGGTGGCTGCACTCCGCGAGCACCCGGATCGGCACGACCCTCGACCTGGTGCGCACCACCGAGGAGCTGGCCCGGTACAGCGTCCCGCGACTGGCCGACGGTGCCGCCGTCGATGTGCTGGAGTCCGTGCTGCGCGGTGAGGAGGGCGAGCGGGTCACCGGTACGGCGGTCCCGGTCACCCGGGCGATGGCGGTCCATGCCATCGACGCCCTGAACGAGCTCGAACCCTCACCCGTGGGCCAGGTCGTCGACCACCGGGAGCGCCACGAGACGCTGCTGACCACCGAGTGCCTGCGCAACGGCCGGCCCGTGCTGGTCAGCCGGATGACACCGGAGGACTTCGAGCGCGTCACGCCCACCCGCAGCGCTGCCGAAGCCATGCGGCGCCAGGGCGTCCACAGCTACATGGCCGTTCCGCTGATCGCCCGCGGGGTACTGCTGGGATCCGCCGACTTCGTACGTGCCGGGAACAGCCCGCCCTTCAACCGCGCCGACCTCGATCTCGCGGGTCAACTCGGCTCCATGGCAGCCGTGTTCATCGACAACGCCCGGCTCTACGGGCGCGAGCGCGAGCACGTCGTCTCGCTGCAGCGCTCCCTGCTCCCGCGCGCCACCCCCCACACCCCGGGCCTGCGGGTACACGCCCACTACGCCCCCGCCGTCGACGCGCACGGGGTGGGCGGCGACTGGTACGACGTGGTGGCGCTGCCCAGCGGACGTACGGCGCTGGTCGTGGGCGACGTCACCGGCCACGGCCTGCCCGCCGCCGCCACGATGGGCCGGCTCCGGGCCGTCGCCCGGACGCTCATGATGCTGGACATCGCGCCCGACCGGGTGCTCGCCCGGCTGGACCTGGCCACCCGCGACCTGGAGGACGACCAGGTCGCCACCTGCCTGTGCGCGGTCTACGACCCGGTGGACTCCAGCTACACCATCGCCAGCGCCGGCCATCCCCCGCCGCTGCTGGTGGACGCCGGCGGCGCCGCCCGCTACCTCGACGTGCCGGTCGGCGCGCCGCTGGGCGCCGGGGTCATCCCGTACGACCCGCTGCGGCTGCGCGGCCCGGCGGGCGGCCGGCTGGTGCTCTACACCGACGGGCTGATCAAGACCAGGACCGACGACGTGGACGTACAGCTGGAGGGGTTGCGCCGGACCGTGGCAGCGATGCCGCCCGAGCAGCTCGACGCCGGAGGTCCGCTCACCTCCCCGCGGCGGGACGACGGTCGCTTCGACGAGGCCGTGCTGCTGGTCGCCGGGGGCCACGAGCCGCCGTCCGACATGAAGCTGCGGGAGTGGGACCTCCCCGCCGAGGGCAACCCCGCCTCCACGGCCCGCAAGCTGGTCACCGAGCAGCTCACCCGGTGGGGCCTCGACGAGCTCGCGGATGTGACGGAGCTGGTCGTCAGCGAGCTGGTCGGCAACGCCCTGCGCTACGGCGGCGGTCCGGGCCGCCTCCGGCTGCTGTACGACGAGAGGCTCCAGGTGGAGCTCGCCGACACCGGGCCCGATCTGCCGCAGATCCAGCACGCGGACGTCAGCGACGAGGGCGGCCGGGGGCTGCAGCTCATCAACCTGCTGTGCCGCAGGTGGGGTTCGTGCCGCACGGCGACCGGCAAGGTCGTCTGGGCCGAACAGAACATACCGGACTGAACGCGGATCCGGCCGGTCGCGCGACGGCCCGGGGGAGCGTGCTCCCCCGGGCCGTCGGGCTTCCGGTCACCGCCCTCGGCGCCGGAGGCCCAGCGGGCTCAGAAGGTGAGCTTGACGCTGTTGAAGGTGCCGGTGTCACCCGAGTAGGCGTCCTGGACCCTGAGGTTCCAGGTGCCGTTCGCCACCTCGGAAGAGGCGTTGACCGTGTAGGTCGCCACCACGTTGTCGGCGGAGTCGCTCGACGAGGAGTTCTTCAGGCGGTACGCCGTCCCGTCCGGGGCGACCAGGTCGAGGACGAGGTCACCGCGGTAGGTGTGGCTGATGTCGACGGCCACCGCCAGGTCGCTGGGCGCGTTGCCGGTGACGCCGCTGACGACGACCGGGACGTTCGTGGTGCTCCGGTCGGCGATGGCCTTGGCCGCCGTGTTCTGGAAGACCGTGCCGCCCGGGTCGGGGTCGGTGCCGCCGCCGGGGCGGGAGCCCACGGCGATGCCCGCCCAGGCGTTGGCGACCGCGGTGTACTCGGCGCTCGTCGTGCCGTACAGCTCACCGGCGACGGCGAGGGTGCCGGTGCGGGCCGCGGCGTAGTTCGTGGTGGAGGTGAACTTCGTGGTGAGCGCCTTGAACCAGATCTGCAGCGCCTTGTCCCGGCCGATACCGGTCACCGGCAGGCCGTCGGACGTCGGGGAGTCGTAGGCCACCCCGTTGACCGTCTTGGCGCCGCTGCCCTCGGAGAGCAGGTAGAAGAAGTGGTTCGCCGGTCCCGAGGAGTAGTGGACGTCGACCGAGCCGATGCCCGAGTACCAGGAGTCCTTGGACGCTCCGTCCTTGCTCGGCTTGTCCATGTAACGCAGCGGCGTGCCGTCGCCGTTGATGTCGATCTTCTCGCCGACCATGTAGTCGCCCGGGTCCTCGGCGGTGTCCGAGTAGAACTCGACGCCCGCCGCGAAGATGTCCGAGGTCGCCTCGTTGAGGCCGCCCGACTCACCGCTGTAGACGAGACCCGCGGTGTTGGAGGTGATGCCGTGGCTCATCTCGTGGGCCGCGACGTCGAGCGAGGTCAACGGCTTGACGTTGCCGCTGCCGTCGCCGTACGTCATGCAGAAGCAGCTGTCGGACCAGAAGGCGTTGACGTAGTTGTTGCCGTAGTGGACGCGGGAGTACGCGCCGACGCCGTCGCCCTTGATGCCGCTGCGGCCCATGACGTTCTTGAAGAAGTCCCAGGTCTCCGCCGCCCCGTAGTGCGCGTCGGCGGCGGCTGTCTCTGCGTTCGAGGCGCTGCCGTTGCCCCAGACGTCGTCGGCGCCCGAGAACAGGGTCCCGGTGCCGGACGTACCGCGGTTCAGGTTGTACGTCTTGTGGTTGCCGCGCGCGCTGTCGGTCAGGTTGTACGAGCCGGAGGAACCCGAGGTCCCCAGCGTCACCTGCCCGTTGTACTGCGTGTTGCCCGTGCCGTTGACGATGGCCTGCCACTCGTAGAGCTTGGCGCCGGAGGAGGCGTCCGTGATCACGTGCAGCTCGTTCGGGGTGCCGTCGTGCTGGAGGCCGCCGACCACGGTCTCGTACGCGAGCTGCGGAGTGCCGTTCGCCGCCCAGACGACCTTGCGCGGGGCCTTCGACGCCTCGGTGCTCTTCGAGCCGTCGGCCCTGGCCGCGGCGAGCGCCTGCTTCTCGGCGGTGGCCGGTGCGACGTCCGCCGTGGTGCCGGCCGCCTTCAGCTGCGCGCCGGTCGCCTTGGACGCCTTGGTCACGCCCTCGGTCCTGCCGGCCGCCGACGCGGACACGACCAGGTCGCCGCCGAGGACGGGGAGGCCGTCGAGCGTGCGCTCGTAACGGGTGTGGGTGGTGCCGTCGACGTCCTTGACGACATCGCGGACCACGAGCTTCTCCGTGGCCCCGAGCCCGAGTTTTTCGGCGGTGGCGGCCTTGGTGGAGTTGGCCTCGCGGAGCAGTTCGGCGCGCTGGGCGGGGGAGAGCTTCGCGGGGAGCGCGCCGGGGTCGGCGCCCTTCACCGCCGCGGCGGGGGCCGCGGTCGCGCTCTCGGGGGCGGCCGTGGCGGCACCGCCCTGGATTCCGACGACGAGGGCTGCTGCGGCTATCAGAGCGCCGGTCGCGCTGGTACGACGGCTGGGCGTGGATCTCACGCGGACTCCTTCTGCGAGGGGGCGCCGGCCGGCCGGGTGGGCGGGCCGGGCAGAGCAGGCGGTGCGTGGAACGGGGGAAGAGTGCCAGCCGGAACAGGGGTGTGTCAGGACCGCGTCAACACATTGGCCGGAATCCGTCCGTTGCCGGAAGGCTCGTGTTCGTTAAGCGGACGTTTCGCCGTGTGTCATTCCTGTGGCGCGGGGTGTTGCCCGGACCGTCATCTGCCGTACGGCGCAGGGTAGAGAGGGGTTTCCCTAGGTAGCCGCCGCATCCGTGCCACGCGAGGCGAAGTGGAGCGGACCACGTGCTGAGACGGCGCACAGGTATGGCCGGATCCGCCACGGGCACCGGAGCGGCGGTCGGGGCCGGCCCCTCAGGCCAGGCTCTCCCGCCACGCCCGGTGCAGGCCCGCGAACCGGCCCGTGCCGCCGATGAGTTCGGCCGGTGCGCCGTCCTCCACGATCCGGCCGTGCTCCATCACCAGGACCCGGTCGGCGATCTCGACCGTGGAGAGACGGTGGGCGATGACGACGGCCGTACGCCCGTGCAGCACCGTGTCCATCGCCCGCTGCACCGCCCGCTCGCCCGGGACGTCCAGTGAGCTCGTCGCCTCGTCGAGGATCAGCACCGCCGGGTCCGCGAGCAACGCCCGTGCGAAGGCGACCAGCTGACGCTGTCCGGCCGAGATCCGGCCGCCCCGCTTACGGACATCCGTGTCGTACCCGTCGGGCAGGGCGCTGATGAAGTCGTGCGCCCCGATGGCCTTGGCGGCGTGCTCGATCTCCTCGGGCGTCGCCTCCGGGCGGCCGATCGCGATGTTCTCGGCGATCGTCCCGGAGAACAGGAACGCCTCCTGGGTCACCATCACCACACCCTTGCGCAGCTCCGCCGTCGCCAGGTCCCGCAGATCGGTGCCGTCCAGCAGGACCCGGCCCTCCGTCGGGTCGTAGAAGCGGGCCAGCAGCTTGGCCAGCGTCGACTTGCCCGCACCCGTCGAGCCGACCACGGCCACGGTCTGGCCCGCCGGGATCCGCAGGGCGAAGCGCGGCAGGACCTCGCCCCCCGTGCGGTAGGCGAAGCGCACCCCGTCGAACGTGACCTCCCGGCCCGGATGCTCACCGGCGAGGGCCGGCAACACCTTCGGCGCCTCCGGCTCGGGCACGGTGGGCGTCTGGGCGAGCAGTCCCGCGATCTTCTCCAGCGAAGCAGCCGCCGACTGGTAGGAGTTGAGGAACATCGCGAGCCGGTCGATGGGGTCGTACAGCCGCCGCAGGTACAGCACCGCCGCCGCCAGCACACCGAGCTCCAGCGTGCCCGAGGCCACCCGGTACGCGCCCCACAGCACCATCGCCGCCACCGCGGTGTTGGCGACGAGCCGGGAGCCGACGACGTAGCGGGCCATCTCCAGCAGGGCGTCGCCGTTCCTCCGCTCGTGACGGCGGTTGGACACCGCGAAGTCCGCGTCGTTGGCGCGCTCCCTGCGGAACGCCTGCACGGGACGGATCCCGTTCATCGTCTCGGCGAACTTCACGATGACCTCGGCGATCGCCGAGGAGCGCGCCGAGTACGCCTTGGACGCCCGGCGCCGGTAGTTCCGCACCAGCAGGTACAGGGGGACGAAGGAGGCCACGGCGATGGCGCCGATACCGAAGTCCAGCCAGAGCAGCATCAGGGAGATCGACACGAACGACAGGACCACCCCGATGAGCTCCTGCAGACCCTCGCTCAGCAGCTCCCGCAGGGACTCCACATCGGTGGTCGAGCGGGAGATCAGCCGGCCCGAGGTGTAGCGCTCGTGGAAGTCCACACTCAGCGCCTGCGCGTGGCGGAAGATCCGCCCGCGCAGATCGAGCAGCACGTCCTGGTTGATCCGGGCGGCCGCCCGGATGAAGGCGTACTGCAGCAGCCCCGCCCCGACCGAGCACACCGCGTACCCGACGCCCACGGCGGCCAGCGGACCGTAGTCGTGGTCGCGGAACGCGGGCACACCGCTGTCGATGGCGTACGCCACGAGCAGCGGCCCCGCCTGCACGGCGACCTGCTGGACGAGCAGCAGGAGGGAGGCGACGACCACCCTGGCCTTCAGCGGTACGAGCAGGGAGATCAGCAGCGCCCGGGTGGCACCGGGAGGTGTGGGCAGCGCGTCGGCGTCGAAGGGGTCCCCGCCGCCCGGCGCCCGGCCGGACTCCTCCCCGGGCAGGTCCTCGTCGGTGAGGGCGGGGCCGTCGGCAGTCGTACTGGTCATCGGGTGCTGCCCTCCTCGGGGACGAGTGCGTCGGTCTCACGGGCGCCGGACATCAGCCAGGCGTACTCCGCATTGGTGCGCAGGAGTTCCTGATGGGTGCCCACCGCGCTGATCCGGCCCTCGGACAGCAGCGCCACCCGGTCCGCCAGCATCACCGTGGACGGCCGGTGGGCGACGACCACGGCCGTCGTCTCCGCCAGCACACGCCGCAGCGCGGCCTCCACCAGCGTCTCCGTGTGCACGTCCAGGGCGGACAGCGGATCGTCGAGCACCAGGAAGCGCGGCCCGCCGACCACGGCGCGGGCCAGGGCAAGACGCTGCCGCTGACCGCCGGAGAGGCTCAGCCCCTGCTCGCCGACCTGTGTGTCGAGGCCCTGCGGCAGGTCGTGCACGAAGTCGGCCTGCGCCACCGACAGGGCCCGGCGCAGCTCCCGTTCACTCGCGCCCTCCGCGCCCATCAGCACGTTCTCCCCGACGGTCGCCGAGAAGAGGGTGGGTTCCTCGAAGGCGACCGACACCAGCTCGCGCAGCCGGGACCGCTCCATGGTGGCGACGTCCTCGCCGTCCAGCAGGATCCGGCCGCCGGTGGCCTCGTGCAACCGGGGGACGAGAGCGGTCAGTGTCGTCTTCCCGGAACCCGTGGCCCCCACCAGGGCCATCGTCTCGCCGGGCCTGATCCGCAGGTCGATCCGGGCCAGGACGGGCGGTGAGCCGGGATCGGCGTCGGGGTAGCGGAACTCCACCCCGTCGAAGACGATGCCCTGACCGGCCGCCCCGGCCGGTTTCTCCGACACCTCGGGCTCCGGCTCCTCCGCGACGTCCATGACCTCGAAGTAGCGGTCGGCGGCCGTCGCCGACTCCTGGCTCATCGCCAGCAGGAAGCCGATCGACTCGACCGGCCAGCGCAGCGCCAGGGCCGTCGAGAGGAACGCCACGAGTGTGCCCGCCGACAGGCCGCCGTCCGCGACCTCGATCGTCCCGAGCACCAGCGCGGCACCGATCGCCAGCTCCGGAATGGCGGTGATGAGCGCCCAGATCCCCGCGAGGAGCCGGGCCTTGCCCAGCTCCGTGGTGCGCAGCCGCCGCGCGAGCGCGCGGAAGGCCAGCGCCTGGCTGCGGTTACGTCCGAAACCCTTGACGATGCGGATGCCCAGCACGCTCTCCTCGACGACCGTCGTCAGATCGCCGACCTGGTCCTGGGCCTTGCGCGCCACCAGGGAGTACTTCGTCTCGAAGACCGAGCACAGGATCATCAGCGGGACCGCCGGAGCGAGCAGCACCAGTCCCAGCGACCACTCCTGGGCGAACAGGATGACGAAACCGACCAGAATCGTCGTGCCGTTGACCAGCAGGAACGTCAGCGGGAAGGCCAGGAACATCCGCAGCAGCATCAGATCCGTGGTCCCGCGCGAGAGCAGCTGGCCCGAGGGCCAGCGGTCGTGGAAGGCCACCGGGAGCCGTTGCAGATGACGGTAGAGGTCGGCGCGCATCGACGCCTCGACACCGGCCAGCGGCCGGGCCACCAGCCACCGCCGCAGCCCGAACAGTCCCGCCTCGACGACCCCCAGGAGCAGCAGCCAGAGTGCCCCCAGCCACACCCCGCCGGGATCGCGGTCCGCGACGGGCCCGTCCACCATCCACTTCAGGACCAGTGGGAACACCAGCGCGAGACACGAAGCGAGCATCGCCACGAGCGCCGCGCTGAACCAGCGCGCACGCACCGGTCTGACATAGGGCCACAGCCGCAGGAGGGAGCGCACGGCGGACCGGTCCGTGGGCTCTGCAGGTTCTTGGGGCATCAGCACCGAGCCTAAGGTTCACCACTGACATCGCTCATGTGGTTTTCCGGTCACACGCCGCTGGTCGGAGGGTGCGGTCAACCGATCGGCTGATGCCGGTCCGAGCGGGACGGCGGATACCGGCGCCGACCGCCCGCCGGAATCCTTGGGGCATGGCAATCATCGAAGTGAACGGGGTCCACAAGGCCTACGGGGGCCGCCCGGCGGTCGACGGGGTGAGTTTCACCGTCGACGAGGGGGAGATCTTCGGGATCCTCGGCCCCAACGGGGCCGGCAAGACCACCACGGTCGAATGCGTCGAGGGACTGCGGGTCCCCGACGCGGGCACGGTCCGGGTCGCCGGCCTCGACCCCGCCGTCGAGCGCCAGGCCGTCACCCAGCTGCTGGGAGCGCAGCTCCAGGAGAGCGAGCTCCAGCCCAAGCTGACCGTGGGGGAGGCCCTGGAACTGTACAGCGCCTTCTACCCGCACCCCGCCGACCGGGGGGCGCTCGCCGAACGGCTCGGGCTCGACGGCCATCTGGACCGCCGCTTCGCCAAGCTGTCCGGTGGCCAGAAGCAGCGCCTGTTCATCGCGCTCGCACTCATCGGCAACCCGCGTGTGGTCGTGCTGGACGAACTGACCACCGGCCTCGACCCCCGGGCCCGCCGTGACACCTGGCAGCTGATCGAGGAGATCCGGGACAGCGGGGTGACCGTCCTGCTGGTCACCCACTTCATGGAGGAGGCCCAGCGGCTCTGCGACCGGGTCGCGGTGATCGACAAAGGGCGCGTCGTCGCGCTCGACACCCCAGGCGGGCTGATCGGCGGTGCGGCGGGCTCGACGGCCATCTCCTTCACCCCCTCGGAGCCGATCGCGTACGCCGAACTCAAGGCGCTGCCGGGCGCCGTCTCCGTCGACGTGACCGATCCCGGCGGCCGGGTCGTCATCAACGGCACGGACGACACCGCCAACGCCGTGATCACGCTCCTCGCCCGCCACCACATCACCGCCCGTCAGCTGCGCGTCGTCGAGGCCGGCCTGGACGACGTCTTCCTCGACCTCACGGAGCAGGCATCATGACCACGACCACCGTCCCGTCCCGACCCGCCCCGCTCGCCGCCGTCCTGAGGACGGAGACCCGGCTCTTCCTGCGTGAGCCCGGCAGCCTGTTCTGGATCCTGGTTTTCCCCACCGCACTGCTGACGATCCTCGGCCTGATCCCCTCCTTCCGGAAGGCCGACGACGCCCTCGGCGGCCGCAGCGTCATCGACCTGTACGTGCCGGTGGCCGTGCTCCTGGCCATGATCATGGCCGGACTCCAGGCCATGCCGCCGGTCCTCACCGGCTACCGGGAACGCGGCATCCTGCGCCGGATGTCGGCCACCCCGGTGCGCCCCTCGGCCCTGCTCGCCGCACAGATCGTGCTGCACGGCGCGGCCTCACTGGGTTCGGCGCTGCTCGTCATGGCCGTCGGCAGGATCGCCTTCGGCGTGCGGCTGCCGGGGCAGTCGGCCGGCTACCTGCTGGCACTCCTCCTCGCCGCCACGTGTGTCCTCGCCCTCGGCGCGACGATCTGCGCACTGTCCCGGACGTCCAAGGTCGCGACCGCCGTCGGTTCGGTGGCGTACCTCCTGATGATGTTCACCGCCGGGGTCTGGGTGCCCGTCCAGACCATGCCGGACCTGCTGCGCGTGATCGTCGAGTTCACCCCGTTCGGCGCCGCCTCCCAGGCCATGGACCAGGCGGCCACGGGGAACTGGCCGGGCTGGACGCACCTGTTGGTGATGGTTCTGTGGACCGCCGTGTTGGGCAGGGTGGCGACCCGGCTCTTCCGCTGGGAGTGACCCGGGGCGTGCCACGGGGGGAGACTGTGGCCGGAGGAGGCGACGGAGGCACGCATGCACATCGGGACGCTGGCGGAACGGTTCGGTCCGTACACCCTCCTGGGGGTCGCGGCCCTGATGGCCGCGCTGTCCGCCGGGCTCGTCGGCATGACCCCGACGGACCTGTACGCCGCGGCGGCCCTGGCCTCCGTGGCTGCCGTCCTCCAGGTGTGGTGGGGCCGGACCCGGCAACTGCCCGCGCACGAACGGGCCGGCCAGGTCTACTACGTGCTGCGGACCGTGCTGGGCTTCGCGCTCTGCTGGTGCAACCCCTTCTTCTCCATCTACGCCATCGTCGGCTACTTCGACGTCGCCACGCTGGTCCCGCGGCGCTTCGTACGACCCGGGCTGATGTGCACCGCCGTCACCATGGCCGGAGCGCAGTCCGGCAGCGGACTGCCGCCGGCCTCCCTGACCAACTGGATCGCCTTCGGCGCGCTCTTCGCCCTGCACTCCGCCCTCGCCATCTTCTTCGGCAACCTCATGGACCGCGAGGAGAAGAAGGCCTGGCACCAGAGACAGACCATCACCGAGCTGGAGCTCGCCAACACCCGACTGGAACAGGCCCTCGCCGAGAACGCGACCCTGCACGCCCAACTCCTGCTCCAGGCGCGGGAGGCGGGGGTCGCCGACGAGCGGCGCCGGCTCGCCGCCGAGATCCACGACACCCTCGCGCAGGGCCTGGCCGGGATCATCGCCCAGCTCCAGGCCGGCGACTCCACCACCGACCCCGCCGCGGCCCGGGAACACCTCGACCGCGCGGCCGCCCTCGCCCGGCACAGCCTCGGCGAGGCGCGCCGCTCCGTGCACAACCTGGTGCCCGCCGCACTGGAGGAGGACGACCTGCCCGGAGCACTGAAGAAGACGGTGGCCGGGTGGGCGGAACGCACCTCCGTGCGCGCGGAGTTCACGGTCACCGGCACCGTCGAGCCGCTCCACGACGAGGTCGGCGCCACGCTGCTCCGTATCGCGGAGGAGGCCCTCGCCAACGCCGCCCGGCACGCCGGAGCGACCCGGGCCGGCGTCACCCTCTCGTACATGGGCGACGAGATCACCCTGGACATACGCGACGACGGCTGCGGCTTCGACCCGGTCGCCGTGGCCCCGCACAGCGGCACGGGCGGCTTCGGCCTCGGCGGAATGCGGGCCCGCGCCGAACGGATCGGCGGCACGGTGGAGATCGAGACGGAACCCGGCCGGGGCACGGCGATCTCCGCCCGGGTGCCGCTGGTCCGGCGCACCTGACGCCACGTAACCTGGAGCCGATATGACTCAGGCCCCGGGAACCGCGCGCGTCATCACGCTTCTCCTCGTCGACGACCACCCCGTCGTCCGGGACGGTCTGCGCGGCATGTTCGCCGCGGCCCCCGGCTTCGAGGTGCTCGGCGAGGCCGCCGACGGAGTGGCCGCCGTCGAGCTCACCACCCGCCTCGACCCCGACGTCGTGCTGATGGACCTGCGGATGCCGGGCGGCGGGGGAGTCGCGGCCATCACGGAGCTGACCCGCCTCGGCGTACGCTCCCGGGTGCTCGTCCTCACCACGTACGACACCGACTCCGACACCCTGCCCGCGATCGAGGCGGGCGCGACCGGTTACCTGCTCAAGGACGCGCCCCGCGACGAGCTGTTCACCGCCGTACGCGCCGCCGCGGACGGCCGTACGGTCCTGTCACCGGCCGTCGCCTCACGGCTCGTCTCCCGGGTACGCACTCCGGCGGCAGCCGGTCACGAGTCGCTCTCCGCACGCGAGTGCGAGGTGCTCCGGCTCGTGGCCAAGGGGACCTCGAACCGGGAGATCGCCGCCGAGCTGTTCATCAGCGAGGCGACCGTGAAGACCCACCTCACCCATGTGTTCGCCAAGCTGGGTGCCAAGGACCGGGCGGCGGCCGTCGCCGTCGGCTACGAGCGCGGCATCCTCGGCTGAGACCGGCCGGTGCGCGAGGGCGTCCCTCACTCCGCCACCCGCAGCAGCATCACCGACCTGCCCTCCACCGTGAGCGCCGCACCGCCGCGGTGGAGCGTGCCGGGTGCCGTGGACTGTTCCTCGCGCGAGGTGTCCAGCACCAGTTCGTACGTCCGGGCCCAGGGCGGGCCCGGGAGCAGGAATTCGCAGGGCCGGTGGTCCGCGTGCAGGACGGCGAGGAAGCTGTCGTCCGTGATCTGCGCGCCGCGCGCGTCCCGGCCCGGGATGTCACGCCCGGAGAGGTAGAGGCCGAGCGTGGCGGCCGGTGCGTACCAGTCGTCCTCCGTCATCTCCGCGCCCCGCGCCGTGAACCACGCCAGGTCCCGCAGGCCGTCCGGGGCCTGCGGTGTCCCGGCGAAGAAGGCCCGGCGGCGCAGTACGGGATGGCGGTGGCGCAGGGTCAGCACCCGGGCGGTCAGCTCGGTCAGCTCCCGCCACCGGGGCTGCTCCAGGAGCGACCAGTCCAGCCAGCTGATCCCGTTGTCCTGGCAGTAGGCGTTGTTGTTGCCGCCCTGGGTGCGGCCCATCTCGTCGCCCGCCACCAGCATCGGCACCCCGGTCGACAGGAGCAGTGTCGTCAGGAGGTTGCGCAGCTGCCTCAGGCGCAGTGCGTTGATGCCGGGGTCGTCGGTCTCGCCCTCGGCGCCGCCGTTCCAGGCCCGGTTGTCGTCCGTGCCGTCGCGGTTGCCCTCGCCGTTGGCCTCGTTGTGTTTGTGCTCGTAGCTGACCAGGTCGCGCAGGGTGAAACCGTCGTGCGCGGTGACGAAGTTGACCGAGGCGTACGGGCGCCTGCCGCCCCATGCGTACAGGTCGCTGGAGCCGGTGAGCCGGTAGCCGATGTCGCGCACGTCGGGCAGGGCGCCGCGCCAGAAGTCGCGTACGGCGTCCCGGTAGCGGTCGTTCCACTCGGTCCACAGCGGCGGGAACGCGCCCACCTGGTAGCCGCCGTTGCCGACGTCCCACGGTTCGGCGATCAGCTTGACCCGGCGCAGTACGGGGTCCTGGGCGATGACCGCGAGGAACGGGGAGAGCATGTCCACGTCGTGCATCGAGCGGGCGAGGGCCGCCGCCAGGTCGAAGCGGAACCCGTCGACGCCCATCTCCGTCACCCAGTAGCGGAGCGAGTCCGTGATCAGCCTGAGGACCTGCGGCTGCACCACGTGCAGGGTGTTGCCGCAGCCGGTGTAGTCCGCGTAGCGCCGGGCGTCCTGCTGGAGGCGGTAGTAGCCGCGGTTGTCGATGCCCCGCAGGGAGAGCATCGGGCCGAGCTCACCGGCCTCCGCGGTGTGGTTGTAGACCACGTCGAGGATCACCTCGATCCCGGCGTCGTGCAGGGCGCGCACCATCTGCTTGAACTCTCCGACCTGCTGCCCCGCCGTGCCGCTCGCCGCGTAGTCCGCGTGCGGGGCGAAGTAGCCGATCGAGTTGTAGCCCCAGTAGTTGTGCAGTCCGCGCCGCAGCAGATGGTCCTCGTGGGCGAACTGGTGGACCGGGAGCAGTTCGACGGCGGTCACCCCGAGCCGGCGGAGGTGACCGATCGCGGCGGGGTGGGCGAGTCCGGCGTAGGTGCCGCGCAGCTCGGGCGGGATGTCGGGGTGGAGCTCGGTGAAGCCGCGTACGTGCAGCTCGTAGATGACCGTGTCCGCCCACGGCGTCTTGGGCCTGCGGTCCTCCGCCCAGTCGTCGTCGTCGTGCACGACGACCGCCTTGGGGACGTACGGGGCCGAGTCCCGGTCGTCGCGCACGGTGTCGGCCACGTGCTGCTCGGGCCAGTCCCTCACATGGCCGTACACCTCGGCCGGCAGGGTGAACGACCCGTCCACCGCGCGGGCGTACGGGTCGAGGAGCAGCTTCGCCGCGTTCCAGCGGGCGCCGGTCCAGGGGTCCCAGCGGCCGTGCACCCGGTAGCCGTAGCGCTGTCCCGCCCGGACGCCGGGCACGAAGCCGTGCCAGATCTCGTGGGTCAGCTCCGTCAGCGGGAGCCGGGTCTCGGTGCCCCGCTCGTCGAAGAGGCAGAGCTCGACGCCCTCGGCCCCGCCCGCCCAGAGGGCGAAGTTGGTGCCCGCCACGCCGTCCGGCCCGATCCGGAAGCGGGCCCCCAGCGGCATGGGGGCACCCGGCCATACGGGTGGTTCGTCCCTTTCGTCTTTCGAGGCCCGCCCGCTCGTCCCGACGCGCCCCGTCGTGCGCGGCGTTTCCTCCTGCTCGGCTGTGCTCGACACCTCTCAGCCTCCTGCGGCTCGTAGGAGCGACCACCCGGCAGATGGAGTACGCGGCGTCCCGGCCGCGGCCTTCCTGGCGGTGTGCTCCCCTCTGTTCTGCCCACCGGGGGCCCCGCACTCACGTTTCCCCGGGGCGGCCACGTCGTTGGGGGGAGCGTGAACCACGTAGCGAAGAGAGCACGGGCGGGTTCGGCCGCCGTGCTGACATGGGCAGGACTGTTCACCGTGCTGGCCCTGCTGACGGGCTGCACCGAGGCGACGTCGTTCTTCGGGGACGACCGGGCACCCGGGGACGCCATCCGGATCGTCCCCGAGGACGGTGCCGCGAACGTCGGCGCGGACAGCCGGCTGGAGGTGACCGTCCCCGACGGACGGCTGGAGCGGGTGAAGGTGACCCGGATGGAGGACGCGGAACACCAGGAGGTGCCCGGCCGCATCGCGAAGGACGGCCGGTCATGGGCCCCACGGGACGGCGGGTACCGGCTCGGGCTGGCCGGGAAGTACAGCGTGGAGGCGGTCGCCGTCGACGGTGACGGCCGCCGGTCGGCCCGCAGCGCCACCTTCACCACGCTGGTGCCCAAGGACCGTTTCATCGGTTACTTCAAACCGGAGAACCGGTCCACCGTGGGCACCGGCATGATCGTCTCCTTCGACTTCAACCGGCCCGTCACCCGGCGGGCCGCGGTGGAGAAGGCCATCAGGATCACCACGGAACCCGAGGTCGAGGTGGTCGGTCACTGGTTCGGCAGGAACCGGCTGGACTTCCGGCCCGCCGCCTACTGGGCGCCGGGCACCGAGGTGACCGTCGATGTGGGCCTGCGCGATGTGGAGGGCGCACCGGGGGTGTACGGCAGCCAGCGGAAGAAGGTGACCTTCAGGGTGGGCCGCTCCCAGACGTCCGTGGTGGACGCCGGGGCGCACACCATGGAGGTGCGCCGGGACGGTGAACTCGTCAGCACGGTGCCGATCACGGCGGGGGCGGCGAAGCGGACCACGTACAACGGGAAGATGGTGGTCTCCGAACTGCACGACGTGACCCGCATGGACGGCAGCACCGTGGGGTTCGGGGGTGAGTACGACATCAAGGACGTGCCCCACGCGATCCGGCTCACGAAGTCGGGCACCTTCCTGCACGGCAACTACTGGGAGTCCCCGGACGTCTTCGGTTCCGAGAACACCAGCCACGGCTGCATCGGGCTGCGTGACGTGAAGGGAGGCGGCTCGGACACCCCGGCCGGCTGGTTCTTCGAGCGGACGCTCATCGGCGATGTGGTCGAGGTGGTCAACTCCGCGGACAAGACGGTCGCGGCGGACAACGGCCTCGGCGGCTGGAACCTCTCCTGGCCCCGGTGGAAGGCGGGCTCGGCCCTGCGCTGACCCCCGTTCCGACCTAGGAAGGTCCCGGAGATCCGCTCTCCGGGACCACTCGGCGGCGGTCCGGGGCGACTTGGGACCGAACGGTGACAATCCGGGGGAGTTCTCCCCACGTGCGGTGTGATTATCTTGCGCCGAGCGTGCATGTACAGCGCGCGGGGGTGCGGGCCGGGCGGGGCCAGGCCGTGCGAGGGGAGACGACCACATTGAACGGGCAGCCGATATCGGGGGCATGGGCCGAGGCGGACGGGGGACGGCGCGGGCGGGGGGCCCGCGGAGTTCTCGCACTGGCACTGGGCGCGCTGCTGCTGCTGGTGACCGCGTGCGGGGGCAGCGGGAGCGCCGCCGACAAGGACGGCGGGGAGGCGGGCGCCAAGGTCGATGACACCAGTGCCTCACAGGCGGTGGTGACCATCGCGCCCAAGGACGGCGCCGAGGACGTGGCGACCAGCGGGGCGCTGAAGGTCTCGGCGGCCGAGGGCAAGCTGAGCACGGTGAAGGTCGCGGACCCCAAGGGCAAGGAAGTCGCGGGCAAGATCGCGAAGGACGGCCTGAGCTGGGTGCCCGACCGCCACCTGGCCGCCGCGACGAAGTACACGGTGCACGCGGTCGCCAAGGACGGCAAGGGCCGTGAGTCGGCGAAGGACATCAGCTTCACGACGCTGGTCCCGAAGAACACCTTCATCGGTCAGTACACCCCCGAGGACGGTTCGACCGTCGGCGTGGGCATGCCGGTGTCGATCCACTTCACCCGTGGCATCACCGACCCGGACGCCGTGGAGAAGGCGATCAGCGTGACGGCGGAGCCCGCCGTGCGCATCGAGCCCCACTGGTTCGGCAACGACCGCCTCGACTTCCGCCCCGAGAAGTACTGGGCGGCGGGCACGAAGGTGAAGCTGCGACTCGACCTGGACGGTGTCGAGGGGCGTCCGGGGGTCTACGGCAAGCAGGCCAAGACGGTGGAGTTCACCATCGGCCGCAGCCAGGTCTCCACGGTCGACGCGAGCTCCCACCGGATGAAGGTGGTCCGCGACGGCAAGCAGATCAAGGACATCCCGATCTCGGCGGGCGCGCCGGCCACGACCACGTACAACGGGCAGATGGTCATCAGCGAGAAGCTCAAGGTGACCCGGATGAACGGCGACACCGTCGGCTTCGGCGGCGAGTACGACATCAAGGACGTGCCGCACGCGATGCGCCTGTCGACGTCGGGCACCTTCATCCACGGCAACTACTGGGGTGCGTCGAGCATCTTCGGCTCGACCAACACCAGCCACGGATGCGTCGGCCTCCGCGATGTGCGCGGCGGCTGGGACGGCAAGACCCCGGCGGCCTGGCTCTTCGACAACTCCCTGATCGGGGACGTCGTCGTCGTCAAGAACTCCAAGGACAAGGTCATCCAGCCCGACAACGGCCTCAACGGCTGGAACATGGACTGGGCGGAGTGGACCGAGTAGACACCCACCGCTGACGCGGGCGGGCCCGGTGCTGTGACCAACGGCACCGGGCCCGCCCGCGTTAGCGGCGGTTAACCTGCTCCCCATGACCGTAACCCTCGAAGTAAGCGACGGCGTCGGCACGATCAGGCTGGACCGGCCGCCCATGAACGCCCTGGACATCGCCGTCCAGGACCGGCTGCGCGAGCTCGCCGAGGAGGCCGGCCGGCGTGACGACGTACGGGCCGTGATCCTCTACGGCGGCGAGAAGGTGTTCGCGGCGGGCGCGGACATCAAGGAGATGCGGGCGATGGACCACGCGGCGATGGTCGTGCGTTCCAGGGCCCTGCAGGAGTCCTTCACCGCCGTGGCCCGGATCCCCAAGCCCGTGGTCGCGGCCGTCACCGGCTACGCCCTGGGCGGCGGCTGCGAGCTGGCGCTCTGCGCCGACTTCAGGATCGCCGGGAGCAACGCGAAGCTCGGCCAGCCGGAGATCCTGCTGGGCCTGATCCCCGGCGCCGGCGGCACCCAGCGCCTGGCCCGGCTGGTGGGCCCGTCCAAGGCCAAGGACCTGATCTTCACGGGCCGTCAGGTGAAGGCCGACGAGGCCCTGGCGATGGGCCTGGTGGACCGCGTGGTCCCCGCCGCCGAGGTGTACGAGCAGGCGCACGCCTGGGCCGCCAGGCTGGCGCGGGGCCCCGCGCTGGCGCTGCGGGCGGCGAAGGAGTCCGTGGACGCCGGGCTGGAGACGGACATCGACACCGGGCTCACCGTCGAGCGGAACTGGTTCGCGGGCCTGTTCGCCACCGAGGACCGGGAGCGTGGCATGCGCAGTTTCGTGGAGGAGGGGCCGGGCAAGGCCCGGTTCCTCTGACCAGGAGGGAGACGCGTACGCAGGACCGCTGACTCGGGGGCGAGTCGCGTACGCAGGACCGCGCGTTCATCCTTGCGAGCGGATCAGCCGGACCTTAAGAGGGACTTAAGGTCCGGCGCCCGCTCCGCGTGTGCAATTGCCCGACGGTCCTTCGTCGTCGCAGGTGGCCGTGGTGCACAGGCGTCCGTTATGCCTCTGGCATATGCCGAGGAACGGCACGGAACGACTGGTTCCGGGTGACGGATTCCACCGGAACGGTCACGGAGCGCGTGGTGTGCGGCCATGATGGTGAGCATGGCGGGCCTGGAGGGTGTGGAGCAGCCGCGACCGCGCGGCGGTGCGGCGGCGGCACGTAGGACGGCCGCCGTCGAAGACGAACAGGCGTTCAAGGCGCTGGAGTTGTACGGAAACCCGACGGAGGCTGAAGTGCGGCTGCCCTCGCGTCCGGAGTCCGCCGCCACCGCCCGCAGGATCACCGGGTGCGTGATGCTGCGTCAGTGGCAGCTCCCCCCGCAGACCGCCGAACACGGTGTGCTCCTGGTCTCCGAGCTCGTGGGCAACGCCGTGCGGCATACCGGAGCGCGGGTTTTCGGCCTGCGGATGCTGCGTCGCCGCGGCTGGATCCGGATCGAGGTGCGCGACCCCTCGCGCGGCCTGCCGTGCCTGATGCCCGTCCGGGAGATGGACGTCAGCGGGCGGGGCCTCTTCCTGGTCGACAAGCTCTCCGACAGGTGGGGTGTGGATCTCTTACCGCGCGGCAAGACCACCTGGTTCGAGATGCGCACCACCGACCGCTGATACGCGGAAGCCCCCGGTCGCGGCCTGGGTGTGGCGCGTCGGGGGCTTCTGCGGGGGCCGCGGAATGGGGGGTGTCCACGGCCGCGCGGGGGACCTGGCTCGGGTCGGAGGAGGTCCTGTCCCCGACTATGGCAGACGGGCGACCGTGGAGCCAAAGTCGCATATCGGGCAATTATCTCTCAATCATTCCATTTATCTTGTGAATCGTAGGTGTGATGGGTCACGCACCTGACAATCTCTGTACGCACGTGGTGTTCACTCGGTGATTCATCGAGTACTGCCGGGGGTGGCTCTGCCTGGCCGCACCCGTGAATTCACCCGATGCCGCCCTACTCTGTGTCGGATCCCGGGAAAGATCCCCAACCGACCCGCGAGGTGGACGGCCATGGACGCTCGCAGGACACCGGTGCTCCGCCGAGGCGCCCTGCGGGCGGCCGCCGGGGTCCTGCTGGCGGCCACCTCCGCGGCGGGCTGCGCGCGGGACGTGACCCCGCAGCGGCCGGCCCGCACGGTGCGGCACGGCGACGGCGCGGGCGGCGCCGGGCCGTCCCGGCCGGCCGGTGGCGGCGCGCTCCCGGCCGCCCCGCGCCGCTTCCCCGGGCAGCCGGTCCAGATCGAGCACGGCCCCCGCGACCGCCCCCGCGTCGCCCTCACCTTCCACGGCCAGGGTGACCCCGCCCTGGCCGGCACCGCCCTCGCCCTGGCCGAGCGGGCCGGCGCCCGCCTCACCGTCCTGGCCGACGGCGACTGGCTCGACCGGCACCCCGGAATGGCCCGCCGGATCCTTGACGGCGGCCATGACCTCGGCAATCACACCCAGGGGCACCTCGACATCAACACGATGGACGAGGCACGGGCGTACGAGGAGATCACCGGCTGCGCCCGGCGTCTGCACCGGCTCACCGGTTCGATCGGCACCTGGTTCAGGCCCTCGCGCACCCGGTACGCCACCCCGCTCGTCCAGGACCTCGCGCGCCGGGCCGGATACCCGCACGTCCTGTCCTGGGACGTGGACTCCCTCGACTTCACCTCGCCCGGTGTCGCGGCCGTCACCCGCAAGGTCGCCGGTGAACTCCGTAACGGCTCCGTGGTGAGCCTGCACTTCGGCTACCGGGACACCGTCGCCGCACTGCCCCTGCTCCTCACCGAGATCGACCGGCGCCGACTGCGCGCGGTGACCGCCACGGAGCTGTTGTCCTGACGCCGTTCCCACGGGCCGGCGGGCTGCTGTCTCCCGCCGGATCCGCCGTCCGTGCTGCCGGATAATCTGACCTTCGTCAACGATGCTCAACGAAGGGGCGGAACAGTGGCGGACATCGAGTCGGCACGCAAGGCATTCGAGCGCTTCGACCAGAACGGCGACGGCAGCATCACGGCCGCGGAGTACAAGAGCGCGATGGCGCAGCTCGGTGACCCCTACGTCACCGAGACCGTCGCCCAGGCCGTCATCAACGCCCACGACGGCAACGGCGACGGCGAGCTCACCTTCGACGAGTTCTGGACCTCGCAGAACAAGGCCTGACCCGTACGGGACAGGCGGACGGGGTCCGGCCCTCCGCGCCGGCGGAGGCTCCGGACCCGTCGTCGTCGCGGCGCCCCTCGGTGGCCGGAGCTCAGCACTCCGGGGCCGGGGGATAGGCGGCCTCGAACGAGGCCCGGAAGAGGGCCTGGACCTCCTCGTGGCCGAGGCCCTCGTCGCGCGCCTGGTGCAGCCATTCGTTCAGCGCGGTGCGCAGCGGCCACTCGGGTCCGTCCTCCGGATCCGCGAGGGTGCGGGTGATGAACGTCCCCGCCCCCTGGCGCACCTCGGCGAGCCCCGCCCGCTCCAGCTCACGGTAGGCCTTGAGCGTCGTGTTCGGGTTGACCTTGATGGAGGCGGCGACCTGCGCGGCGGTGGGCAGCCGGTCACCTTCTTCCAGTGCGCCCATCCGCAGGGCCTGTTCGACCTGCCGGACGATCTGGAGATACGTCGCCACGCCGCTGCGCCGGTCGATGCGGAACACGACCACGGACATCACCTTCCGCTCGATCGATGACATTTTACGTAGAGGGCGGGGGGATCGTCACAGGGAACGCCGGGAGGCCCACCACAGGGCGAACGCGGTCAGTACGGCGGTGCCGGCCAGCAGGACGCCGGCACCGGTCCACTGCATGGCGGCCATCTGGTCGTACTCGAAGAACTCGTGGACGTTGTCGACGAGGCCCAGCTTCTCGACGCACGCGTTCGTGGCCTTCTCCGTCGCCTCGGCACACGAACCCCATCCGTACAGCTGACCGTCGGCGCTCGCGACCCAGCGGTCCACCTCGTACGCGTCGTCGAGGCGCGAGGGGAACTCGGCGTCCAGCGGGAAGGTGAGTGTGCGGGGCGCGACCAGGTGGACCCGGAGCACGCTCCAGGCGACCTTCGCGGCCACGCAGGCGACGAGCGTGATGACCATGGAGGCCAGGACCCTGCGCACCAGGATGCCGACCGTGAAGCCGACCGCAGTGAGGAACAGTGCGAGTGCGGGGAGGACGGGGCCCGTGGCGTCGAAGACCGAGGTGTCCATCCAGACGTCCGGAAGGACCGAGCGGTGGGGCCGCCACCACCAGGTGAAGACCGCGGAGAGCGCCGAGCAGGCCACCAGGGTGATCAGGAGGCACCATCCGAGCTTCGCGGCGACCCAGCGGCGGCGCGTCACGGACTGCGTGCTGACGAGTTGCGCGGTGCCCTGCTCCTGGTCGGCCGCGATGAGCGGGGCGCCGAAGAGGACGGCGAGGGCGACAGGCAACAGGCCGAGCAGGGAGGTGAGTTGGCTGTAGGCGCCGCCGACGACGGGCTGCGGCACGGTCTTCTCGGGCCAGCCCGCGGCGGTGAGTGCATCGGTCAGCTGGGCGCGCTGGTACACGATCCAGAGTGAGCCGAGCACCACCAGGGCGAGGATGCAGAACAGCGTGGTCCGGTGCTGGCGCAGGACCAGCCAGGTCAGTCCGCGCAGCATCCTCGGGCGGGCCGTCCGTGCGGCGGGGATGCCGGTCAGGGTGGTGCTCATGCGGCCCTGGTCCCTTCGGTCTCGATCTGCGCGCCGGGTGTGTACAGCGCGGGGGCGTCCGGTGAGCGCAGATGCGCGAGCAGCACTTCCTCCAGGCTGGGTTCGGACACCTGCCAGTCGCCGGACAGCGGGCCGTCGGGCCGCACCATCGCCTGGAACTGCCGCCCCTGCACGCGCTGTTCGATGACCGTGTGCCGGGTGAGAGCCGCGGGCAGGCCGCCGTCCTCGGCGAGCCCGGTCACCAGGGCGTGTGCGGGCACGAGTGCGTCGGCGTCACCCGCCATGCGGATCCGGCCGTCGGCGACGACCAGCAGGTAGTCGCACATGTCCTCCAGCTCGGTCAGGATGTGCGAGGACATCACCACCGTGGTGCCGCGCTCGACGGCCTCGGCCATCAGCAGGGTGCTCATCTCGTCGCGGGCCAGCGGGTCGAGGTCGGCCATCGGCTCGTCGAGCAGCAGCAGATCCGGCCGCTTGCCGAAGGCCAGTGCGAGGGCGACGCGGGTGCGCTGCCCGCCGGAGAGCGTGCCGACGGCGGCGTCCATCGGCACATTGCCCGCGCGTACGATCCGCTCGGCAGCCGCCTCGTCCCAGCCGGGGTTGAGTTCGCTGCCGATCCGCAGCGTGTCCGCCACGCTGAACCGCTTGAACATCGGCTTGTCCTGACCGAGGAACGCGAACCTCGGCAGCACCTCGGGATCGCCCACCGGAACCCCGAACACCCGCAACTCCCCCTGGGTCGGCGCCACCTGGCGGGAGGCCATGCTCAGCAGTGTGCTCTTGCCCGCTCCGTTGGGCCCGACGAGACCGCAGATCCGCCCGGCCGGAAGCCGGAAGGAGCAGTCCCGCAGTGCCCAGCCGCGCCGGTATCGCTTTCCCAGCCCGCGGGCCTCCAGGGCCCATGCGCCCGGGCCGTCGCCCCGATTGCTCGTCTCCGTCACGCGCGCCTCGCCTCAATTCCATTAGTCAACTAATGGAATGATGGTCATCGCGGGGCGTGACTGTCAAACGTTCGTCGCGCGGCGCTTTCGTGGTGGTCCTCGGTCTCAGACGAGCCGGGACCGCTGCCGCAGGGGGCTGCCCGCCCGGTGCAGGCTCCTGAGCGCCTGCCCGTAGGAGGCGATGAGCGAGGTCTGGAGGTAGGCCACGTCCAGTTCGGCGCAGTAACGGTGCACGAGGAGTTGCGCCTTGCGCAGGTTCGGCGAGGGCATGCTCGGGAACAGGTGGTGCTCGATCTGGTAGTTCAGTCCGCCCAGCGCCACGTCCGTGAACCAGTTTCCGCGCACGTTGCGGGAGGTGAGGACCTGACGGCGCAGGAAGTCGGGCCGGTCGGTGCCGGTGAGCGTCGGCATCCCCTTGTGGTTGGGGGCGAAGATGGCCCCCAGGTAGATGCCGAACAGGCACTGGTGCACGACGAGGAACACCACGGCTTTGCCGGGGGAGAGCACGAGGAACAGGGCACCGAGGTACAGGACGAAGTGCGCGACCAGAAGGGTTCCTTCGGTCCCGCGTTGTTTGAGAGAGCGGTCCGCCAGCGCTCGCACCCCCGCGACGTGCAGGTTGAAGCCCTCCAGAGCCAGCAGCGGGAAGAACAGGTAGGCCTGCACCTTGCCGAGCAGACGGGGCAGACCTGTGGCCTTGCGGGCCTGGGCCTGGCTCCAGACCAGGATGTCCGGGGCGACGTCGGGGTCGAGCTCTTCGTGGTTGGGGTTCGCGTGGTGGCGGGAGTGCTTGTCCTGCCACCAGCCGTAGCCCATGCCGATCCCCACGTTGGCGGCCAGCCGCCCGATCAGAGCGCTCGATCGGCTGCGCCGGAACACCTGACGGTGACCGACGTCGTGCGCGACGAGCGCGACCTGGCCGAAGACCGCGGCGAGGAACACGGCGGTGAGCAGCGTCCACCAACTGTCGCCGACGGTCACGAAGGCCAGCCAGCCCACCGCGTAGGCCGCGGTCACCAGCGCCATGCGCACGGCGTAGTAGAAGGGGCGCCGGCGCATCAGTCCGGCGTCCTTGATCTGCTGGGCGAGGCGGGAGAAGTCACTGCCCGCGCGGCGTTCCCCGGCCGGTGCGGCGGTTCCGCTCGTGTGCTGCGTCGTGTCCGTGGTCATCGTCGGTCCTGTCGTTCGCGGACGGAACCGGGACGGACGGTCGTCGAAGGGGGACGAGTGATCGGCATGAAGCCTCATTTCCCGGCGCCGCCCGCACGCGGACGACGTCGGAACGGCACGTCGAACACGGAAACGGGTCGGGTCGGTAGGGGGGACCGGATCTGTGGCGCCGCCGTGGCGACATGACCGACAGATCGGTTCCACAGGGTGACGGCGCGGTACGTGGAGTCAGCGCGTGCCACCGACTCGGGCGGGCACCTGTGCTCCTCCCCGACGTCCGGGAAGGACGGCCAGGGGCCGGACCATCCTGACCTCAGGGTACACATGGCCGTGTAGGGGCCGGATGTGACGCGGATCCGTCACGGCCCGGTCCACCGCCCGGCGCCTACCCGCACGCGCTCCGATCAGGCAGCTCGACCGGGCACCACGCCGCACGAACGATCATGGTGTCGTACCCCCGGAAGGGTCATCCGATGAGCCGGGAGCCCATGACCGTACCGAGAGGAGCGAACGCAGCGAGGCCTACGGCCTCAGCACTCGATGATGTTCACCGCGAGCCCGCCCCGCGCGGTCTCCTTGTACTTCACGGACATGTCGGCGCCCGTCTCCTTCATGGTCTTGATGACCTTGTCCAGGGAGACCTTGTGACTGCCGTCGCCGCGCAGTGCCATCTTGGCCGCAGTGACCGCCTTGACCGCCGCCATGCCGTTGCGCTCGATGCACGGGATCTGGACGAGGCCGCCCACCGGGTCGCAGGTCAGGCCCAGGTTGTGCTCCATGCCGATCTCCGCGGCGTTCTCCACCTGCTCGGGGGAGCCGCCCAGGATCTCGGCGAGGGCGCCGGCGGCCATGGAGCAGGCGGAGCCGACCTCGCCCTGGCAGCCGACCTCGGCGCCGGAGATGGAGGCGTTCTCCTTGAAGAGCATGCCGATGGCGCCGGCGGCCAGCAGGAAGCGGACGACGCTGTCGTCCTTCTCGGCCTCGGTGCAGCCGCTCGCCGCGAAGTTCGTCCAGTAGTGCAGGACGGCGGGGATGATGCCCGCCGCGCCGTTGGTCGGGGCGGTGACGACGCGGCCCCCGGCGGCGTTCTCCTCGTTGACGGCCATCGCGTAGAGGGTGATCCACTCCATGGCGTGCGTCTGGGGGTCGCCTTCGGCGCGCAGCTGCCTGGCCGTGTTCGCGGCGCGGCGGCGGACCTTGAGGCCGCCGGGCAGGATGCCCTCACGGGACATGCCGCGCGCGATGCAGGCCTGCATGACGCGCCAGATCTCCAGCAGCCCGGCGCGGATCTCGTCCTCGGTGCGCCAGGCCTTCTCGTTCTCCAGCATGAGCGAGGAGATGGACAGGCCGGTCTCCCGGGCGAGCCTCAGCAGCTCGTCGCCGGTGCGGAAGGGGTGCTTCAGGACGGTGTCGTCGGGGACGATCGGGTTCTCGCCGGCCACGGCGTCCTCGTCGACGACGAAGCCGCCGCCCACCGAGTAGTACGTCTTCTCCAGGAGCGGCGCGCCCTCGTGGTCGTAGGCGCGGACCGTCATCCCGTTGGCGTGGTAGGGCAGCGTCTCGCGCCGGTGCAGGACCAGCTGCTCGTCGGCGTCGAACGGGATGTCGTGCATCCCGAGGAGGTTGATGCGGCCCGAGGCGCGGATCTCCTCGACGCGGGCGTCGGCGCCCTCGACGTCGACCGTGCGGGGCGACTCGCCCTCCAGGCCCAGCAGGACGGCCTTCGGGGTGCCGTGGCCGTGGCCGGTCGCGCCGAGCGATCCGTACAGCTCGGCCCGGACCGACGCGGTGTGGGCCAGCAGGCCCTCGTTCTTGAGGCGGCGGGCGAACATGCGGGCCGCACGCATCGGGCCGACCGTGTGGGAGCTGGACGGGCCGATACCGACCGAGAAGAGGTCGAAGACCGAGAGGGCCACGGGGGTACTCCTAAGGCGTTGGTGGACGTCGTTGTCCGCCGGGTGGTGCGGGACGGGCCGGGTGGGCCCGGAAGCGCGGGGCAAAGGGGTGGGGGCACCGGGCTCACTGTGTTCAGTGTGCGCGATGCCCCCACCCGGTGTGCAAACGGCGGGTTACTTCTTGACGCCGGGGTACAGCGGGAACTTCTCGGCCAGCGCGATCACGCGGGCCTTCAGGTCGTCCGCGTCGTACGCGGGCTTCAGCGCGGCCGCGATGATCTCGGCGACCTCGGTGAAGTCCTCGGTCCGGAAGCCACGGGTGGCCAGGGCCGGCGTGCCGATCCGCAGACCGGAGGTGACCATCGGGGGCCGCGGGTCGTTCGGGATGGCGTTCCGGTTGACCGTGATGCCCAGCTCGTGGAGCCGGTCCTCGGCCTGCTGACCGTCCAGCTCGGAGTTGCGCAGGTCGACCAGGACCAGGTGGACGTCCGTACCGCCGGAGAGGACGGAGACGCCCACCTCGGTGACGTCCGGCTGCACCAGGCGCTCGGCGAGGATCCGGGCACCGTCCAGGGTGCGCTGCTGGCGCTCCTTGAACTCCTCGGTCGCCGCGACCTTGAAGGAGACGGCCTTGGCCGCGATCACGTGCTCCAGGGGGCCGCCCTGCTGACCGGGGAAGACCGCCGAGTTGATCTTCTTGGCGAGCTCCTGCGTCGACAGGATGACGCCACCGCGCGGACCGCCGAGGGTCTTGTGCGTGGTGGTCGTGACGACGTGGGCGTGCGGCACCGGGTTGGGGTGCAGACCCGCGGCGACCAGGCCCGCGAAGTGCGCCATGTCGACCATCAGATAGGCGCCGACCTCGTCCGCGATGCGGCGGAAGGCGGCGAAGTCCAGCTGGCGGGGGTAGGCGGACCAGCCGGCCACGATGAGCTTCGGCTTCGACTCCTTGGCGAGGCGCTCGACCTCGGCCATGTCCACGACGCCGGTGTCATCGACGTGGTACGGGACCACGTTGTAGAGCTTGCCGGAGAAGTTGATCTTCATGCCGTGGGTGAGGTGACCGCCGTGGGCCAGGTTCAGACCCATGATCGTGTCGCCCGGCTTCAGCAGCGCGAACATCGCGGCGGCGTTGGCCTGCGCACCCGAGTGCGGCTGGACGTTCGCGGCCTCGGCGCCGAAGAGCGCCTTGATGCGGTCGATCGCGATCTGCTCGACCACGTCGACGTGCTCGCAGCCACCGTAGTAGCGGCGGCCGGGGTAGCCCTCGGCGTACTTGTTGGTGAGGACGGAGCCCTGCGCCTCCATGACCGCGACCGGAGCGAAGTTCTCCGAGGCGATCATCTCGAGGGTGGACTGCTGGCGGTGGAGCTCGGCGTCGACGGCGGCGGCGACGTCCGGGTCCAGCTCGTGGAGGGAGGAGTTGAGAAGCGACATCAGTGGGTCCCTTGGGGTCTCAGTTGCCGGAGAACGCGGTGTACTCGTCGGCGGAGAGAAGGTCTTCCGGCTCCTCCGCGACGCGCACCTTGAACAGCCAGCCGCCCTCGAAGGGGGCGGAGTTCACCAGCGACGGGTCGTCCACGACGTCCTGATTGGCCGCGGTCACCTCGCCGGTCACCGGCGAGTACAGGTCGCTGACCGACTTGGTCGACTCCAGCTCACCGCAGGTCTCGCCCGCGGTCACCGTGTCACCGACCTCCGGGAGCTGGGCGTAGACGACGTCACCGAGCGCGTTGGCCGCGAACTCGGTGATACCGACCGTGGCCACGCCGTCCTCGAGGGCCGACAGCCACTCGTGCTCCTTGCTGTACCGCAGCTGCTGGGGGTTGCTCATGACCTGAATTCTCCTGTACGCGGGGGAGTGCTGATGAACGGTGGTCTTACGGTGTGAGACACGAATGCGTCACGTGCGCGGCGCGCTGTGCGACAGGTACGCCGCGCAGCGTCACTTGCGGCGCTTGTAGAAGGGCAGTGCGACGACCTCGTACGGCTCGTGCGTGCCCCGGATGTCGACCCCGACACCCTCGGTGCCGGGCGCGGCGTGGGCCGCGTCCACGTAGGCCATGGCGATCGGCTTGCCCAGGGTGGGCGACGGCGCGCCGGAGGTGACCTCGCCGACGACCTCCCCGCCCACCACCACGGGGTAACCGGCGCGCGGGACCCGGCGGCCCTCGGCGACCAGGCCGACGAGCTTGCGCGGCGGGCTGGTCTCCGCCCGCACGGCCGCGGCGGACAGTGCCTCGCGGCCGACGAAGTCGCCCTCCTTCTCGAACTTGACGACCCTGCCCAGCCCCGCGTCGAACGGCGTCAGCGCCGTGGTCAGCTCGTGCCCGTACAGCGGCATGCCCGCCTCGAGGCGGAGCGTGTCGCGGCAGGAGAGCCCGCAGGGGATCAGGCCGTACGGCGCGCCGGCCTCGGTCAGGGCCTTCCAGAGCTGCTCGGCGTGGGCCGGGGCCACGAAGAGCTCGAAGCCGTCCTCACCGGTGTAACCCGTACGAGCGATGAGCGCGGGGACGCCGGCGACCGTTCCGGGGAATCCGGCGTAGTACTTCAGTCCGTCGAGGTCGGCGTCCGTGACCGACTTCAGTACGGCGGGGGAGTCGGGACCCTGGACGGCGAGCAGCGCGTACGCGTCGCGGTCGTCCCGCACCTCGGCGTCGAAGCCCTCGGCGCGCTCGGTGACGGTGTCGAGGACGAGCTGGGCGTTGCCCGCGTTGGCGACGATCATGTACTCGGTCTCGCCGAGGCGGTAGACGATCAGGTCGTCCAGGATCCCGCCGTCCTCCGCGACGATCATCGTGTAGCGGGCCCGGCCCACGCCGACGGTCGCGATGTTGCCGACCAGCGCGTGGTTCAGGAAGGCCGCCGCCTGCGGGCCGGTGACGGTGATCTCGCCCATGTGGGACAGGTCGAAGAGGCCGGCCCGGGTGCGTACGGCGTTGTGCTCGTCGCGCTCGCTGGCGTACCGCAGCGGCATGTCCCAGCCGGCGAAGTCGGTCATGGTCGCGCCCAGGGACCGATGCAGGGCATCGAGGGCGGTGAGACGGGGGGCAGTGCTCATGGACATGGCTCCAGGGCATGACGACAGGGGGTGGTTCCCTCCCCATCTGTCATCGGAACCTGAGAGGTTCGCCGAGAGCCCCTGAAAGGGTCCTGGCCGAGACAGCCCGGTCAGGGTCGGCTTGCACCTTGGGTGGAGCCGCGCAGCGGCCCGCTTTTCAGATCTGCCTCATCCACGCGGTACGGGGCCTGAGAGATTCAAGGGAGGAACTTGCTCCTTCGGCGCCCGGCGCACACGGTGACCGGGACTCTCCCGCGCGGATTCAAACGGCCGGTATGCAGTTGGCGGGGTCATCATCGCACGCATTGGGGGAGAGTGGGGCGGCGCGGTCGGGACCGGTGCCGGTCCCGACACGTCCGGGTGTAACCGGTTGTGCCGCATTACCTTTTCTTTACACTTCTTGGGCAGGTCAGATGGGTGACTCGGCAGGGGGAAGGCGATGACGTTGCAGCACTACGCGACTAGCGCGGGGGCGGCACGCGGTGCGATGCCCCAGCAGCCGGGCGTGCCCGCCCAGGAGCAGACGGGCGGGCGGACTCCGGTGGTGCGTGATCTGCGGGGCGGGGGCCGCGGCGGGCCGCGGGTCCTGGACTTCGCGGCGGGCGACGTGGTGGTGGTCTCCGGGCTGCCCGGCAGCGGCAAGTCGACGCTGATCCGGCGGGCGGTCGAGGAGTACGCGATCGACTCCCAGGACACCCGGGACCGCTGGGCGGCGATGCTGCCCGGATTACTCCCCTACGCCCTCTACCGCCCCCTGGTGCGCGCCGCCCACTACGCCGGGCTGTGGCGGGCCCTGCGGTCGGGCGGATCCGTCGTCGTGCACGACTGCGGCACTCAGGCCTGGGTGCGGCGCTGGCTGGCGCGCGAGGCGGGGCGCAGGGGCAGCGCCCTGCACCTGGTCCTGCTCGACGTCACCCCGCGCGTGGCCAGACAGGGGCAGCGGGAGCGGGGACGCGGAGTGTCCGGATACGCGTTCGCCCGGCACCGGCGCGCGGTCGGCCGGCTGCTGCGCGACACCGAGAGCGGTCTGCTGCCTCCGGGGTGCGCCTCGGCGGTGCTGCTCGACCGGGAGGCGGCGGCCGCGATCGGCAGGATCGCCTTCCCGGGGGCCCGGCTCCCGCAGGAGTAGACGAGGCGAAGGCCCGCCCGGGGCGTCACCGTTCGCATACGCACAGTTCGCGGACCTCCTTCCGGCTGTCCGGAATCTGGACGGACGATGGCCCCGGGCACGGTGCCCGCCTGCGGATCTGCCCTCGGCACGCAGACCGGTCTAAGGTTTCAGCCGCACAGCATGGCGAGAAAGGGACACAGACACCGTGGACATTCCGGCTCAGGCCCAGGCCCCGTCGCACGCACCGCAGGGGTGGCCGGCCAACGAGCTCGAAGAAGTGCTCAGCGCCTCGCTCGGGGTGCCCGGGGCGGCAGGGCGGCTGGTCGAGGTGCTCGGCCGCAGCCAGGTCTGGGTACCCCTGCCGAACGGCGGCGGTCCCGACAGCGCGGACCTCGATCTGCCGACGGTCGACATCGGCGGCGGCGCGTACGTCCCCGTGTTCAGCTCCGAGGCGCAGTTCCTCCAGTGCGTCGGCACCCACCTCTCCTTCACCGTCGCGCCCGCACGCGAGTTCGCCCGGGGACTGCCCCCGCAGCTCGGCATCGCGGTCAACCCGGGCGGAGCCGTCGGGGTACCCCTGCCGCCGCCCGCCGTCGCCGAGCTCTGCCGGGCCGGGCGCACCCCGCTGGACGGTCCCGCGAGCGGCGGCCGGGTGCGGCTCTACGAACCGGACTGGAAGGAGGACCCCGTCGACTTCCTGTCCGCGGTGTCCGCCGAGTTCCAGGAGACCGGTGTGGTGAGCACCGCGCGCCGGACGCTGGCCAGCATCGAGGGCGACAGCCCCGTCCTCTTCGTCGGCGTCGAGTTCGCCGTACGGGAGGCGGCGGAGCAGGGGGTGCCCCTGGACGCCCTGGGCCGCGCGCTGGGCCGGGTCCAGGTGCCCTGGCCGGTCAACCTCCTCCTGCTCGACGTGGCACAGGACCCGGTCGGCGACTGGATGCGGGAGCAGGTGCGCCCGTTCTACCGGCGCGACGGGCACTGAACCCGGCAGCCCCTGCTGCCACGTGGCGTCAAGCGGGTGTCAGGGGCGGCGCATAAGCTGGTTGGATGACGAAGCCGCCCCGTGTGCCCGGGTGCGGCTCCACAGCACCGTGCGGCATGCGGGAACAGCGGAATCGATGAGGGGCGGGACCCAGGGTGAGTGCGTCAGGCACCGCGGCGGCCGGGCAGGTCGAGCACATGCTTCGCCGGGTGACCCCCGGGCGGCTCGACGCGTATGAAGCGCTGTTGAGTTCCCTGGCGGACGGCCCGGTCTGGATGCTCCTCTGGCACGGCACGGCGGGCTCGCCCGACGCCCAGTACGGCAACATGGAGATCGAGGGCATGGGCTACGCCCCGTGCGTGACCTCCGCCCAGGAGCTCGCGGCCAGCGGCTGGAACAGGGCCCACGAGGTGACCACCGGCCGCGACATCGCCCGTGCCCTCTTCCCCGACCGCTGGGGCATCTGGCTCAACCCGCACGCCCCCGGCGGCGGTGTCGGCATCCCCTGGCTGGACCTGCGCCGCATCGCCACCGGCCTCGACCGGATGCCCGCGGGTCCGCTGCGGCTCACCGAACCCGCCATCGACATCCCGCAGTTCTACGCCCTGCTGTCGCACAACGCCCACCGCACCCCCGCTGTCCGCGCGCTGCGTCGCGCCTGGGTGCAGCCGGCGCTCGGCGTCCCGTACCTCGCGATCGGGCTCGACCTCTACGACACCGGCCGTCCGTCCGTCGACGCCGTCCGCGCGATGATGCAGCAGTCGATCGGCGTGGTGCCCGACGGGCTGCCCGTGTCCACGGTCTCGCTCTCCGACGAGTACGACCCCGTCGCGATGTGGCTCAACGCCAACTCCCGGCCGTTCTACGACCGCGAGGCCCACGCCCCGGCGCCCGCGACCACCGGTTACGGCTACCCGCCGGCCACCGGCGCGGCACCGCACGCGTACTGAGCGGACCTGGCCGCGGCCCGTTGCGCGCTCCGGCCGCCGCACCCCGACCGGCAGTCAATGAGCCACCCGAACAACGCAATTGGGCGTCATGTCCGTTATCGCGGTTTAGCGACCGAGACGTCCGCTCACCAAGCACGGTTGTCCGGATAACGGAAGCCTCTTGGCAGCATCACGTTTGAGCAAACATTCCCCGTCAGGTCTGGCGGGTGATCGCAAAGTGGTTGAAGACTCCACACAGCAGGTGCTCCATGCCCGGCGAACCCCCTTTTCAAACGGGGGTGGTTCGGCCATGCCTGATCGCATCTGTCATGTTTTCGTTAGAGCCGCTACAGCGGCGGTCACAGGCCGGCCACCGTCGGCCGAGAGGGGTCTCCAGCGCAATGACGGCACCGATCGAGACCACCGGGGCGGACGTATCGCCTGAAACGGTGCTGGAAGGCGCCGGGCGCAAGGAGATCGAGGGCCGCTCGCTCGGCCGGATCGCCTGGACGCGTTTCAAGCGGGACAAGGGCGCGATGGCCGGTGGCATCGTTGTCGTGCTGCTGATCCTCACCGCGGTGCTCTCCAAGCCGCTCCAGTCCCTCCTCGGGCTCGACCCCAACGCGTTCAACCAGAGCCTGGTCGACCCCGTCCTGCTGGCACCCAAGGGCGCCCTCGGCGGGATCAGCTGGGACCACCCCCTCGGAGTCGAACCGCAGACCGGACGCGACATCCTGGCGCGCATCCTCGAAGGCTCCTGGGTCTCCCTGGTGGTCGCCGTCGGCTCCACGCTGCTCTCGGTCGTCATCGGCGTCGTCATGGGCGTCGTGGCCGGGTTCTACGGCGGCTGGGTGGACAGCTTCATCAGCCGGCTGATGGACACCTTCCTCGCCTTCCCGCTGCTGCTCTTCGCGATCTCCATCTCCGCCTCCCTGCAGGGCAACGCCTTCGGGATGGAAGGGCTCACGCTGCGGATCGCGGTCCTGATCTTCGTGATCGGCTTCTTCAGCTGGCCCTACATCGGCCGCATCGTCCGCGCGCAGACCCTGTCGCTGCGCGAGCGGGAGTTCGTCGAGGCCGCCAGGTCACTCGGTGCACGCGGCCCGTTCATCCTCTTCCGCGAGCTGCTGCCGAACCTGATCGCGCCGATCCTCGTCTACGCGACGCTGCTGATCCCCACGAACATCCTCTTCGAGGCATCCCTGTCCTTCCTCGGCGTCGGTATCGCACCGCCGCAGGCGTCATGGGGCGGCATGCTCACGCAGGCGGTCGACCTCTACGAGGTGGACCCGATGTTCATGGTCATCCCCGGTATGGCGATCTTCATCACCGTGCTGGCCTTCAATCTGCTGGGGGACGGGCTGCGTGACGCACTCGACCCTCGTGGCAAGTAATAACGCGGCAGTGCCGCACCGGACTAGCGAGGGGGCTTTCCTCAGCATGCAGAACAGAAAGACAGCAGCGGCCATAGCCATGGTCGTAGCGGTGTCGCTCGGCGCATCGGCCTGCAGTGGCGTTGACTCGGGCGGTGACAGCAACGGCGGTGGGGGCAACGCCAAGGCTGACGCCGGTCTGACGGGCATCGTCAACGCGACCGACAAGAAGGGGGGGACGGTCACGTACGAGCACTCCAGTGGCCCCGACTCCCTGGACCCTGGCAACACGTACTACGGCTGGGTGCAGAACTTCTCCCGCCTGTACGCCCGTGCACTGGTCACGTTCAAGCCGGCCGCCGGCAAGGAGAGCCTGGAGGTCGTTCCCGACCTGGCCACCAGCCTCGGCAAGGCCAGCGACGACGCCAAGACCTGGACGTACACGCTCCGCAAGGGCGTGAAGTTCGAGGACGGCACCGAGATCACCTCGAAGGACGTCAAGTACGCCGTCGAGCGCTCCAACTTCGCGCCGGAGGCCCTGTCCAACGGCCCGACGTACTTCAAGTCGTACCTTGAGGGCGGCGACAAGTACAAGGGTCCGTACAAGGACAAGTCGGCCGACGGTCTCAAGTCCATCGAGACGCCGGACGACCACACGATCGTCTTCAAGCTGAACAAGCCCTTCGCGGACATGGACTACCTCGCCGCCTTCTCGCAGACCGCTCCGGTCCCGAAGAAGGCCGACACGGGTGCCAGCTACGTCCAGAAGATGGTCTCCTCCGGCCCGTACAAGTTCTCGGCGTACGACGAGAGCAAGGGCGCGACGCTCGTCCGGAACCCCGAGTGGGACGCCAAGACGGACCCGATCCGCAAGGCTCTGCCGGACAAGGTCGAGCTCAAGTTCAACGTCAACGCCACCACGGTCGACGACCACCTGCTCAACGACGTGACCACCGCGGACATCGCGGGCACGGGTCTGCAGTCCAAGACCCAGCCCAAGGTCCTGGTCAAGGCCGACGAGAAGGCGAAGACGGACAACCCGTACGCCGGCGCCCTGCAGTACATGGCGCTGAACGTCAACGTGAAGCCGTTCGACAACGTCGAGTGCCGCAAGGCCGTCCAGTACGCCGTCGACAAGCAGAGCCTGATCGACTCGATCGGTGGCTCGGTCAAGGGTGACCCGGCGACCACGGTCATCCCGCCGACCGTCGCCGGTTACAAGAAGTTCGACCTGTACCCGACCGAGGGCAACAAGGGCGACGTCGCCAAGGCGAAGGAGCACCTGACCAAGTGCGGTCAGCCCAAGGGCTTCAAGACCACGCTGACGGCGCGCTCCGACCGTCCTGACGAGATCACCGCCGCCACGCAGCTCCAGGGCAGCCTGAAGGCGATCGGCATCACCGCCGAGATCAAGCAGTTCCCGGCGGACAAGTACTTCACGGACTTCGCGGGCGTCCCCGAGTGGGTCCACAAGAACAACGCGGGCATGATGATGATGCAGTGGGGCGCCGACTGGCCGACCGGCTTCGGTTTCCTGGACCAGATCGTGAACGGATCGGCCATCAAGCCGTCCGGCGGCACGAACCTGATGGAGCTCGACGACAAGGGCATCAACGACCTCCTCGTCAAGGGCATCGGCACCGTCGACACCACGGCGCGCAACGCGGCGTGGGGCGAGGTCGACCAGAAGGTCATGGAGAACGCCTCGGTCGTTCCCCTCGTCTACCGCAAGAACCTGCTCTACCGCCCGACCTCCGCGGCGAACGTCACGGTCACGGACGCCTACCTCGGCATGTACGACTACGTGCTGATGACGTCCACCAAGTAACACCTGTTCATCGACAGCATCCCTTGAAAGGCAGGTGAAGGCGCCGGGCCGGCGGGCATACCCCGTCCGCCCGCCCGGCGCCGCACGGCTGTGGCTGCGTACATCATCCGACGCGTATTCGCCGCGGTGTTGCTGCTGCTGGTGGTCAGCGCAGTCACGTTCGCGATCTTCTTCCTGGTCCCCCGCCTCGGCGGGCAGACCCTCGACTCGATGGCCGCCCAGTACGTCGGGAAGAGCCCTGACCCCGACGTCATCGCCGCGGTCAAGAAGAACCTGGGGCTCGACCAGCCCCTCTACCTGCAGTACTGGAACTTCGTCAAGGGCATCGTCGTCGGCGCCGAATACCAGTTCGGCCCCGACCCGGTCACCTGCAACGCCCCGTGCTTCGGTTACTCCTTCAAGACCCACACCGAGATCTGGCCGCAGCTCGTCGACCGCATCCCGGTCACGCTGTCGCTGGCCGTCGGTGCCGCGGTCATCTGGGTCGTCTCCGGTGTCGCGATCGGTGTCCTCTCCGCGCTCAAGCGGGGATCGTTCTTCGACCGCGTCTCCATGGGCGTCGCCCTCGCCGGCGTCTCCCTGCCGATGTTCTTCACCGGTCTCGTCGTCCTGGCGCTGTTCGGCAACGGGGAGTACGTACCGTTCGCCGACAATCCGGTCGCATGGGCGGGCAGTCTCGTCCTGCCCTGGTGCACCCTCGCCCTGCTCTACTCCGCGCTCTACGCCCGGCTCACCCGGGCCGGGATGCTGGAGACGATGGGTGAGGACTACATCAGGACCGCCCGGGCCAAGGGGCTCAAGGAACGCAAGGTCGTCGTCAAGCACGGGCTGCGCTCGGCGCTCACCCCGCTCGTCACGATCTTCGGCATGGACTTCGCGCTGCTGCTCGGCGGCGCGGTCATCACCGAACGGGTCTTCTCCTTCCAGGGCCTGGGTGCCTTCGCCATCCAGGGCGTGACCACCGCCGACCTGCCCAAGGTGATGGGCGTGACCTTGGTCGCCGCCTTCTTCATCGTCATCTGCAACCTGCTGGTGGACCTCGTGTACGCCGCGATCGACCCCCGGGTGAGGCTCTCATGAGCGACGCAATCAAGAAGGACTCCCCGGCGGCGGACGCCGTTCCGGCCCCGCGCTCCGGCGACGGTGACGGCGACGCCAAGGAATTCCTCTCCGTACGCAACCTCAGCGTCCACTTCGACACCGACGACGGTCTGGTCAAGTCCGTCGACGGCGTCAGCTTCGACCTGAAGGCCGGTCAGACCCTCGGCATCGTGGGCGAGTCCGGCTCCGGCAAGTCCGTGACCTCCCTGGGGATCATGGGCCTGCACACCTCGGAGCGCGCACGGATCGGCGGCGAGATCTGGCTCGACGGCGAGGAGCTCATCGGCGCCGGTCCCGAGCGGGTACGCACGCTGCGCGGCCAGAAGATGGCCATGATCTTCCAGGACCCGCTGTCCGCCCTGCACCCGTACTACAGCATCGGCGCGCAGATCGTGGAGGCCCACCGGGTCCACAACAAGGTCGACAAGAAGACCGCGAAGAAGCGCGCGGTCGAGATGCTCGACCGCGTCGGCATCCCCGAGCCGCACCGTCGGTACGACGACTACCCGCACCAGTTCTCCGGCGGTATGCGCCAGCGCGCCATGATCGCGATGGCCCTGGTCAACAACCCGCAGCTGCTCATCGCGGACGAGCCGACGACCGCCCTCGACGTCACCGTCCAGGCGCAGATCCTCGACCTCATCCGCGACCTGCAGAAGGAGTTCGGCTCCGCGGTCGTCATGATCACGCACGACCTCGGCGTCGTCGCCGAGATCGCGGACAACCTGCTCGTGATGTACGCGGGACGCTGCATCGAACGCGGCAGCGCCGAGAAGGTCTTCTACGAGCCCCAGCACCCCTACACCTGGGGCCTGCTCGGCTCGATGCCGCGCATCGACCGGGAGCAGACCGAGCGGCTCATCCCGGTCAAGGGCTCGCCGCCCAGTCTCATCAACGTCCCGTCGGGCTGCGCCTTCCACCCGCGCTGCCCGTACGCCGACGTCCCGCCGGACAACATCACCCGCACCGAGCGCCCGGAGCTGCAGCTGGTCAGCGACGGGCACTACTCCGCGTGCCACATGTCGCGTGAGCAGCGCGACCGGATCTGGACCGAAGAGATTGCGCCGAAGCTGTGACTGATCTGAACAAGAAGACTCCCGCGTCCGCCGCGGCCGGGTCGGACGGGTCCGGGTCCGAGCCGCTCCTCAAGGTCGACGGACTGGTCAAGCACTTCCCGATCACCAAGGGCATCCTGAAGCGCAAGGTCGGTGCGGTCCAGGCCGTGGACGGCCTCACCTTCGAGGTGCGCCCCGGGGAGACCCTGGGCGTCGTCGGTGAGTCGGGCTGCGGGAAGTCGACCATGGGCCGGCTGGTGACCCGTCTGCTGGAGCCGACCGGCGGCAAGGTCGAGTTCCAGGGCCGCGACATCACCCACATGTCGGCCGGGCGCCTGCGTCCGATGCGCCGTGACATCCAGATGATCTTCCAGGACCCGTACGGCTCGCTCAACCCGCGCCACACGGTCGGCGGGATCGTCGGAACCCCCTTCCGGCTCCAGGGCGTCAAGCCCGAGGACGGCGTGAAGGCGGAGGTCCAGCGCCTGCTGGAGCTGGTCGGGCTCAACCCCGAGCACTACAACCGCTACCCGCACGAGTTCTCCGGCGGCCAGCGCCAGCGCATCGGCATCGCGCGGGCGCTCGCCCTGAAGCCGAAGCTGGTCGTCGCGGACGAGCCGGTCTCGGCGCTGGACGTGTCGATCCAGGCGCAGGTGGTGAACCTTCTGGACGACCTCCAGGAGGAGCTCGGCCTGACCTACATGATCATCGCGCACGACCTCTCGGTCATCCGTCACGTCTCGGACCGGATCGCGGTGATGTACCTCGGCAAGATCGTCGAGCTCGCCGACCGCAAGTCGCTGTACGAGGCGCCGATGCACCCGTACACGACGGCGCTGATGTCCGCGGTGCCGGTGCCCGACCCGCGTCGGCGCGGTGCCAAGAGCGAGCGCATCCTGCTCAAGGGCGACGTGCCGTCGCCGATCTCGCCGCCGAGCGGCTGCCGCTTCCACACCCGGTGCTGGAAGGCGACGCAGGTCTGCAAGACGACCGAGCCGCCGCTGCTGCAGCTCAAGACCGGACACCAGGTGGCGTGCCACCACCCGGAGAACGGCGAGGACCAGGCGCCCGGGGACGCACCGCTCGTCGCGGACGTCATCACCGTGAAGTCGACGGTGGCGGCTGCGACGCCGGAGCCCGCCGAGGAGGCCAAGGGTCCCGCCGCGCCGTCCGAGGGCGCGGAGGCCGAGCCGGAGGAGCCGAAGGACAAGCCGGAGGACAAGCCGGAGGACAAGCCGGAGGACAAGCCGGAGGCGTAGGACCGGCACAATTGCCCGGTGCTCAACGAACTCTTCACCCCCTCCGTCCAGCATGCGCTCGACATCGTCGGAATCTTCGTCTTCGCGATCTCGGGCGCCCTGCTCGCCGTACGCAAGAACTTCGATGTCTTCGGCATCGCGGTCCTCGCCGAGGTGACAGCGCTGGGCGGAGGGATTTTCCGTGACGTGATGATCGGCGCGGTTCCTCCGGCCGCCTTCACGGACCTCGGCTACTTCGTGACCCCGCTGTTCGCGGCGGGCCTGGTCTTCTTCCTCCACCCGCACGTGGAGCGCATCCAGGTCGGCGTCAACGTCTTCGACGCGGCGGGGCTGGGGCTCTTCTGCGTATCCGGCACGATCAAGGCGTACGAACACGGCCTCGGCCTCACCTCGTCCGCCGCCCTCGGGCTGGCCACCGCGGTCGGTGGCGGTGTGCTGCGCGACGTCCTGGCCAACGAGGTGCCCTCGCTGCTGCGCTGGGACCGGGACCTGTACGCCGTACCCGCGATCGTCGGCGCCGGCATGGTCGTCCTCTGCATCCGCTTCGAGACCCTCAACGCCTACACCAGCGGCGCCGCCGCGATCACCGCGTTCCTCCTGCGGCTGCTGGCCATGCGCTTCCACTGGCGGGCTCCGCGCGCCTACAACAGGCGCTCGGCCACGGCGGAGGAGACCCCGGCCGTCATCTGACGGCAACATAAAGCTACCGCTCAGTAATACGATCGGTGTACCGTGCATGCCATGGCACAGGCAACAGCGCAGGAGTCGCGCGCGGTACGGGCGACCATCGGTGACAGCGAGTTCGACCGCGACACCGCCGTCACGCTCCGGGAGGAAGGCGTCTACGACGCGAATCTCTCCGCGGGCTGGACGATCATCCACGCGGTCAACGGCGGCTATCTGCTCGCCATGCTCGGCCGCGCGCTCGGCGACGCGCTCCCGCACTCCGACCCCTTCTCGGTCTCCGCGCACTACCTCACGGCCTCCGTCCCCGGCCCCGCCGTGATCCGCACCCAGATCGTCCGCTCCGGCCGCACCCTCTCGACCGGTGAGGCCTCGCTCTTCCAGTTCGCGGAGGACGGCACGGAGATCGAGCGCATCCGGGTGCTGGCCACCTACGGCGACCTGGACGGCCTGACCGGCGAGGTCCGTACGTCGGCCGAGCCGCCGGCCTTCCCGCCCCTGGAGCAGTGCCTCGGGACGAGCGACGGGACGGCGCCGATTCCCGGCAGCTCCGCCATCACCGAACGGCTCGACATCAAGCTCGACCCGGCCACGGTCGGCTGGGCCGTCGGCGCACCGTCGGGCAAGGGTGAGATGCGCGGCTGGTTCGGGCTCGCGGACGGCCGCGACGCGGACCCGCTCTCGCTGCTGCTCACCGTGGACGCGCTGCCCCCGACCTCGTTCGAGCTGGGGCTCAAGGGCTGGACACCGACCATCGAGCTCACCGCGCACATCCGCTGCCGTCCGGCCCCCGGGCCCCTGCGCGTCTCCATCACCACCCGCAACCTCGCCGGCGGCTTCCTGGAGGAGGACGCGGACGTCTGGGACAGTGCGGGCCGCCTCGTCGCCCAGTCCCGCCAGCTGGCGCGCGCACCCCGCGACTGAGCCCCGCCGGGGTCATGGGGCCGTACGCAGGAAGCGCGTGAGGGCCGCGGTGAGCTCGGCGGGGGCGTCCTCCTGGACGAGGTGGCCGGCCCTGCCGATCAGCCGCAGCTCGGCGCCCGGGATCAGCCCCGCCAGCTCATGGCCGCGGGCGACCGGGATCCAGGTGTCCTCCGTGCCCCAGCAGATCAGCACGGGCAGTTCCAGCTCGCCGTAACGGTGCTGGATCTCGTCGGTGAACCGCTGGTCGTTCTGGCTGATCTGCCGGTAGAACGCGGGCTGCCCGGCCTCGGTGCACCAGGGGGCGACGAGCCGGTCCAGCACGGCTGGATGCAGCCCTCGGTGGCTCGCCGAGCCGACGTACTCGGTCACCAGCGCCCGGTGCAGGGCCGGTGACAGCTCACCGAAGACATCGGCCCGGCCGCCGAGCAGACGGTAGGCGGGCGATCCCCACGGGGCCAGCGCCACCGGGTCGACGAGGGCGAGGCGCCGGTAGCGTGCACCGTGCAGGAGGTGGGCGCGCAGGGCGACGCAGCCTCCGAAGTCGTGGGCGACCACAGCCGGTTCCTCCAGCCCCCAGTGGCCGAGGAGTTCGGTGAGCACCCGGGCCTGGGAGCGCAGCGAGACGTCCTGGCCGGCGTGCTGCGCGGAGGCGCCGTAGCCGGGCAGGTCCCATACGTGCACGCGGTGGTCCTGTGCCAGGCCCCGTGCGATCCCGCGCCAGACGTACGAGGAGAAGGGCGTGCCGTGGACCAGGACGACGGGCGGGGCCTGCTCGGGGCCGAGCACGTCCCAGCGCACTTCGCCCGAGGGGCCGGTGAAGGTTCGTTCCAGCGTCCAGTCGCTCATGGCGCCGACCCTACGGCCGGACCTCCCGCCAGTGGGCCCGGCCCAGTGTGACCAGGCGCAGCCGCCGCCGCGCCACCCGTACGACCTCCTGCTCGCCCTCCGGCCCGGCGTCCAGCAGCGCCGACGCGGTCAGCACCATGTGATCGACGTACAGCCCGCCCAGCATCAGCAGGTCCTCCCGCTCCCAGCCGGCCGACTCCGGCTCCCGGCCGAGGGCATGGGCGACCTCGTCCGCGAAGCCGCGCAGCTGGGCGGCGATGGCCTCGCGCACCTGCCGCACGCCGCCGTGCTGTTCGCGGGCGATGAAGCGGAAGTGGGCGGGCTGCGCGGTGACGTGACGGGCTATCAGGCCGACGCTGCGATCCAGTCGTTCCTCGCTGTCCCCCGTCTCGGCGAGGATCGCGCCGATCATGCCGTGCAGGCTCCCCAGGGTCTCCTCGACGAGGGCGACGCCCAGTGCGGCCGTGTCGTCGAAGTGGCGGTAGAAGGCGGTCGGAGCCACCCCCACCGCCCGGGTCACCTCGCGCAGGCCCAGGCTGCTCAGGCTCTGGTGCTCCAGCAGTTCCAGGGCCGCGTCGAGGAGTGCCTGACGCGTCTTCAGCTTCTGGGCCTGGCGGATGCCGGTGGTGTGACTCATGCCATTCAGTAAACAACCGTTCTCCGAGCTGTGGAAGGGAGTGCAGGGTCTAGACTCATGGGTCAGTGAACAGTCGTACTCTCAAAGCTCGCAGAAAGGCCGGACATGTTCGTCCTCGTCGCCGCCCTGCTCCTGCTGGGGGTCGTCCTCGGAGCGGTCGCGCACCTGCCGCTTCCCGCGACCCTGACCGCCGCGGCCGTGATCGGCCTCTGGCTGGCGGTCTTCGGAGTCCGTGAACGCGTCGCCCGCCGCACCCGCTGACGAAGGAGCCGCACCATGACGCTCACCACCGCCCGCCCCGCACCCGCCGTCCGGCGCGGTGCCTCCACGACCAGGGAGGCCGACGGGCTCGCCGTCGCCTCGTTCGTGCTCGGGCTGCTCGGCCTCCTGGTCATGAACATCCTGCTCGGCCCGGCCGCCATCGTCATGGCGGTCCTGGCCCTCGTCCGCTCCACCGCCCGCCGGGGCCGCGCCCTGCTCGGACTGGCCCTCGGCGTGGCCGACCTGGTCGTCCTCGCCGTGCTGGTCACCGGGAACGGCACCGTCTCCTGGAGCCTCGCCGGCTGACCGCCGCCCCGGGCGCGGTCGCCTCAGGCGCCTACCGATCGCCAGATCCGCTCCGGCAGGAGGCGCGCCGCCTCGTCGAGGTCGACGTCGTCGATGCCCGACAGCGACCGGCGGGCCACGGCGACGACGGGGCCCAGGACGAGGGACTCGATCAGCGGCAGGGGGAGCGCGGCGAGCTCCCCGGAATCCGTGTGGAGCTGGATCCAGAGCGCGACTCCCGAGACCCTGGCCTCCTGGGCGTCGCGGACCTCCCTGCCCCGCGCCATGCCCTTGCGGTCGGCGAGCGGCGAGTGCAGGAGCAGGGCGGGGCCGCGGTGCTCCTGGACGAACGCCAGATAGGCCCGCACGGCGGCGGCGATGCCCGCACGCGCGGTGTCCGCGCCCTGGAGGGCTTTCGCCAGCTCGCCCAGCAGCCGGTCCAGCCAACGATGGCTGAGTGCGCCGATGAGGCCGTCCAGGCTGCCGAAGTGGTGGTACAGGCTGCCCAGGCTGACCCCGCTCTCCTGGATGACGGCGTTGACCGTGAGTCCCTGCTCGCCGGAGGTGACGAACACGCGCAGGGCGGCCTCCAGGAGCAGATCGGACGTGACCTCGCCGCGGCGCTGCTTGGGGCTCATCGACTGACCGTCCCTGTGGTTCGTTGGCGGGGCTCTGCCGCGGGTGAATTTCTGGAGTGAGTTTCTAGAAGGAGCTTCCACTTCCAGTATCCACTGGTCAGACTTCCTCCGGAACGTAAAAGGCGTGAACGGGGAGTCGGTGTGGGCGTGTTGGACCTGACAGGCAGTGGAGCCAGGCCGCTGGAAGCGGATGACCCACGGCAGATCGGCGGCATCCCGCTCGCGGGCCGGCTCGGCTCCGGTGGCATGGGACGCGTGTACCTCGGCGTCCACGAGGACCGGTACGTCGCGGTCAAGCAGGTGCTGCCCTCGATCGCCGGCGAGGACCAGGACTTCGTCCGCCGCTTCGGTCACGAGCTGGACAACCTCGCCCGGCTGCCCGCCGAGGCCACCGCACCCCTGCTGGCCAGCGACCGCGACGCACGGCCCCCGTGGCTGGCGACCGCGTACGTTCCCGGCCTCACCCTGAGCAAGGCCATCGAGCTGCACGGGGGCGCCCTGCCCGCCGACACCCTGTGGCTCCTGCTGCGCGAGGCGGCGGCGGGGCTGGTCCCGGTGCACGAGCTGGGCATGGTGCACCGGGACCTCAAACCGTCCAACGTCATGCTGACGGTCGAGGGCGCCACGGTCATCGACTTCGGTGTGGCCCGGGCCACCGAGCAGAGTCAGCTGACCAGGAGCGGCATGGTGGTCGGCACGCCCGCCTACATGGCTCCTGAACAGGCCACGACGAGACGTGACCTGACCGGCGCCGCCGACGTGTTCGCGCTGGGGTCGGTCATCGCCTACGCGGCCTGCGGAACACCGCCCTTCGGCGAGGAGTCCGGCCCCGCCGTGCTGTACCGCATCGTGCACGAGGAGCCCGATCTGGAGGCGGTGCGGGCACTGGACCCCGCGCTCGCCGACCTCGTCGCGGCCTGTCTCGCCAAGGACGCCGATTCACGTCCCACGGCCTCCGATCTGGTGCGGCAGGCGGAGGGGCACGGGCCGTTCACAGCTCCCCTCTGGCCGGATTCCATCAGCGGGAACCTCGCGGAGAAGGCCGCCTTCGCGGCGCACGTCCAGAAGATCGAGCTGCCGGAGCCCGAATCGATCGAGACGGTGCGCCTCGGCGGGAAGGCCCGGCCGGAGCCCCGGGAACGCCGGCGGCGCACCCGCGTCTTCTTCGCCGTCGTCCCGGTCGTCGTGACGGTGGGCGGAGCGACACTCGCCGTCCAGCTCCTGCCCCACACCTTCGGCCCTGACGACCGCGCCGCCGGACCGACCCTCCCGGTCACCGCCCCGGCCTGGCCCGGGGCCTCCCCTTCGGGTGTGAGCCCGTCCGGATCGGCGTCGCCGGTGAAGTCGCCGAGGGCGGAGGAGAAAGACGAGAGGGCCGAGGGGGCCGAGGGGGGAGACAAGGCGAAGGACGGGACTCCGGCACCAGGCCCAGGAGGCGGTGGCGACGCCGGCGCTTCCCAGGACGGCACGGGCGGCTCCGGTGGCTCCGGTGGCAGCCCCGGCGGAAGCGGCTCCAGCGACTCCGGGGGCTCCGGTGCGTCCGGGGGCTCGAGTGCGTCCGGCGGATCCAGCACGTCCGGCGGCACCGGGTCAGGCGGCTCCACCACGCCCTCCGGGACCCACCGCTATCGCAACGGTGACAACAACAAGTGCCTCGTCACCGTGTACAGCGGCACGGACGACGGAGACTGCGCCGACCCGGGCGCCACCTGGACCGTCCGGGCCCTGTCCGGGGGAAGCTTCGAGCTCGTCAACAAGCAGGGTGGGCGGTGTCTGTCCGCGAACATGCTCGGCCAGGCCGTCTTCGTGGGCGCCTGTGACCAGGCCGCCGCACGCCGCTGGCGCGCGGGATCGGGGGGCAGCATCGTGAGCGTCTCCAACGGCGGCTGTCTCGACCTGGCCTTCGGCGGAGGCATCGCCGCGAGCACCTGCGCGGGGGAGGCGTCGCAACGCTGGACGGCGTTGTGACCGGGGCCTCCCGAGAGCTGTCCCGACGCCGGTCCGCGGTGCCGGACATCCCTGCCCGGGAGCGTCCGCGCGGCCCGTGACGCGATGCGCCCGGCACGCGTCGTTCCCCGGACTCGTAGAATCGTCTCCACCATGGCTTACCTCGACCACGCCGCGACCACGCCGATGCTTCCGGAGGCGATCGCGGCGATGACCTCGCAGCTCGCCGTCACCGGCAACGCGTCCTCCCTGCACGCCGCCGGGCGCCGGGCCCGCCGTACCGTCGAGGAGTCCAGAGAGACCCTCGCCGACGCGCTCGGCGCACGCCCCAGCGAGGTGGTCCTGACCTCCGGCGGCACCGAGGCCGACAACCTCGCCGTGAAGGGCCTCTACTGGGCCCGCCGCGACGCCGACCCCCGGCGGACCAGAGTCCTCGCCAGCCCCGTGGAACACCACGCCGTGCTCGACGCCGTGGACTGGCTCGCCGAGCACGAGGGCGCCACCGTCGAATACCTCCCGGTCGACGCGTACGGGCGGGTGCACCCGGAGGCGCTGCGCGAGGCGCTCGCCCGCGACCCCGACGACGTCGCCCTGGTCACGGTGATGTGGGCCAACAACGAGATCGGCACGATCATGCCGGTACGTGAACTCGTCGAGGTGGCGGGCGAGTTCGGTGTGCCCGTGCACGCCGACGCGGTCCAGGCGTTCGGACAGCTGGAGGTCGGCTTCGCCGCGTCGGGACTGGCCGCCATGACCGTCAGCGCGCACAAGATCGGCGGCCCGTTCGGCATCGGCGCACTGCTGCTCGGCCGTGACCAGACCCCCGTACCCGTCCTGCACGGCGGCGGCCAGGAGCGGCAGGTGCGCTCCGGCACCCTCGACGTACCCGCCGTGGCCTCCTTCGCCGTGGCCGGACGGCACGCCGCCGACGGACGCGAGGTCTACGCCCGCGAGATCGGCGCACTCCGCGACGAACTGGCCGAGGCCGTGCTGAAGGCCGTCCCCGACGCCATCCTCGGCGGCGACCCCGCCCCCGGCGGGCGGCTCCCCGCCAACGCCCACTTCACCTTCCCCGGCTGCGAGGGTGACTCTCTCCTGCTGCTGCTCGACGCCCAGGGCATCGCGTGCTCCACCGGTTCGGCGTGCACCGCGGGCATCGCCCAGCCCAGCCACGTGCTCCTGGCCACCGGCACCGACCCCGCGCTGGCCCGGGGCACCCTGCGCTTCTCGCTCGGCCACACCTCCACCCGGCAGGACGTGGAGGCGGTCGCCCGGGCCATCGGCCCCGCGGTCGACCGGGCCAGGACAGCGGGCCTCAGCTAGCTTGCGTCCCCTTGGTTCCCGCCGCCGACGCGGCGCGCACCAGCTTCATGTAGCGGGGCCAGTCCCAGTGCGGCCCGGGATCGGTGTGGTCCGTGCCGGGCACCTCCACGTGCCCGATGATGTGCTCGCGGTCCACCGGAATCCCGTGTCGCTCGCATATCTCGGCCGTCAGCCGCGCGGACGACTCGTACATCTTCGCCGTGAAGTCCTGCGGGCGGTCGACGAAGCCCTCGTGCTCGATGCCGATGCTGCGCTCGTTGAACGAGCGGTTGCCCGCGTGGTACGCCACGTCGAGCTCGCGGATCATCTGGGTCACCCGGCCGTCCTGCCCGACGATGTAATGCGTCGCCGCCTGGTGCGCCGGGTCCTGGAAGACACGGACCGCGCTGTCGAAGCTGCCCTGCGTGACGTGGACGATCACCCGGTCCACGCCGTAGTCGTCGGGGCGGTCGGCGCGCCGCAGATTCGCCTCGGAGGCCGCGACCCACTTCGCCGGGGCGTAGTCCAGCTCGCCCTCCTTGCGGGGCTTCTCCACGCCCGGCACCCGCCACCAGACGCGCTGGATCTCCTCCGCGGCCAGAGCGGCCGTACCCACGGCAGCCACGCCACCGCCGATGAGTAGTGTGCGTCTGCTGACGCCGCGCGATCCGCTTCCGGATCCACCGGCCTTTTTTCTGGTCCCCATGTCGTCGTCAACGCTTATCCGCGCGCATTCGGTTCCCGGGGCCCCGTACTCTGGATGAGCTATGACTCAGACTTCCCAGCGCCCCCTCCGTGTGCTCGCCGCGATGTCGGGCGGAGTCGACTCCGCCGTCGCCGCCGCCCGGGCCGTCGAGGCAGGCCACGACGTGACCGGTGTGCACCTCGCCCTCTCCGCGAACCCGCAGTCCTTCCGTACGGGCGCGCGTGGCTGTTGCACCATCGAGGACTCCCGGGACGCCCGCCGCGCGGCGGACGTCATCGGCATCCCGTTCTACGTCTGGGACCTGGCGGAACGCTTCCGCGAGGACGTCGTGGACGACTTCGTCGCGGAGTACGAGGCGGGGCGCACCCCCAACCCCTGCCTGCGCTGCAACGAGAAGATCAAGTTCGCCGCGCTGCTCGACAAGGCGCTCGCGCTCGGCTTCGACGCCGTCTGCACGGGCCACTACGCCACCGTCGTACTCGCCGAGGACGGCAGCCGGGAGCTGCACCGCGCCTCGGACATGGCCAAGGACCAGAGCTACGTCCTCGGCGTCCTGGACGAGAAGCAGCTCGCCCACGCGATGTTCCCGCTCGGTGACACCCTGACCACCAAGAACGAGATCCGGGCCGAGGCCGAGCGCCGGGGCCTGGCGGTCGCGAAGAAGCCCGACAGCCACGACATCTGCTTCATCGCGGACGGCGACACCCAGGGCTTCCTGGCCGGCCGCCTCGGCGGCCCGGCGGAGGGCGACATCGTCGACGAGTCCGGCGCGAAGGTCGGCACCCACGAGGGCGCCTTCGGCTTCACCATCGGCCAGCGCAAGGGCCTGCGCATCGGCCACCCGGCCCCGGACGGCAAGCCGCGCTACGTCCTGGACATCTCCCCGGTGAACAACACGGTGACGGTCGGCCCGGTCGAAGCCCTGGACGTCACGGCCCTCACCGCGATCAGGCCCCGCTGGTGCGGCACGGCCCCCTCCGGCCCGGGTACGTACACGGCCCAGCTCCGAGCCCACGGCGGCGAGACCGAGGTCACGGCCGAGCTGACGGACGGCACCCTGTCGGTCACCTTCACCGAGCCGGTCCGAGGCGTGGCCCCGGGCCAGGCGGTCGTGCTCTACGACGGGACACGGGTCGTCGGGTCCGCCACGATCGCTACGACGGTGCGCCGGGAGAGGGCGGCGGCCGGCTGACAGGCCGGGGCTGGCACGGCCGGTGCCGACGTCATAGGCTGCGCATGCGGATCGTCCGCAGGCGGTGTACGTACGACGGGGCCAGCCTCCCCGTCCTGTCGGGAGGCCGAGGGTGCTACTGCGTTTCCGGGTGGCCAATCACCGCTCGATCCGCGACGAGTGCGAGCTGTCGCTGATCGGCTCGGAACCCGGCGTGAGCGGTGGCCGTCCGACGGGACTCCGCCATGCGGAGCAAGAGGTGTCGGCGCTGCCGGTGCTGGGCGTCTTCGGCGCCAATGCTGCAGGCAAGAGCAACATGCTCAGCGCCCTGCGTGACATGCGTGCCGCAGTCCGTACCTCGTTCGCCGACTGGGCGAAGACGCCGGGGGTACCCCGGAAGCCGTTCAAGCTATCCCCTGCTTATGCGGAAGAGACCAGTCTCTACGAGGTGGATCTCACCCTGGGACGCAGCCGCACGCGGTTCACATACGGTTTCGAGCTCTCGGACGAGCGTGTCGAGGCCGAGTGGCTGCACGCCTACCCGCAGGGCAGACGCGAGCTCTGGTTCGACCGGGAGGCAGGGCGCCCCGAAGGAGAAGGCGGAGAGTTCGTCTTCGAGGGCGAGGGCTTCAAGGGCCGCCGCGAGGACCTGGTGGCGCTCACCCGCCCCGACGCTCTGTTCCTGTCCACCGCCGCCACACTGAACGATCCGCAACTCTCCGCGCTGCACCGGTGGTTCCTCGACAATCTGTGGCTCGTGACACCCGGCGCGGACGTCGAGCACCGGACCAGGTGGACGCAGGAGCTCATCGAGCAGAGCGCGAACGAGGCGTACCGCGAACGCATCATCAGCTTGCTAGCTGTCGCCGACCTTGGTGTCACCGGCATGGACATCGACCACGAGTCCGGTGCCGTCAGGTTGAGGCACCGTACAGCGGACGGCACGGAGACCTCGCTGGACTTCCTCACCGAGGAGTCCTTCGGCACGCACGCCTGGTTCGCCTTCCTCGGACCGATGCTCACGGTGCTCGACAAGGGGGCGGTGCTGCTCGTGGACGAGCTGGACTCCAGCCTGCACCCGACGCTGGCGGCAGAGGTCGTACGGATCTTCCAGGACCCGAAGGCCAACCCGCGGAACGCACAGCTGATCTTCACGACGCACGACGCCACCCTGCTGGGCAGCGAGGTGCTGGACCGGCCGCTCGGCCGGGACCAGGTCTGGATCGCGGCCAAGGACCGGTCGGGCGCGACGGAGGTGTATCCGCTGACCGCCGCACACCCGAAGGACGGCGAGAACCTGGAGCGCGGCTATCTGCGCGGCCGGTACGGAGGTGTGCCCCGAGTCAGCGCGGGGGAGATCGCCCGCGAACTGTCCTGGCAGGAGGAGAAGGCAACAGCGTGAGCACCAGGGGTGGGCAGCAGCAGGGACAGCACGACGACCGGGGACAGGTGGACGAGCCGCCCCGGCGGAAGCGTAAGAGCCGCAAGGGTGAGGGGAAGTCTCTCGCGCCGCCCGAGCCGCCGCCTCCCGAGGACACACGAGCGCAACGGGTGCTCTACATCGGTTGCGAGGGTGAGTCGACCGAGCCGGACTACCTGAACTACCTCAACGAACGGTTCGGGGACGGCAAGCTCACCGGCGGACGGCGGTTCAAGATCTGGCCGGTGTACACCAACAACGGGTACACACCGGCCAGGGCGGTCGCCGCTGCCCAGGACCGGGCGGGGGAGGACGAGGCCTGGGCCCTGTTCGACCGGGACGGGCACCACGACATCGCCGACGCGGTGAAGCTCGCGACCGAGCAGGGCACGGAGGTCTGCTTCTCGCACCCCTCGTTCGAACTGTGGCTGCTGCTCCACTTCCAGGACTTCAGCGGCCGGCGCAGCGGGAAGAACAAAGATGTGGTCGAGGCGCTGAGAAAGGCCGACCCGGCATACGCGAAGTTCGATGATAGAGGCAACAAGAGCATCAAGGACAAGCGGCGCACGGCACTGGACGACAAGGAGTCGGGTGCCGTCAGCCGGGCACGGCGCATGGTCAAGCAGTGCGAGCACGACAGGTGCGAGGTCAAGTCCACCCGGAAGGACCGCTACCGGTGGCCCGGCGCTCCCGAGCGCCCCGATCCGCTGATTCCGCAGTCGGGCCACGCCCCTGACTGCCCGGTCCTCGACCGTGATCCGTCCACCGATGTCTGGCGCCTGCTGGTGAGCCTGGAGATCGTGGACGCCTGATCGACGGGTAGCGCCCGTTCAGGCCGATCGTCATCGCTGGACCCTCGTGGCGCCTAAACTTCCGTAGCATCCCGATCCCCCTCACCGTACGTACGAAGGAATGGCGCGTGGCCAGAATCACCCTGCCCGAGCTCGAACGGCACCTGTATTCGGCCGCCGACATCCTGCGCGGACGGATGGACGCCTCCGAGTACCGGGACTACATCTTCGGGATGCTGTTCCTGAAGCGGGCCTCCGACGAGTTCCAGCCGGAGTGGGATCGGGTGTACCGCGAGCACCTGGACCGGACGAAGGACGAGACGAAGGCGCTGAAGCGGGCCAACGACCCGGACTCGTACACCGACGTCTTCTACGTGCCGCCCCGTGCACGCTGGTGGAAGGGGCCCCACCGCGACCTGGAGGACCCGGAGAACCCGGCGCCCGGGATCCAGACCCTCACCAGTCGGGTCGGTGAGCGGCTCGACCAGGCGATGGTCGCGCTCAGCGAGGGCAACGACCGCTTGGCCGGCGTCACCACGCACATCAGCTTCAACGAGATCATCGGCACGAAGCCGCGCTTCACCGACGCCGAACTCTCCCAGCTGGTCCGCCACTTCACGCTCTACCGGCTGCGCAACGAGGACTTCGAGTTCCCCGACATGCTCGGCGCGGCCTACGAGTACCTGCTGGGGGAGTTCGCCGATTCCGCAGGGCAGAAGGGCGGGGAGTTCTATACCCCGCGCGCCGTCGTACGCATGATGGTCCGGCTCGTCGATCCGAAGGCCGGGGAGTCCGTCTACGACCCGTGCGCCGGCTCCGGCGGCATGCTGATCGCCGCCCGTGAGCATGTGGAGGAACACGGCGGCGACCCGAGGCACCTGTCGGTCAACGGTCAGGACAAGAACGGCCCCTCCTGGTCCATGGCCAGCATGAACATGGTGCTGCACGGCATCCGGGAGTTCGACCTCCAGCACGGCGACACCCTCACCGAACCGCTGCACTTCCAGCCCGGCACGAAGCAGCTGCGCCGGTTCACCAAGGTTCTCTCGAACCCGCCGTTCTCCCTGAACTACGACGCCTCCCTGGTCGCGAAGGCGGACAAGGACCACGGGGCGCGGATGAAGCACTGGGCGCCGGAGGGCGGCAAGAAGGCCGACCTCATGTTCGTCCAGCACATGGTGGCCGTGCTGGAGGAGCGGGGAGTGGCGGCGATCGTCATGCCGCACGGGGTGCTGTTCCGTGGTGGCAAGGAGCGCGACATCCGCGAGCAGCTCCTCAGGGACGACTGCATCGAGGCGGTCATCGGCCTCGGCCGGAACCTCTTCTACGGGACGGAGATCCCGGCCGGCGTTCTGGTCCTCCGCCGTCCGCATCGCAAGCGCCCTGACCGCGCGAAGAAGGTCTTGTTCATCAACGCCGACCGGGACTATACGGCGGCGGGCCGGAAGAACGAGCTCCGCCCGGAACATGTCGAGAAGATTGTCACCACGTACCAGCAGTGGCGCCAGATCCCGCAGTACTCGCGGGAGGTCGAGGTAGAGGACCTGCTGGCCGCCGAAGCCAACCTCAACATCCGGCGCTGGGTGGATAACTCGCCGCCCGCCGAACCCCAGGACGTGCGGGCGCACCTGTACGGCGGCGTTCCGGTGACCGAGGTCGCGGACCGGGCCGAGCTGTTCCGTTCGTTCGACGTGGACGCGACGGAGCTGTTCGCCGTACGGGACGGCGACCCGGACTACTACGACTTCCTGCTGGAGGGGCCGGAGGTAACGGTACGGCGGATTCCCCTGTTGGCGGCGGAGAAGGAAGCCGAGCTGGACGAGGTGTACCGCGCGTGGTGGAAGACCCACGCGCCGCTCTTTGCCGGGCTGGCGGCCGACCGTGAACTGATGAAGCTGCGGAGCGGGCTCTTGGACTCGTTCAAGAGGGACATCGGCGCGGTGAGGGTGATCGACGAGTTCGCAACGGCTGGCATCATCGCCGACTGGTGGGCCACCAACCGCTACGACATGGAGGCGCTGGCGGCGGGCGGATTCGAGCGCGTGCTGACCGGCTGGGTCGACTCGGTCGAGGCGATTGTCGAGCCCGTGATCCCCGACGGCGACACCACGACGCGTAGGACGACGATCACAGCGGACGACCGCCGCCGCGCCATGGACCAGCCCGTGGTGCGCGTGCTGATCCCGGAGTTCCTGGACGCGGTGGTGGCGGTGGACACGGTGGTCACTCAGGCCGACGTGGCGTACAAGACGGCGATGGAGAAACTGGCCGAGGCGAAGGGGCCGGAGCCGACGGACGGGGACGAGGGCGCGGAGGAGGCTGCGGAGGGCGCGGACGACGCCGAGCCGGAGGAGGACGCCGCGCCGGTGGCCTCCCCGGAAGAGACCGCAGCGCTGACCCGAGACGTCGCGACCCGCAAGAAGGCCCTGGCAGTGGCCCGGAAGAAGCGGAAAGCGCTGGACGAGGTCTTCCTCCGTCAGTTGCGGGCTGCGCGGGATGTGGTGCTGGCGGAGGAGGGCGGCCCGGAGCGGGTGGTGCTGGAGGTCCTGGACACGGACCTGTCGGGGCGCCTGGACTCGGCTACGGCTGCGCGGAGGCGTGAACTGGTGGCGGCGTTCCGGAACTGGGCGGAGAAGTACGCGGTGTCGCTGACGGACCTGGAGGCGGAGAGCGACGGGGCTGCGGGTGAGCTGGGGTCGTGGCTGAAGGAGCTTGGCTATGCACGCTGACGAACGCTCGAAGAGCCCTCGGATCGTGCCTCTCGGGAGTGTGCTGAAACAACGACCGCAGAATGGATACTCACCGAGTGAAGTGCCGAGGTGGACCAGGCTCCAAGCGCTAGGGCTGGGCTGCCTCGAAGCTCATGGATTCTCACCACGCCAGTTGAAGAATGTTCCGGACACGCCGCTTGCTCGCCGCTCCCAGTTGGAGAGCGGTGACTTGCTGATGAGCCGGGCCAATACGCGCGAGCTCGTTGGACTTGTGGGACGGTTCTCTGACGTCGGTACCCCATGCATTTACCCGGATCTCATGATGCGGTTGCGGCCCGATTCCCGCAGGTGCCTGCCCGAGTATTTGGAATTGGTGCTGAGATCAGAGTCAGTGCGTCGGGCAGTGCGAGGTGGCGCCCGAGGTACCAGCGACAGCATGGTGAAAATCAGCGCCCCGCTCGTGGAGGGGCTTCGCATCCCGCTGCCTGCTATCGAGGAGCAGCGCAGGATCGTCGCCGTGCACGCTGCCTTCGAGCGGCGGATCGGTGCGCTGGAGCAGATCCTCAGCAAGTTGCGAGTAGCGCGGGAGGCGCTTTCCGCTCAAGCTCTGAACCGGAGCCCAGAGGCAGGCTGGCGCATTTCATCCCTGGACGAGGTGGCCACCGTGGCAGCGGGGGTAACTCTGGGGTCTGAGCCTGTCGGCGAAGGAACCGTGAAGCTGCCTTATCTCCGCGTGGCGAACGTCCTCGATGGCCGTATCGACACGGCGGACGTCAAGGCGGTCCGCATCCTTCGCTCGCAGTATGCGCGTTTTGCCCTCAGAGAAGGTGACCTGCTCCTTACCGAGGGAGGGGATCTCGACAAGCTGGGGCGAGGAGCGGTCTGGGAGGGGCAGATCAGTGAGTGTCTGCACCAGAACCATGTTTTCCGGGTGCGATGCGGTGAGCAGATGTTGCCGGACTTTCTCGCCCTGTACACCTCGTCAGTGCAAGGCCGGGCCTACTTCCAAAGTGTTGGCAAGCAGACGACTAATCTCGCTTCGATCAACTCAACGCAGGTGAAGCGAATGCCGGTGCCCGTGCCGTCGATCCTGGAACAGGAGCGCATACTGGCTCCGATCCGTGCGACACGCGACCGCACTCGGGCGATCGCGAAACAGGTCGCGAAACTGCGCAAGGTTCAGTCGGGCACCTGCGAGGACTTGTTGGCCGGCAGGTCGAATGCCTTGCGGCTATGACTGTCCTGAGCTACACGGTCCTGCGTGGCTCGCCTTCATGCTGAGCAGTAGTGCACGCAGAGCATGCTTGTTGGTAGCCAGGAAGGTGTCCGGGCACTCGCTCTCGCGTAGCGCGACGCCACTGCCGTCAGCCAGTGCGGTGACCTCAACGCAGTTGTTGCCGCCACCCCCGCAGAAAGACGAGCGCTGCCAGTCATGTTCGGACACAGTGCGGCCTCTCAGAGTTCGCGAGCGATTGACCGGATGAGATCGCGCGACTCATCAGGAGTGAGGGCGGAACTCTCCATCAGGTGGAGAAGGGAACGATAGTTCGTCAACGGCGTCGGCGCATCGATGAAGTGACCTCCGAACGACGTATCGAGTTGGACCGTGTCGAGCTGGGTAACTGGCCCTTCGGTGTACAAGATCGACTGGCCGGCGCCGTGGAAAGCTCCCGCGTGGAACGGGATGACGAGCAAGGTCACATGTGCCAGTTCGGATACTTCTGCGAGGTAGTCGAGCTGTCGACGGGTGACCTCGCGGCCTCCGAACGCAAGCCGAAGCGCGGCCTCGTGGATGATGCCTAGGTAGGGAGTCGGTCTCTCGCCAGTGACAACGGCCTGGCGGCCCATCCGGTGCGCCACGCGTAGCTCGACCTCCAGCCTCGGTAGCCGAGGCACAGCGAACTCGAAGATGGCCCGGGCGTGATCCTCGATCTGGAAGAGGCCGGGCAGGTGCACTGTCTGGGCTGTTCGGATGCGCGTGGCGAAGTGCTCCATCTCGGAGATGTCCAAGTGGCCGTCCGGAAGCTTGCCCCGGTACTCGTCCCACCAGTGCTTGGCGCGGCGACCACCTGCCATCTCCGCAAGAGCGTCGATCAACGCGGAGTCCCCGCAGCCGTAATGGCAGGCGATCTGGCGCACACGGTCCGCGCTGAGACCGGTGCGTCCCGCCTCGATGTTGGAAATCATGGTGCGGTCGGATCCGAGAAGCGTCGCGGCTCCTTGGATCGATACGCCTGCTTGTTCACGCATGCGGCGGACTTCAGTCGCCAAACGACGCTGACGCCCGGTGGGGGCACTCCGTTGGGCCATGGGTCCTCTCTCGTATGCCCGCACAGTCTTGCAGGGCTTGAGTTCTGTGGTCCAACGCGAAATATGCACTCACTCGTTCGTGGAAATCTACTCACATGTGAGTCGAAGTCCTCTAGTTTATGGGCTGCGCCACACGTCGCAGCATGGAAGCGCACCAGTCCACCCTGCCCACCCGGGAGGCAGGCCCGGACAGGCATTGCCACCGTCGCTCGCGGCACAACTCCTCAACCACCCCTGGCGCACGCCCGCTTCATCCGCTCGCACGCACCCCAGGAGGTGCCCGTGAGGACCGAACCCGCGCTCCACGCCCCGTACGAGGACCACCACCCCGCACCCATCCCGTTCGCCGACCCCTGGAGCTACGAACTCTCCTTCCCCCGTGACCCGCGCGGCCCCCGCATCGCCCGTACCACCCTGCGGGCCATCCTCGACGCGCACGAACTCGCCGAACTCAGCTACCGCGCCGAGCTGCTGGCCTCCGAGCTGACCACCAACTCCGTGCGGCACACCCAAGGCCCCGCAGGCGTGCGACTCCAGTGGCGGCACCCCGTGCTCAGGATCAGTGTCTGGGACCTCAGCCCTGACTTGCCCAAGCCGCACACACCGGCCGTCGGGCCGGACGTCGAAGCCGGGCGGGGGCTGGCCATCCTCGAACTCGTCGCCGACCGCTGGGGTGGTTGCGCCATAGGGGAAGGGGAGCTGGGGTCCGGTGGCAAGACCATCTGGTTCGAGCTGGCGCTCACCAGCTGACGGCAGACCCTGCTCAGCCGCCCACCCTTCTGCCCCTGGTCGATCCGGTGCCCACCGGTAGAGTTCCGCGTACACCCATACGGGTGCGGGTGGGACGTACGGTGACGGGCGCGCGGGGAGACCAGGGATGGGTCAGTCGGAGTACGACAGGACCGAGAAGCCGCTGACCGAGCAGCTGGCCGCCATGGGGTGGACGCACCTCCAGGGCGGCCCACCGCACGGCACGGTCACCGACCCGGGCGCGTCCGGGCGGCAGAGCTTCACGCAGGTCGTCTACGCGCAACGGTTCCGGGACGCGGTGGCCCGGATCAACCCGGGGCGTGACGGGAAGTCCTGGCTGTCCGGTGCACAGCTGGACCACCTCCTCGCACGGGTCCAGGGCACGGCGCCGGGGTTCGGGCGCCGAGGACACGGCGTCGCGGGCAACTTGGACGCGACCGAACTCCTGCGCAAGGGGATCAACTCCAAGACCGTCCCGGGCTGGACCAAAGGCGATCCCGAGCACATCAGACTCGTCGACTGGGGTGGCGAGTTCGAGAACGGCAACGACTACCTCGCGGTCTCGCAGTTCCGGGTGGAGCGCAAGAACGCCGGAGACGCCGTCCCGGACGTCGTGCTGTTCGTCAACGGCCTGCCCTGGGTCGTCATCGAGTGCAAGGCCCCCTTGGTCTCCGCCCGGCAGGAACAGTGCGCGGCGCCGGACGCGGCCGTCGAGCAGGTCATCGGCTACGCGGGTGTGGAAGCTCCGGCGCCCGTCGCGGAGTTCGTACGGTTCGCCCAGGTGCTGATCGGGACGGACCGGGACCACGCCGAGCTCGGCACCGTCACCGCCGACTCGCTGCGCTTCGCGCCCTGGCGCACCACGCTGCCCGCCACCGAGGACCAGGTGCGTGAGGAGACCGGCAGGCGCAGCGGCGCCCCGCTGAGCGACCAGGACGTCCTCGTGGCCGGCGTGCTGCGGCCTGCACACCTGCTCGCCCTGGTCAGGGACTTCACCACCCAGGCCGGGAGCGGTCCGCGTACCGTCAAGATCATCGGTCGCTACCCGCAGTTCAAGGCGGTACACAAGCTGTCCGGGCGTCTGCTGGAGCGACGCCGGAAGATCGCGGCGGGGGAGCCGGTCGACCAGCGGGGCGGGGTCGTCTGGCACACCCAGGGGTCGGGCAAGAGCCTCACCATGGCGTTCCTCGTACGCCATCTGCGCAGCACACCCGGGCTCGACGGGCACAAGGTCGTCGTGGTCACGGACCGGCTCGATCTGGAGAAGCAGATCAAGGGGAGTCTGGCCGCGAGCGACCAGAAGATCCACCGGGCGACCAGCGTGGCGCAGGCACGGACCCACCTCGCCGTCGACGTGCCCGACCTCGTGCTTGTCACGTTGCAGAAGGCGCGCAGGGACGACACGGAGTACGACGGCCGGGAAGAGAAGCTCCCCGAAGGGGACGACGGCGAAGGGCATCTACACAACAGTGTCCAGAACCCGAGTCCGGACATCGTCGTCCTGATCGACGAGGCCCACCGGGGCCAGGATCGCTGGCAACACGCGCGGCTGCGCGCCATGCTGCCGAACGCCACGATGGTCGGCTTCACCGGGACCCCGATCCTCAGCAAGCACCGGAAGACCACCGAGGACATCTTCGGCAGCTACGCCGACACGTACACCCTGCGCGACGCCGAGCGGGACGGGGCTGTGGTCCCGGTGCGGTACGAGGCGTACAGCGTCCCGCTGGAAGTCATCGAGAAGGCGGCGCTGGACGCAGAGTTCGACGAGAAGGTGCCCGCGGACCCGGAGCAGCGTGAACGTGTCCTGGAGAAGTTCGCCCGGCGCAAGGAGATCCTCGAAGCGCCCTCGGTGATCGAGGCGAAGGCCGACCACATGCTGCGGCACTGGGCGCGGACGGCGCTGCCGGACCGCTTCGGCGCCCAGCTAGCCGCCGTTTCCCGGCTCGCGGCGGTGCGCTACCGGGATGCCCTCCTCGCGGCGCGTGACCGGCTGGTGGCACGTATCGACGCCCTTCCCCAGGATCTCGTCCACGATCCGATCGCCGCCTTCGAAGCCGAAGGGGAGGAGCGCGAACTGCTGGATCTGGTCGCACACCGGAACGTGCTCAAGTCCATCGACGCCGCCGTGGTGATCTCCGAGGCCCAGCCGAACAGCGGGCGCAAGGACCCCGAGGAGTGGAAGTGCTGGACGTCGAAGTCCCGGCAGGACGACTTCATCGGGCGCTTCCAGAAGGGCATCGGTGATCCGTTGGCCGCTGCCGAGGACCCCGCCTGGGAGGCGGCCACCCACGGGACCTCGGCCTCCGGACTGGGCACGCCCGGCGGGACCGGGGAGGTCTGGCACACGGACGGGCAGGAGCCGGGACAGCCGACAGCCGAGCAGGAGGAGCCCGGCGAGGGACCCATGGCCTTCCTGGTCGTGCAGTCGATGCTGCTCACCGGCTTCGACGCCCCCGTCGAGCAGGTGCTCTACCTCGACCGTGCGCTGTCCGGAGCGGGTCTGCTCCAGGCGGTGGCCCGGACCAACCGCCCGTACCCGGCGAAGCGTTGGGGGCAGGTCGTCGACTTCATCGGCATCGGCCCGGAACTCGCCCGTTCGCTGGGTGAGTACGAGAAGGCGCACCTGCGCGAGCTGTACGGCTACGACATGTCCGTCGACCACCTCGACAGGAAGACGTTCACGGGAGAACAGCCCGTCCGGGGCCGGCTGCTGCTCCAGGCCGACGAGGCGGCCGAGGCCCTGCTCGCAGATCTGCGCACCTGCGTCTCCGACTTCCTGGGAGGTCTGGGCGTCACGTCGCTCACGGTGGAGGAACAGCGCGAGAATCTGCTGGCCACCCTTGAGGACCCGCTGCTGCGCGGGGATTTCGACGAGCTCGCGCGTGACTTCCTCACCGCACTCAACGCCGTACTGCCGAGCCCCGAGGCGCTGCGGTACGAGACGTTCGCCCGTCTGCTCGGCGAAGTCCAGTACCTGGCACGTCGCCGCTACCTCGACGGGCGCGACGACTTCAGCCCGCGCCGCTACGGTGCCAAGATTCGGCAGCTGATGGCGCGGCACCTGCGGGTGACGGAGATCGAGCAGCGGATTCCGCCCGTCGAACTCACGGCCCCCGATTTCATGGAACGGGTTAATGCCAACAGCGACGCGCGTGCCCGGGTCTCCTACATGACCGGTTCGGTCAAGCTCCGGATCGCGGCCGAGATCGGCACGGACCGGGCCCGCTACACCCGGTTCAGCCGACGCCTGGACGAGATCGTGCAGCGCATACGGGACGACTTCGAGAAGGCCGCTTCCGACCTGGCGCAGCTGGTCGGCGTCATGAACGCGAGTGAGGAAGAGGGCCCCGGTGCCGGCGCCGGACTGGATCCGTGGACCGAGCGACCGGTCCACGGACTGCTCGTACAGGAGCTGGAGGGTGGCGCGCCGATCCCGCTGGGTGTCGATCTGATGGCAGCCGCCCGTGCCCTCACCGTGGAGATCGCCGGCCACGTGCGTTCTCCGGACATCGAGCACCTCCAGGACACGCGGGACCGGGTCCGCAAGCTGCTTCGTGCCAGCCTGGAGACGCACGTCGCCCTTGACTGGGAGGACACCGGGCCGCTCGCCGGGCACCTGGTGGAGTTGGCGGTCGAGCGCCGTGCCGAGTTCCTGCGGCACCAGGAGCAGAACGGGCGCTGAGCAGGGGGGTGCCTCGGGGAATCCGAGCCGCGGAGTGGTAGGAATGCCCGCGTGAGTACTCCCGTCCACCAGGCGATCGCGTCGCTCCCCGTGCCGGGGGAGTGGACGTGGCAGGTCGTCGTGCGGCCCCGGCGGCGCACTCTGGGCATCGAGGTGGACGAGAGCGGGGACGTCCTCTTCGCCGTACCGCCAGACGCCGACCCGGCCGCAGTCGCGCGGGCCGTACGGACGCGGCTGCCACGCCTGGCGCGCGAGGTGCGGCTCAGGCGGACCAGGCCGGACGAGCCGGTCAAGGAACTCGTCGGCGGCACTGGCTTCACCTACCTGGGACGACGCCACCGGCTGAAGCTTCTGCCCCAGGAAGAGGGCAGCCGAGTGCGGCTGTACCGGGGCTGGCTGGAACTTCCCCGGCCGCAGACGGCCGGGGAAGGCGCGCACCGGATCGCCCAGTGGTACGAGGCATGCGGCACCCGGTGGCTCGCCGGGCGGATCCCCTCGTACGCGTCACGTGTCGGGCTGCCCACACCCCCGGTCAAGGCCTGCGACCTCGGCTCCAGGTGGGGGGCGCTGGGGCAGGACGGTGGCATCACGGTGCACTGGGCTGTCCTGCAACTTCCGCCGCCCCTGGTGGACCTCGTCCTGGTCCACGAACTCTGCCACCTGCGTGCGGCCGGTCACGGTGCGGCCTTCCGGCGGGAGCTACGGCTCGTGCTGCCGGACGCCGACGCGCGCGAAGAGCTGTTCGCGAGGGTGGAGCCGGGGTTGTGGCGCGGGGCGATCCGGTAGAGGAGTCGGAGCAGTGGACCGCGTAAGGGCTTCCTAGACCGCCTCCCGCGCGACTGTCGGCGTAATGGTTTCGTCTTGCTCCAGTCGCCGCGCTGAACTCAGTGCTTGTGCTGCGGTTGTGAACCGGTCCGCAGGGACAGGTGCCGTCATTTTGGTCAGCAGGGCGGCCAGCCCGGGGTTGAGGTCGCGATGGGCCATCTCTCGCAGATCCGGCACGTTAGTCGGCTGTCCCTCGACGCCCAGTACTGCTTGGAGGACGCTCAAGCCGAGCTGGTATATGTCGAGCTCAGGACTCCAGACGTTGCCGAGGCCTTCAGGCGGCATGTAGCCGTCTGTCATGCTGCGAGTCACGATATCTGTGGCCGCGCGCACGGAGATGTTGAAGTCAATCAGCACGGCACCCCGAGAAGTGATCATGATGTTTTCGGGTTTCACGTCACGGTGGACGAAACCGTGACGTGCCAGTTCCAGTTCGTTCATCTGCTCCTGTGTGATTTCGCTGAGGGCGCGAAGCTGGCGTACGCGATCGTCATCCGGGTGAAACGCGACCATGGCGGAGAGTAGTTGCGTGAGCCAGGTGATGGCTTCGCTCTCCGAAGCTCGGGTCGATCTGGTGCAGAAATCACGTAGGGTGCATCCGGTGAGAAGCTCCATCACCATGAACACCACACCACCATCGCTCGTGCCGTGATCCAGTACCTTGACAACACTGTCATGGTTGATGTCTTGGAGCGGAGCGAGTTCTCTCTGCAGGGCACTGAGAAGGCTGTTCTTGAAAACCTTGAGGGCCACCAGTTCGCCATGGGGGGAGCGTGCCGAGTAGACGCTCGCAAACCCGCCCGGGTGACCGATTATTGCAACTACTTCATAGCCTGAGAGGACCTCTCCGGGGCGCAAGCCATGGGATGCCTGTGGGGAAGCAGCAGCCTTTTGCTTAACCCTGCGTTGAAGGGAGGTCTGAACCAGTTCGATCTCGATCTTTGTGCACTGCTGGGGGGCTTCGCACAGACCGTAGCCCGTCAAGTGCGCGGTGTCGGAGGGGAAGGCCTCGGCATACTCGCGATATTCGCCGAGGCGAGCTTCCGCGAGCAGCTCCAGAAGGAAGTATTCGTTGGGGTACTGCTCCTCGAGGATGGCGACTACCTGGCTCAGGAGCGAACTGCGCTCTGTGAAGAAGCTGTCGACCGCCCCGCGGACGTGCTCTGCCGTGACGATGGCTTCGGCTTCAAGTCGCGGGATGGATCGGTGGACCAGAGAGGCGAGCGCCCGGACCAGCGCAGGGTGCCCGCCCGTTGCGGAGAAGACTCGCTCAACTGCTTCGGAGCGCCAAATCAACCCCATTCTCTGCCCGAGGTCGACCAGGAGACTGCGAACGTCCTCGGCGGGAAGTGGCTTTAGATAGCTGATGGAGAAGTAGTTGTAGACGGGGCTTTCTACACCTTCGATCGAGTTGCGTTCGAAGATGCTGGGGTTCGTGCCAGTGACAAAGAAGCTGAGCCGGTTGGGGTACTGCTGATCCAATCCCCGCAGGAGTCGCCAAGCTCGGACGAAAGCGTTTCCCCATTGCGACCCGGGGGCGATGGGGGACAGCAACTCGATCTCGTCGAACATCAACACCAATTTGCGTTTTCGCTGAGAGAAGAGGAGGCGCATGTCGTGGTCGAAAAGCTCGAATACGTGGGATGCGTCAGGGATGGCTGAGAAAAGGCGGTACTGACCGAACAGTTGAAAGCCTTCGACTCGCCGGATTTGTCGATGTGAGTCGTAGATGGATTCTCCGAGGTTCCATAGAAGGTGCTCGGCTGTTTGTTTGATGGCGTCGATGCGCTCGACGTCGACGTGTGCAACATAGACAGCGTCATCATTGCGTAGCGCGGTCTGCAGGCGATACATCAGAGAGGTTTTGCCAATTTTGCGTAGACCGAAAATTCCAACGTGGCCGCCCCCGCTGCGCAGTCTTGTGACGATCTCCTTTACGATAACCTTTCGGCCGAAGAAGTCTTCTGACCGATGGACGGCGGAAGGCAGGTCGTACAGGTCGCGTGAGTACAGTCGATTTTTCAGCGAAGCGATGAAATCTTTTTCGCCGTAAGGCTTGAACTGTGAAAATTCTGAAACGCTAAAGCCGAGGAAGATGGTGTCAAGGGTTTCGGCGGTCTCCATGGCATGCTGCTGAGTGTTTGGGTCATGTGTGATGACGATCGAGAAATCCTCACACAGGCGAGGCCGCTCCTGCAGGATTACTTCTGCGGCCTGTGTAATGGTGCGTGCCTGGAATTCAGCGGACTGTACCGCCCATACAAGTACCTCTCTCGCTGTACCGAAGGACTGGCGCAGCGTTCCCGGCAGCTTCAAGTACAGGGCCCAGCGGGAGCCGTTGGCCTCTTCTTTCACCCAGACGATGATGAACCCAGCTGTGCGAAGCACGGTTGCGACACGTGACCGTAGGTCGCTCTGCTGCAAGAAGTCGGTGATTCGCTTCTCGTCGATTGCCATGACATCCCCTCACGCCCTCGCGACGGCCTGATGGGCCGTCAGCCCCCACTCAGCTATATACACCCCACCTGAAGGCGATGGTGGCGGTTTGCGAGAAGTGCGTGGCTTTGCTTGCTCCTGGATCCGCTGGCCTGATCGCCGGATGGATCCAGTGTCAAGGCTTCAGGCCTCGGCCCAGAGCAGGCCAGTGCATTGGCCTCGGGCGGGCGTCGCCCCGCCGCGCGTCCGACCCCTGTACGGACGCGGCGGCGAGGCGGGTTCAGGAGGCCCAGCGCAGGAACACGTCCGTGGCGAAGAAATCCGACAGCACCGGCGCGATCACGTGCGGTGCCAGTTCGCGGGTCTGGCCGGTCAGTGTGCGGTGCCTGGCCCGGGGGATCGCGGCCGCGAGCGCGAGGGTCGTCTCGTGCGCCCGCGCCGTGCTGAAGCCGCCGGTCACCACCAGGGTGCGCGCGGTGATCGAGGCGAGCCGGCCGGCCGGGACCGAGCCGTCGCCCAGCAGGGCGTCGTCGTACGCGAGGGTGTGGGCCACCGCTTCCAGGCCGGGCCACAGCGGGGCGCGGCGCATCCGGGTGATCGTCTCCTGCGGTACTCCGGTGCGGGACAGGTAGAGCTCGACGGCGCCGCCCCGGTCGCCGTTCTCCAGCAGCCGGTGCAGCAGCGTGGTGCAGCGGGACTTGTGCAGGAGGCCGTCGGCGCCCGGTGTGTACGGCGGTTCGTAGACCGCGAGCAGGTCCACGGGCAGCCCCGCCGCCGTCGCCTCCAGGGCCAGGGCCCCGCCCGACAGCATGCCGAAGAGCGAGACGCGCTCTCCCGCCGCCGCCGCCACCGCCGTCAGGTCCTCGATCTCGCGACGCGGTGTGTACGGTCCGCCGTGGCCGCTTGCCCCGCGACCCCGGCGGTCGTACGTGACGACCGTGAAACGCGGGGCCAGCAGGGCGGCCAGCGTTGCCTCGTCCGCCGAGGTGCTCAGGGCGCCGCCGACCAGGATCACCGGCGGCCCGTCGCCGCGGCGACGGTACGCGATCGACGTGCCGTCACGGGAGAGAGTCTTGTCCATGTGAGGGTGGACTGCGGTGCCGCCCGGAACTCATCGCTGCGGTGAAAATCTTTTTTGACGGTCAGTCGGGGACGACCTCCGTGGCGTAGAAGCAGAAGTGGTCCTTGATCGCGGCGACGTTCTCCCTGGGCTCCGGATAAGCCCAGACGAGGTCCGCCGCGCCGGGCAGCGACCAGTACGACGCGTCTCCCTTGAAGGGGCAGTGGGTGCGGGTGTCCGAGGCCGTCAGCAGGCCCGTACGGACGTCCTCGGGCGGCAGGTAGTACCGGTCCGGGCAGCCCGTCTCGCGCAGCACCAGCGGGCGGCGGCTCTCGGCGAGCACCTGCCCGTCGAGCACCGCGCGCACATGCACGGCCGTGGGTTCGACGGTGATGGTGTGTCCTGTGGTGGAGGTCATACCCGGTTCAGCGGTGGGGGAGGCCGGTTTCTTCCCGGCCCGTCCTCCGGCCCCGTTCCTCCCGGCCCGCTCCCTTCGACCCCGGGGCCGGTCGTACGGTGTCCGCATGAACATCTGTGTCTTCCTCTCCGCCGCCGACCTCGACGACCGCTACACCGTGCCCGCCCGGGAGTTCGCCGAACTGCTGGGCCGGGGCGGGCACACGCTGGTCTGGGGCGGGTCGGAGAGCGGGCTGATGAAGCTCGTGGCCGACGGCGTGCAGGAGTCCGGCGGGCGGCTGGTCGGGGTGTCGGTGGACTTCCTGGCGGCGAAGGCGCGGACGAACGCCGACGAGATGGTGATCGCCAAGGACCTGGCCGAGCGCAAGGCGCTGCTCCTGGCGAAGTCCGACGCGATCGTGATCATGGTCGGCGGGACGGGCACGCTCGACGAGGCGACGGAGATCCTGGAGCTGAAGAAGCACGGCAAGCACACCAAGCCCGTCGTCCTGCTGAACACCGCCGGTTTCTACGACGGCCTGCGCCAGCAGTTCCAGCGCATGGAGGACGAGGGCTTCCTGCCGGTCCCGCTCACCGAGCTGGTCTTCTTCGCCAAGGACGGCGTCGGGGCGCTGGCCTACCTGGAGGAGTCGGCCGGCCTGCGGTGATGCGAGCATGAGGGCATGCCTACTCATCTCATCACCGGCGCCGGTTCCGGCATCGGCGCGGCCGTCGCCCGCCGTCTGCTGGAACGCGGCGACGAGCTCGTACTGCTGGCCCGGGACGCGGGGCGCGCCAAGGAACTGGCCGCGCTGTACCCCGGGGCCCGCACGGTCGTCGGCGACCTCGGCAACCCCGACCGGCTCTCCTGGGCGTTCGGGCAGCAGCCGATGCCCGAACGGCTCGACTCGCTGCTGCACATCGCGGGCGTCGTCGAGCTCGGCAGGATCGGCGACCTCACCCCGAAGTCCTGGCACCACCAGCTCAACGCCAACCTAGTCGCCCCGGCGGAGCTGACACGCCTGCTGCTGCCGCAGCTGCGCGTCGCCCAGGGCCACGTCGTCTTCGTGAACTCCGGCGCCGGGCTCGTGGCCCACGCCGAATGGGGTGCGTACGCCGCCAGCAAGCACGGGCTCAAGGCACTCGCCGACTCGCTGCGCCACGAGGAGCACGGCAACGGCGTCCGGGTCACCTCCGTCTACCCGGGCCGCACCGCCAGCCCGATGCAGCTCAAGGTCCACCAGCAGGAGGGCAAGGAGTACGACGCCGCCCGCTGGATCGACCCGGAGTCGGTGGCCACCACGATCCTGCTGGGCCTCGACCTGCCGAGGGACGCCGAGATCAACGACCTGACGGTCCGCCCCGGCCGTTGAGGTCCCGCGTCCCCGGGCCCGTAGGCTTTCCCGCGTGAGCGAGAAGAGCGGTTTCAGCGCGAGTGCGGCCACCGGGATCGGTTCCATGCCGGGGGGAGACGCCCGGGAGGCGGCCAAGACCGTCACCGGGTCCTTCGCCGACGGCCAGGGCATGCCGTATCTGGCGGAACTGCCGGCGCGGGGCCCCGGCGCGGACATGATCGGGCGGACCGTCGGTCTGCTCGTCGAGATGTACGGCCATGTCGAGCCGAGCGGCTGGCGGATCAGCGACCGCCCCGGGCGCGACACCCGCCGGGCCCGTTCCTGGCTCGGTGAGGACCTCGACGCGCTGGAGGAGTTCACCCAGGGGTACGAGGGGCTGCTCAAGGTCCAGGCCGTCGGACCCTGGACCCTCGCGGCGGGGCTGGAGCTGCGGGGCGGCGAGGCCATGCTCGGTGACCCGGGTGCCTGCCGCGACCTGGCCGGCTCGCTGGCCGAGGGGCTGCGCTCGCACCTCGCGGAGGTGCGGCGCAGGATCCCCGGCGCCGAGGTGGTGCTGCAGCTCGACGAACCTTCGCTGACCGCCGTACTGCTGGGGCGGGTCAGGTCGGCGAGCGGCTACCGCACCTACCGTGCCGTGGACCGCCAGATCGTGGAGGGGACCCTGCGCGACCTGCTGGCGGTGAACGGCGGCGGCCCGACGGTCGTCCACTCGTGCGCCCCCGAGGTGCCCTACGCGCTGCTGCGGCGCGCCGGGGCGGGAGGGATCTCCTTCGACTTCTCCCTGCTCACCGAGCGTGAGGAGGAGGCGATCGGGGAAGCCGTCGAAGGCGGTACCCAGCTCTTCCTCGGCGTGGTTCCCGGCCTCGACGCCGCCTCGGACGCATTGTCGGACCCGGGCGGTAGCGTCGAAGGGGTCAGGACGTTGTGGAGCAGGCTGGGGCTGAATCCGGGGACTCTCGGCGAGTCGGTCGTGATCACCCCTTCCTGCGGGCTGGCGGGAGCGTCACCCGCGTACGCGCGCGCCGCGCTCGCCCACTGCGCCCGGGCCGCGAGGTCGCTCGCGGACAACCCTGAGTGACGGGTCGAGAGCTGACGGGGCAACGGGAGGAACAGGCGATGGCCGTCGAAGAGCAGGCGCAGCAGCTGACCGGTGTGCCGGTGGAGGTGCGGGAACAGCACGCGCTTCTCGCCGAGCAGATCGAGGAGCACCGCTTCCGGTATTACGTGAAGGACCAGCCGGTCGTCGACGACGCCGAGTTCGACCGGCTGATGCGCGCCCTGGAGGCCATCGAGGACGAGCACCCCGAGCTGCGCACACCGGACTCGCCGACCCAGAAGGTCGCGGGCCCCTACACCACGGATTTCACCTCCGTGGAGCACCGTGAGCGTCTGCTGTCCCTGGACAACGCCTTCGACGACCTGGAGCTCGCGGCCTGGGCCGAGCGGGTGGCCAAGGACGTGGGCGGCGGCGGGTACCACTTCCTGTGCGAGCTCAAGGTCGACGGCCTCGCCGTCAACCTCACCTACGAGCACGGCAGGCTGACCCGCGCGGCGACCCGCGGTGACGGGCGCACGGGGGAGGACATCACCCCCAACGTCCGTACGATCGCGGAGATCCCGCTCCGCCTCAAGGGCGACGACGTCCCCGCGCTCGTCGAGATCCGCGGCGAGGTCTTCTTCCCCATGGAGGCATTCGAGGGACTCAACGCCCGGCTGGTCGAGGCCGGCGACAAGCCCTTCGCCAACCCGCGCAACGCGGCGGCCGGATCGTTGCGGCAGAAGGACCCCAAGGTCACGGCGGGCCGCCCGCTCCACATGGTGGTGCACGGCATCGGTGCCCGGGAGGGCTTCGACATCGACCGGCTCTCCGAGGCGTACGACCTGCTGAGCACCTGGGGCCTGCCGACCGCCAGGCACAACAAGGTGGTCGAGTCCCTCGACGAGGTGCGGGAGTTCATCGCCTACTTCGGCGAGAACCGCCAGTCCGTCGAGCACGAGATCGACGGCGTCGTCGTCAAGCTTGACGAGATCCCGCTCCAGGGCAGGCTCGGTTCCACCTCGCGCGCGCCGCGCTGGGCGATCGCCTGGAAGTACGCGCCCCAGGAGGTCAACACCAAGCTGGTCAACATCCGGGTCGGCGTCGGACGCACCGGACGGGTCACGCCGTACGCCCAGGTCGAACCGGTCGAGGTGGCGGGGTCCGAGGTCGAATTCGCCACCCTGCACAACCAGAACGTGGTGAAGGCCAAGGGGGTCCTCATCGGCGACACCGTGGTGCTCCGCAAGGCGGGTGACGTCATCCCGGAGATCCTGGGACCGGTCGTCGATCTGCGCGACGGCAGCGAGCGGGCGTTCGTCATGCCGTCCGCGTGCCCCGAGTGCGGGACGGCACTGCGCCCCATGAAGGAGGCCGACATCGACCTCCGCTGCCCCAACGCCCGCTCCTGCCCCGCCCAGTTGCGGGAGCGCCTGGCCTATCTCGCCGGCCGTAAGTGCCTGGACATCGACCACTTCGGCTATGTGGCCGCCGCAGCCCTGACCAAGCCGCTGGAGCCCGCCGAGCCACCGCTGCTGGACGAGGGGGACCTCTTCGGCCTGACGGTGGAGCAGCTGCTGCCCATCCGGGCGTACGTCCTGGACGCGGACAGCGGACTGCCCAAGCGCGATCCGAAGACGGGCGAGGAGAAGATCGCCACGGTCTTCGCCAATCAGCAGGGCGAGCCGAAGAAGAACGCGCTCGGCATGCTGGAGGGCATCGCGGCGGCCAGACAGGCCCCGCTCGCCCGGATCCTCACCGGCCTCTCGATCCGGCACGTGGGACCGGTGGCGGCCGTCGAGCTGGCCCGGCAGTTCCGGTCCGTCGACCGGATCGACGAGGCGTCCGAGGAGGAGCTGGCCGCCGCCGACGGGGTGGGCCCCATCATCGCCGCCTCGGTCAAGCAGTGGTTCGCCGAGGACTGGCACCGCGAGATCCTGCGCAAGTGGCGGGAGGCCGGGGTCCGGATGGAGGACGAGGGAGCGGGCGAGGACGAGGGCCCGCGACCGCTGGAGGGACTCACCGTCGTGGTCACCGGCACGCTGACCGCGCACACCAGGGACGGAGCCAAGGACGCGCTCCAGAGCCGTGGGGCGAAGGTCACCGGATCGGTGTCCAAGAAGACCTCCTTCGTGGTGGTGGGCGACAACCCCGGGTCGAAGTACGACAAGGCGATGCAGCTGAAGGTGCCCGTCCTCGACGAGGAGGGCTTCGCCGTACTCCTCGAACAGGGGCCGGACGCGGCCCGGGAGGCCGCTGTCCCCGCCGAGGCGTGAGGGACACAGCTACGAGGCGTGATCGACGCGCGATCGAGACGGTGATGACGCGTGGTCATGCGCGAGGAGGGAAGAAATCGGACGAGGTGGACGGCAAGGGGACCGGGAGACCCGGTCCGGCCCGCCCGCATCACCCGTTCGGCGCTCATCGGACCGCGAGAGGTGCCGGAGCCGCATTCGGGCAGGACCTGCAGAGCGCTGCCCGTGGAGGCCCCTGTCGGCCTAGTGTTGAACGAGCACCTGCCGTGCCCGGCCGCGTGGTGGGATTCGGGTCGTGGTGGCATGGGAGCGGGGGCCGCCACAGGACATCGGCACCGCCGGCTGTGAGAGGGACGGAATGAAACCGACCGAGAACGCCGCACCGGTGTCGCGGCTGCATGGTTTCGTGGGCCTCACGTCCAGAGTGGGCGTCCTCGTCGTGGCGGTCGCGGCGGTCCAGCTCGCGACCGGCTTCTACCGAACGGTCCACGACGGCCACGCGCTCTTCCCCGGCGGCACCGCGGGCTGGTCGCTCGCCCTGCTCACCGGCATCATCGTGGGCCATCTGGTCGCCCTCGGGCGCGACCGTTGGTGGGGCGGCACCGGTTCCGGCGCCGCCCTCACCCTTTCCGTCCTGCTGCTCTACGGCTGGGTGGCCGCCGGTCTGGTCAGCCTCGTCGTCGTGGTGCTCGTCGGCACGGCCAGACGCCACCGGTGGTGGCAGGGGCTGCTGCACGGGGCGGTGGACATCATCGGTATCGGGGCGGCCGCGCTCGTCCTTTCCGCGTTCGGCGAGATGCCGAGCGTCGAGGCACCCTGGCGCCCGCTCCACTGGGGCATCGGCGCCGCGCCTGAGGTGCTGCTCGCCGCGGTCGCGTACCTCCTCGTCACCCGCTTCCTGCTCTGGTACGCACGGGCGTCCCAGAGCGGCGGGCTGCCCTCGATCGCGCGCACCGCACTGCTGCGCCAGGGTCTCGTGGCGGTCGCCCTGCTGGGCATCGCCCCGCTGATATGCGTGGTCGCTTCGGCCAAGCCCGTGCTCCTGCCGCTCTTCGCGGTCCCGCTGATCGCCCTGGACTCCACGCTCTGGATCGCCCGCGCACGCGCCGAGGAACAGCTGAGGGATCCGCTCACCGGCCTGCCGAACCGTCAGTGGCTGCTGGAGAGGACGTGGACGGCGCTGGAGGAGGCCGACAGCACGGGCACCAGGTCCGCGCTCGTCCTCATCGACCTCGACCGTTTCCGGGCCGTCAACGACACCCTCGGTCATCTCGCCGGGGACCGTCTCCTGCTCCAGATAGCGGAGCGGCTGCGGCTCGCCCTGCCGCGCGGCGCGGAGGCCGCGCGGCTCGGCGGCGACGAGTTCGCCGTGCTGCTGCCGACCGCTGACTCGGCCACCAGCGCCCAGCGCATCGCCCGCCATCTGGTCGCCGAACTCTCCTCGCCCCTCGACCTCGACGGGCTCACGCTGGTGCTGGAGGCGAGCGCGGGGGTCGCCGTCCACCCCGATCACGCGCTGGACGCCGAAGGGCTGCTGAGGCGGGCCGACGTGGCGATGTACCAGGCCAAGCGTGACCGCACGGGTGTGGAGGTCTACGAGTCCAAGCGGGACAGCAACACCCCGGACCGGCTCGGCCTGCTGGGCGACCTCCGCAGGGCCCTGGACGCCCGTGAGGTGGAGCTCCACTACCAGCCCAAGGTCCGGTTCGACGGCCAGGTGGCCGGCCTCGAAGCACTGGTGCGCTGGGTGCATCCGGAGCGGGGCAGGGTCCCCCCGGACGAGTTCATCGCGATCGCGGAGTCCTCCGGGCTGATGCCCCACCTCACCGAGTACGTGCTGGAGACCGCGCTGGCCCAGGTGGCCCGGTGGCGGGCGCAGGGGCTGTTCGTCCCCGTCGCGGTCAACGTCTCGCCGCGCGATGTGCACACCCCGGGCTTCGCGGGCAGTGTCGCCGCACGCCTCGCCCGGCACGGCGTCCCGGCCGGTGCGCTGCAACTGGAGATAACCGAGCACGTCCTGCTGGAGGACCCGCAGCGAGCCGCCGACACCCTGGCGGGGCTGACGGGCCACGGCGTGAAGATGTCCCTCGACGACTTCGGCACCGGCTACTCCTCCCTCGTTCACCTGCGGAAGCTGCCGGTCAGTGAACTCAAGATCGACCGGTCCTTCGTGGCCCGGCTGGCCGTGGACCACGAGGACGCCGAGATCGTCCGCTGCACCATCGACCTGGCCCACTCGCTCGGGCTGATCGTCGTCGCCGAAGGCGTCGAGGACGACGAGACCTGGGAGCGGCTGCGGGACCTGCACTGCGACGCCGTCCAGGGGTGGCTCGTCGCCGCCGCGATGCCGCCGCAGGAGACCACCGCGTGGCTGCGGGCGCGGGGCGAGCACGGCTGGCGGCGGCCGGCGGAGCGCGAGGCGGCGGCCGCGCCGGTGGCGGCCCCCGAGCCGGCGCCCAGATCCACGGGCCGCGCGCTGAACCCCGGCACGGCCACGGCCTGAGACACGGTGCGGGCCCGGCAAGGTGCCGGCGACGGACCGCCCGATGGTCGCTTTGTCCGTAATCGGTGACCGTGCTCGATCCACCCGCCCCGGAGGTGTCCGGCGACCCCATAGGATTGGGGGCCGGAACCACACACCAAACCCTGAGGATCGCTGCATGCCTGGCATCACGCGCGAGGAGGTCGCCCACCTCGCCCGGCTGGCGCGTCTGGAGCTGAAGGGCGAAGAGCTCGAACACTTCGCCGGTCAGCTCGACGACATCATCGGCGCGGTCGCCCGCGTCTCCGAGGTCGCCGACCAAGACGTACCACCGACCTCCCACCCGCTGCCGCTGACCAACGTCATGCGCGCGGACGAGGTCCGTCCGTCGCTCACCCCCGAGCAGGCGCTCTCCGGCGCCCCGGCCCAGGAGCAGCAGCGTTTCAAGGTGCCGCAGATCCTGGGGGAGGACTAACAGCCATGACGGACATCAGCACCATCATCAAGCTCACCGCGGCCCAGATCGCCGCGAGGATCGCCTCCGGCGAACTGACGGCCGTCGAGGTCACCGAGGCCCACCTGGCCCGGATCGACGCCGTCGACGAGAAGGTCCACGCCTTCCTGCACATCGACCGCGAGGGCGCGCTCGCGCAGGCCCGCGCCGTCGACGCCAAGCGTGAGGCGGGCGAGAAGCTCGGCCCGCTGGCCGGCGTCCCGCTCGCGCTCAAGGACATCTTCACCACGCAGGACATGCCGACCACGGTCGGTTCGAAGATCCTGGAGGGCTGGGTCCCGCCGTACGACGCGACCCTCACCAGGAAGCTGAAGGCGGCCGACGTCGTCATCCTCGGCAAGACCAACATGGACGAGTTCGCCATGGGGTCCTCCACCGAGAACAGCGCCTACGGCCCCACCGGCAACCCCTGGGACCTCACCCGCATCCCCGGCGGCTCCGGCGGCGGCTCCTCCGCCGCGCTGGCCTCCTTCGAGGCACCGCTCGCCATCGGCACGGACACGGGCGGCTCCATCCGCCAGCCCGCCGCCGTCACCGGCACCGTCGGCGTCAAGCCCACCTACGGCGGCGTCTCCCGCTACGGCATGGTCGCCTTCTCGTCCTCCCTCGACCAGGGCGGCCCCTGCGCCCGTACGGTCCTGGACGCGGCGCTGCTGCACGAGGTCATCGGCGGTCACGACCCGCTCGACTCGACGTCCATCGACGCGCCCGTCCCGCCGGTCGTCGAGGCCGCGCGCAACGGCTCCGTACAGGGCATGCGCGTCGGCGTCGTCAAGCAGTTCTCCGGCGAGGGCTACCAGGCCGGTGTCGTCCAGCGCTTCGAGGAGTCGGTCGAGCTGCTCAAGTCGCTCGGCGCCACGGTCGTCGAGCTGGACTGTCCGTCCTTCGACCTCGCTCTTTCGGCGTACTACCTGATCGCGCCGTCCGAGTGCTCCTCGAACCTGGCACGCTTCGACGCCATGCGGTACGGCCTGCGGGTCGGCGACGACGGCACGCGCTCCGCCGAGGACGTCACCGCCCTGACCCGCGAGGCCGGTTTCGGCGACGAGGTCAAGCGCCGCATCATCCTCGGCACGTACGCGCTCAGCTCCGGCTACTACGACGCGTACTACGGCTCGGCGCAGAAGGTCCGCACCCTCATCACCCAGGACTTCGAGAAGGCGTTCGAGCAGGTGGACGTCATCGTCTCGCCGACGACGCCCACCACCGCCTTCCCGATCGGCGAACGCGCCGACGACCCGATGGCGATGTACCTCGCGGACCTGTGCACCATTCCGACCAACCTCGCCGGCAACTCCGCCATGTCGCTGCCCTGCGGCCTGGCCCCGGAGGACGGCCTGCCGGTCGGGCTGCAGATCATCGCCCCCGCCATGAAGGACGACCGGCTGTACAAGGTCGGAGCAGCCGTCGAGGCCGCTTTCGTGGAAAAGTGGGGGCACCCGCTGCTTGAGGAGGCTCCGTCACTATGAGCGCAATGGCTAAGAAGGCCAAGAACTTCAAGAAGTCCAAGTCCGGCGTCTACGTGTCCCTGGGCACCACCGCCTTCGGCGCGCTCAGCGTCGTCAAGCAGGCGAGGATGGCCCGCCAGGACAACGACACGCTGCGGCTGATCGACGCCGCCGTATCCGCCGCCGCGATCGTGACCGGACTCGCGATCCTCTACCGCGAGCTCAAGCGTCTCGGCGACGACGACGTCCTGCTGGGCTGAGAGGGAAAGTTTCATCGTGACTGTCATCGACCTGGAGTCGTACGAGGATGCCCTCGCGACGTACGACCCCGTCATGGGCCTCGAGGTCCATGTGGAGCTCGGCACCAAGACCAAGATGTTCTGCGGGTGCTCCACCGAGCTCAAGCAGGACGCCAACTCGCAGACCTGCCCGGTCTGCCTCGGACTGCCGGGCGCGCTCCCGGTCGTCAACGAGATCGGCGTCGAGTCCGCCATCAAGATCGGGCTCGCGCTGAACTGCGAGATCGCCGAGTGGTGCCGCTTCGCCCGGAAGAACTACTTCTATCCGGACATGCCGAAGAACTTCCAGACCTCCCAGTACGACGAGCCGATCGCCTTCGACGGCTATCTGGACGTCCAGCTGGAGGACGGCGAGATCTTCCGCGTGCAGATCGAGCGCGCCCACATGGAGGAGGACACCGGCAAGTCGACGCACGTCGGCGGTGCCACCGGCCGCATCCACGGCGCCTCCCACTCGCTGCTCGACTACAACCGCGCGGGCATCCCGCTCATCGAGATCGTCACCAAGCCGATCGAGGGAGCCGGCGCACGCGCCCCCGAGGTCGCCAAGGCGTACGTCGCCGAACTCCGCGAGCTCATCAAGGCGCTCGGCGTCTCGGAGGCCCGGATGGAGATGGGCCAGATGCGCTGCGACGTCAACCTGTCGCTGCGTCCCCACGGCACCGAGAAGTTCGGCACGCGCTCCGAGACGAAGAACGTCAACTCGCTGCGTTCCGTCGAGCGCGCCGCCCGCTTCGAGATCCAGCGTCACGCCGCGGTGCTGAACTCCGGCGGGACGATCGTGCAGGAGACCCGGCACTTCCACGAGGAGGACGGCTCCACCACGGCCGGCCGCATCAAGGACAACGCCGAGGACTACCGCTACTTCCCCGAGCCGGACCTGGTGCCGGTCGCCCCCGCCCGCGACTGGGTCGAGGAGCTCCGCAAGGGGCTTCCCGAGCTGCCCCGGCTGCGCCGCAAGCGGCTGAAGGAGGAGTGGGGTGTCAACGAGCACGACATGCAGTCCATCCTCAACGCGGGCGCGGTCGACCTGATCGTCGCCACGACGGACGAGGGCGCACCCTCCGACCAGGCCCGCAAGTGGTGGATGGGCGAACTCGCCCGCAACGCCAACGAGACCGGCCGCAGCCTGGACGAGCTGCCGGTCACCCCGGCGCAGGTCGCCCGGGTGGCGGAGCTCGTCGCCTCCGGCGACCTCAACGACAAGCTGGCGCGCCAGGTCCTGGAGGGTGTCCTCGCGGGCGAGGGCGACCCGGACACCGTCGTCGAGAAGCGCGGCCTGAAGGTCGTCTCGGACGAGGGCGCGCTGGGCACGGCCGTCGACGAGGCCATCGCGGGCAACGCGGCGATCGCCGACAAGATCCGTGGCGGCAAGGTCGCCGCGGCCGGTGCGCTCGTCGGCGCGGTCATGAAGGCCACCCGAGGCCAGGCCGACGCGGCGCGTGTGCGTGAGCTGATCCTGGAGAAGCTCGGCGTCGAGGGCTGATCCACCCGAGAGGCCCTTGGGGCGGTGCACCCGGTGACCGGGCGCACCGCCCCTTTCCGTGCACCGCGACAGCGGCCCGGAGGACGTTCACCGCCAGTCCGTACGACTGTCTTCCCGTAGTCACCCGGCGTGATTAGTTTCCAGCCGTAGATACGGAATCGGGAGGCTCACTTGACCACGGACATGTCACGGCGGCGGCTCTTCGCGCTCGGGGGCGGTGCCCTCGGCGCCGCTGCGGCGGGGTCGTTCCTGCCCCCGTCGCTCCAGGCGGCGATCGCCGCGCAGCCCGCGGCCGAGCGGTCCGGTGGCGCGGGGCTGGACGCCGTCGAGCACGTGGTGATCCTGATGCAGGAGAACCGTTCCTTCGACCATTACTTCGGGACCCTGCGCGGGGTACGCGGCTTCGGCGACCGCAACGCGATCGAACTCCCCTCCGGCCAACCCGTCTTCGAACAGCCGGGGCCGCTGGGCACGACCGTGCTGCCGTTCCCCGTCCGCGAGGCCGCGGAGACGCAGAAGAAGGACCTGCAGTACATCGGTGACCTCGACCACTCGTGGAGCGGTGGCGCCAGGGCGTGGGCAGGCGGCTGGATGAACGGCTGGGTCACCGCGAAGACCGCCGCGACCATGGCGTACTACGACCGCGGGGACATCCCGCTGCACTACGAACTCGCCGACACCTTCACGGTCTGCGACGCCTACCACTCCTCGATCCACACCTCCACCAGCCCGAACCGCAACCACCTGTGGAGCGGGAAGACGGGCGACGAGCCGAGCGGCAAGCGGGCCGTGGGCAACGACGCGTACAGCGAGGGCACCCACCCCGGATACGACTGGGGCACGTACGCCGAGCGGCTGGAGAAGGCCGGGCGGAGCTGGAAGACGTACACCGAGTGGGAGAACTTCACCGACAACCAGATCGAGTTCTTCACCACCTTCAAGGCCATCGCCCGCAAGGCGCTGGCGAAGACCGACGGCCACACCTACATGGAGTCCTTCTACGCCACCGTGCGCGACGCGGACGATGCCGCCGAGCGCGAGCGGCTGCTCGGCCTGCTCGACGAGGGCGTCGCCGGCCTCACGGCGGCCGAGCGCAGCCTGTTCGAGCGGGGGCTGCGACGGGTCGAGACGGGCACGCTCGCCGACGAGTTCGCGAAGGACGTGGCGGCGGGGACGCTGCCCGAGGTCTCCTACATGGTCCCGTCGGCGGTCGACTCCGAGCACCCGAGCGTCTCCTCGCCGGTGCACAGCGCCACGGTCGTCTACAAGATCCTGGACGCACTCGGCAAGCACCCCGATGTGTGGCGGCGCACCGTCGTCCTCATCAACTACGACGAGAACGACGGCTTCTTCGACCACGTGCCGCCGCCGGTCGCCCCCGAGGAGGTGACCGAGGAGCACTGGGAGGGCAAGCCCACCGGCCTCGGTGTGCGGGTCCCGCTGCTGGTCGTCTCCCCGTGGTCGGTCGGCGGATACGTCTGCTCCGAGGTCTTCGACCACACCTCCGTGATCCGTCTCCTGGAGCGCTGGACGGGCGTGGAGGAACCCAACATCGGTGACTGGCGGCGCCAGGTCACCGGCGACCTCACCTCGGCCTTCGACTTCACCCGTGCGCGGCGGCAGCCCCGGACGGAACAGCCCGCCGCGATCCCGCCGTTCGGCGGACGCTGGCGTCCGGAGCCGCCCGCCGTCCAGCACATGCCCGTCCAGGAGGCGGGCGTCCGCCCGGCACGGCCCCTGCCCTACCAGCCCGACGCGCAGGCGAAGCGCGTGGACGGCGGGCTGCGCCTCGACCTCAGCAACACCGGCAGGTCCTCCGCGCACTTCACGCTCTACCCGTACGCGGGGGAGTACACCACCCCGCAGCACCGGGACGTCAGGGGCGCGGCGCGCTGGACGGTGCCGCTGACCGGTGAGGGGTACCGCTTCACGGTCACCGGCCCGAACGGCTTCCGGCGGGAGTTCGAGGGCGCGTCCGACGGCGGCGCGGAGCTGACCTCCCGTATCGACGCCCACGAGCGGGACGTGCACCTCACGGTGCGCAACACCGGCAGGCGGACGCTGACCTACACCGTGCGGCCCCTCGGCTACGTCGACGAGGACGACCTGCGGAACTGGACCCGGACGGTCAAGGTCAAGCCGGGGCGCAGCCGCACGGTCGTGCATTCGGCGGCCGACGCCCAGGGCTGGTACGACCTGGAGGTGACGGCCGACGAACCGGGCTCCTTCCGGCGCCGGCTGATGGGCCACATCGAGAACGGCAGGGCGAGCGTCTCCGGCTGACGGACGGCGGCCGACGACCGGGAGGCGGGGGCCCGCCGCACGGCGGAAGGGCGGAGCCGAGCCGTGTGACCATGGCCACGAAAGCGACAAAAGGCCATGAACGGCTGACAGAGTGAGCCTCTCAGGTCACGTGACTTCGCGGGATATCCACCTATGTCCCCTGCGGTCCATGAACCCCGGGAGTCCGTCCGTTGGCCGCCATCGCACGCTGGTGCCTCAGGCACCGCCTCGCCACCGTCCTCATCTGGCTGTTCGCCCTCGGGGGAGCGGCCACCGCGGCGGGGCTGGCGGGCTCCGCCTACTCCAACGACTACGAGGTGCCGGGCACCGAGTCGGGCCGTGCGGGAGAGCTCCTCCAGGCAGGGTTCAAGGACCTCGGAGGGGAGACCGGCACCATCGTCTGGCACACCTCCGGCTCCACCGTCCGCGAAGCGGACGTCGAGCGGACGGTGACGAGGACGCTGAACGCCGTCTCCGCCCTGCCCGGTGTCGGTGACGTCACCGGGCCCTACGGAGCGACGGACACCGGGCAGATCAGCGCGGACGGACGCACCGCCTACGCCACCGTCACCTTCGACCACCGGGCCGGCGCGGTCCCGCCGGAGCAGGCGCAGGCCGTGGTCGACACCGCGCAGGGGGCCACGCGTGAAGGTCTCCAGGTCGAACTCGGCGGGACCGCCGTCGCGCTCACCGAGGCGCCGGCCCTCCACATCGGCGAGGCCGTCGGGGTGGTGGTCGCCGCGGTCGTCCTCTTCCTCGCCTTCGGCTCACTCGCCGCGAGCCTGCTGCCCATCGCCACCGCCCTCGTCTCCGTCGGCACGGCGTACGCGGGCATCGTGCTGCTCGGCCACGTCATGACCGTCGCCGACTTCGCGCCGATGCTCGGCATGCTCATCGGACTCGGCGTCGGCATCGACTACGCCCTCTTCATCGTCACCCGGCACCGGCGTGGACTGCGCCGCGGCCTGTCCGTGTCCGAAGCGGCGCAGAACGCGGTCGCGACGACGGGGCGCGCCGTCGTCTTCGCCGGAGCCACCGTCTGCGTCGCCCTGCTCGGCATGCTGGTCCTGCGGCTGGGCTTCCTCAACGGCGTCGCGATCGCCGCGTCCCTCACCGTGGTGCTGACCGTCGCCGCCTCCGTGACCCTGCTGCCCGCGCTCCTCTCGTACATCGGGACGCGGGCCCTGAGCCGGCGCGAGCGCGCGTTCCTCGCCGAGCACGGCCCCCGGGACGACCGGCCCACCGGCTTCGCCGCCCGCTGGTCGGCCGTGGTCGAGCGGCACCCCCGGCTGCTCGGAGCGGTGGCAGCCGCCGTCATGGGCGTACTCGCGGTGCCCATGCTCTCCCTGCACCTGGGCACCTCCGACCAGGGCAACAACCCCACCACGGCCACCACCCGGCAGGCGTACGACCTGCTGGCCGACGGCTTCGGCGCCGGCGTCAACGGGCCGCTGACGATAGCCGCCCGCCTGGACGGAGCGGACGACCGCCCGGCCCTCGACGCCCTGCCCGCGGTCCTGCGGACCACCGACGGCGTCGCCTCCGTGAGTCCGGTGACGTACAACAGCGGCGGCGACATGGCTTTCCTCACCGTCGTCCCCGAGACCTCGCCGCAGTCGCAGCGGACCAGCGAACTCGTCGACCGGCTGCGGCACGACGTCCTGGCGCGGACGGAGGACGCGACCTCGCTCCGGACGTACGTGGGCGGGGTGACGGCCGGTTACGACGACTTCGCCGAGATCATCATCGGCAAGCTGCCGCTCTTCGTCGGGGTGGTCATCGGGCTCGGCTGCCTGCTCCTGCTGCTGGCGTTCCGCTCCCTCGCCATCCCCCTCAAGGCCGCCGTGATGAACGTCGCCGCCGTGGCCGCCTCCTTCGGTGTCGTCGTCGCGATCTTCCAGTGGGGATGGGGAAGCGAACTGCTCGGCCTCGGCAGCGCGGGGCCCATCGAGCCGTTCCTGCCGGTGATCATGGTCTCCGTCCTCTTCGGGCTGTCGATGGACTACCAGGTCTTCCTCGTCGGCCGGATGTACGAGGAGTGGCTGGAGACGGGTGACAACCGTCGCTCCGTGCGGGTCGGCCTCACCGAGACCGGCCGGGTGATCAACTCGGCCGCGGTGATCATGATCTCCGTGTTCCTCGCCTTCGTCCTCAGCGGCGACCGCGTCATCGCGATGTTCGGGATCGCGCTGGCCGCCGCCGTCGCACTCGACGCCTTCGTCCTGCGCACCCTGCTGGTGCCCGCGCTGATGCACCTGCTGGGCGGCGCGAACTGGTGGCTGCCCGACCGGCTGGACCGGCTGCTCCCGCGCATCAGCATCGAGCCGCCGGACCGCACCGCACCGCGTGCGAAAATCCCGGGGGAGCGCACCGACGACGACAGCCGGACCGTCGCCCGGAGCCTCCACTGAGACGGCACGACGACGAGGAGAGCCCGTGTTCACGGTGTCACTGGGGGACGACGGGGCGCAGCTCCGCCCGATCGAGCCCTGGCAGGCCGAGGAGTTCCTGGCCCACATGGACCGGGCGCGCGCCCTGGTCGACCCCTGGATCCCGTTCGCCGCGGCGGCCACCGACCTCACCTCCGCACGGGCACTGCTCCAGCGGTACGCCGACAAGCAGGCGGCCGACACCGGCCGGCTCTACGGAATCTGGCTGGACGGCACGCTGGTCGGCGGCGTCCTGTTCCGGATATTCGAGGCGGAGGCCGGCAACTGCGAGATCGGCTGCTGGCTGGAGCCCGCGGCGGAGGGCCGGGGCCTGGTGACCCGGGCAGCACGGAAGCTGATCGACTGGGCCTTCGGCGTACGCGGCATGCACCGGGTGGAGTGGATCGCGTCCTCCGGGAACACCCGCAGTGTCGCGGTGGCCGAGCGGCTCGGCATGACCCGCGAAGGTGTGCTGCGCGAGGCGTATCCGTACCGCGGCAGGCGTCACGACACGGAGATCTGGGCCGTCCTGGCCCCCGAGTGGGGCAAGGGGCGGGGCTGAGGCGCCCGGTGTTAAGGAGGTTCTCATGCGGGCCCCCTAGCGTGACGGCGCATGAAGACCTCCCCCACAACCGCGACCACTGACGAGACCGAGAAGAAGGCGGCCGAGGGAACCGCCACCGAGCCGGACACGACGCAGCAGGCGGACGCCACGGACGACGCCGCGCCGGGCGTGATCACGCCGGACGTGACCGCGATGGACGTGGCCGCGACCGACGCGGCGGCGGAGGACGGCCTGGAGACCGATCTGGAGCCCGACCCCTACGACGAGGCCGAGGCCGCCGCGGCCGCCGGGGTCGGAACGGGAGCCGCGGCCGTCGTGGCCGCCGCGCTCGGCGTCGTCTCCCTCTCGGGCGCGTGGACCGGCCGCGTCGTCGCCGAGCGCGAGACCCTGCTCGGCCAGATCAAGACCTCCGCGGGCGGTGGCGGAGCCTCCCAGCAGATCGCCGAGATCTACGGCGACGCCTGGCACAGCACGGCCCTCGTCAACGGCATCTTCGCGCTGCTGGCCCTGCTCGTCGGCGTCTTCGTCCTGGTCCGGCCCTCCTTCGGCGCCCCCTCCCTCCTGCCCCAGGCCGGCTGGGTCCGCTCCGTCGCGGTGGCGGGCATCGCGCTGGGGGCGCTCGGACTGCTGATCTCCGTGGGCATGTACTTCGACCTCTTCCTCGCGATGCCGTCCGCGACAGCCGGGGGCTGAGCACCCCGAAGACGGGACCCGCGGAGTGGGGGGCACGGCGGCGAGCCGTGCCCCCACTGGCGTTCCGCACGGGAGAGCGGGCGCCGGCTCGGGAGCGGCGGGCGGGCTGATCAGTCCCGCACCACACTCGCCGCGGTCACGTTCTCGATCACGCGGCCGAGTTTGGTCTCCGCCCGGGTCAGGTCCTGGATGCGTGCGGCGATGCGGTCGCGTTCGGTGATGAGCTGGTCGAGCATGGCGGGGGTCGCGACGCCGGTGCTCACGCACGGCAGGAGTTCGACGACCGTACGGCTGGAGAGGCCGGCCGCGAACAGGTCCTGGATGAGCTGGACCCGCTCCAGCGCTTCGTCGGGGTAGTCACGCTGCCCACCGGGCGTCCGGGCCGATTCCAGGAGGCGCTGCTCCTCGTAGTAGCGCAGGGCCCGCACGCTGACCCCTGACCGCCTGGCGAGCTGTCCTATGCGCATGGCGCAGGTCACTCTCTTCCCACTCGTACCTCATGTCGACGTCGGATCCAGGCTAGCGCCGCGGCAGTCCGTACCGGCTCCGGGCCGGCCTGGCCCACTGCCGACTTGCACCTCACGTCAACGTCAGGTTCTAGAGTGGCGAGCGCCGGACGAACACGTCATTCCGGCCCGTCGAGGTAAGGCAGAGCATGATGCGCGCAGCCCGGTTCCACGCATACGGCGCAGCGGAGATCCTGGTGATCGAGCAGGCCCCCGACCCCCACCCCGGACCCGGTGAGATCCGCGTCCGCGTCGCCGCGGCCGGCGTCAATCCCATCGACTGGAAGCTGCGCTCCGGCGCCCTGCGCCAGGTCTTCCCCCTGGATCTGCCCGGTATCCCCGGGCGCGACGGCGCCGGTGTGGTCGACGAGATCGGCGACGGGGTGCGGGGGGTGAGCATCGGCGACCGGGTCTTCGGACTGGGCGGTGTCACCGGGGCGACCGCGGAGCTGCTCGTCCTCTCGGCCTGGGCGCACACCCCCGCCGCGTGGAGCGACGAGCAGGCCGCCGGTGCCGGTCTCGCGTCAGTGACCGCGCTGGGCGGACTGAACGCGCTCGGCTCCCTCGACGGGCGCACCCTCCTCGTCGAGGGAGCCGCCGGAGGCGTGGGCAGCGCGGCGGTCGAGATCGCCCTGGCACGAGGTGCTGCCACCGTGATCGGGACGGCGAGCGAACGCAACCACGAGTTCCTCGCCTCTCTCGGCGCCGTTCCCACGACCTACGGCCCCGGCCTCGCCGAGCGCCTCACCGCCCTCGCACCGCACGGCGTCGACGCCGTGCTCGACACCGCGGCCTCCGGCTCCCTGGCCGACCTCGTCGCGATCGCGGGCGACCCGGAGCGCGTCGCGACGGTCGCCGACCATGCGGGCGGGCAGCGCCTGGGTACGCATGTGGCCAACGCGGTGAACGACTCCGGCCTCCTGTCCGTGGCGGCGGAATTGGGCGGGCAAGGCCGCTACACACCCCGTATCGAACAGACCTACCCCCTGGAACGGATCGCCGACGCCCACGCGAACGCCGAGCGCGGACGCACCCGCGGAAAGATCGTGATCCGCATCTGAGACCGGGCCCGACCTCGCGGGAGACGGTGAGCCGTGGCGGGGGCCGTCAGCGCACCTTCAGGAGCAGGATCCTGTCGTCGCCCGGCTTGGCGGAGCCACGGCCGTCCGTGTTGCTCGTGACCAGCCACAGCCTGTCGCCACCCGCGGCGAGCACCGTGCGCAGCCGGCCGTACTTCCCTTCCAGGAACGCCTGGGGGTCGGCCGACGGCTCCCCGTCCGCCTTGCCCGACAGCGGGATCCGCCAGAGCCGCTCACCCCGCAGTCCGGCCATCCAGACCGACCCCTCCGCGTACGCGATACCGCTCGGCGAGGCCTCGGAGGTCTTCCACTGGGCCACCGGGTCGACGAACCCCGCTTCGCCTTCCCTGCCCTCGACGTCGGGCCAGCCGTAGTTCTTTCCCGGCTCGATCAGATTCAGCTCGTCCCAGGTGTTCTGGCCGAATTCCGCCGCCCGGAGCCGCTTCCCGCCGTCCCAGGCAAGACCCTGCACATTGCGGTGCCCGTACGAATAGACCAGGGAGTCGGCCTCGGGGTTGCCGTGCACCGGCTCGCCGTCGGGCGTCATCCGAAGGATCTTGCCCGCGAGCGAGGACCTGTCCTGGGCGAGACCGGTGTCACCCGTCTCGCCCGTGCCCGCGTACAGCATGCGGTCGGGCCCGAACGCGATCCGCCCGCCGTTGTGGATGGAGCCCTTCGGGATGCCCCGCAGGATGGTGTCCGGGGCTCCCAGCTGCCGGCCCGCGGGTTTGTCCTCGTCGTACTGGAGGCGGGCGATGCGGTTGTCCGACTCGGTGGTGAAGTACGCGTAGACCAGATGGTCCGCCCCGTAGGTCGGCGCCACGGCGAGGCCGAGCAGACCGCCCTCACCCGCCGGCGCGACCCCTGGCACCGAGCCCAGCAGGGTCTTCTTGCCGCTCTCGCCGTCCACGCGGGTGATCGTCGCCTCGTCACGGGAGGCGACGAGCAGATCGCCGCCCGGCAGCGCCGCGAGCCCCCAGGGGGACGCGAGACCGTCCGTGAGCGTCTTCACCACCTCGACGGAGCCCTTCGCCGGGGGCGGGTCCGCCGTCGGACCCGCCGGGGCCGGGGAGGAGGACGTGGCGTCCGCCGGGGGCGATGAGGCGCCCTCACCCGCCGCCGGGCCGACGTCGGACGAGCAGGCGGACAGCAGGAGCGAGGCCGAGGCGAGCAGGGCCACCACCCCCTTGCGCAGCACGGGAGTTTGCACAGCACCGATCCTTTCGACGGTCGCACGCCTACTGTTCCTACGCCGCCGCACGGCAACGGGTTCCCGATCTCCGCCCATTGTCCCGCCGAGGGGTCAGCCACGAGCGGTCAGCCACGAGGGTTCAGCCACGAGCGGTCACCCGGGTGGGGTCAGTCCCACGACCCGCGGGCCCGCGGCAGTCCGGCCACCTCGGCCATGTCCTGGTCCGTGAGCACCAGCCCCGCGGCGCCCGCGTTCTCCACGGCCCACTCCTCGCGCTTCGCGCCTGGCACCGGCACCACGTGGCGTCCCTGCCGCAGGACCCACGCCAGAGCCACCTGGGCCGGGGTGGCGCCGTGCCGCTCCGCGATCCTGCGCAGCCCCGACACCACCGGCTGGTTGGCCGCCATCATCTCCGCGGTGAAACGGGGGTGCCTGGCCCTCGGATCGTCCGGCTCGAAGCCCTGGCCCGGCTTGAGGGTGCCCGTGAGGTAGCCGTTGCCCAGCGGCATCGCCGCCAGGACACCCACGCCACGGGCCGCGCACCACGGCAGAAGGTCCTCCAGCGCCTGGGGCGACCACACGGAGAGTTCCGCCTCGACCGCGCTGACGGGGAAGACCTGCTGTATCCGCTCCAGCTGCCGGATGGTCCCGTCGTGCATCCGCGCCCCCGGCCTGCGGCCCGCCCGGGCGCCCACCGCGCACAGCCCGAGCGCCCGGACCTTGCCCGCGGTCACCAGGTCCGCCATCGCGCCCCAGGTCTCCTCGACCGGGATCTCGGGATCCGCCCGGTGCAGCTGGTAGAGATCGATCACGTCGGTCTGGAGCCTTCGCAGAGAGGCGTCACAGGCCCGGCGCACATAGCCGGGGCGGCCGTTGGCCACGACGTGCTGATCGCCCACCAGCAGCCCGCACTTCGTGGAGAGGAAGGCTTCGGACCGGCGGCCCTTGAGCGCCCGCCCGACGAGCAGCTCATTGGTGAAGGGCCCGTACATGTCGGCGGTGTCGAGCAGTTGGACGCCCGCGTCCAGCGCGGCGTGCACGGTCCGCACCGAGCGGTCACCGCGCTGCTGCGACGTGCTGTAGGCCCAGCTCATCGGCATGCACCCCAGCCCGACCGCACCCACGGCGAGCGCCGCCGCACCGATAGTCCTGCGCTCCAACTCCCCGAACCCTCCCTCGGCCCCGTGATCAACGGAGCCCACCAGCACCCCCAAAGTAACCTCTGCCGCTCCATGCCCTTCGCATAGCCTCCTGACCATGACTTCTACATCCACTGCCGACGTGTGGCTGCCGTTTCCCGCCGATGAGATCGACGGCCTCCCCGAGGGTCTCAACTACCGTCTCTGGGACGGTGACCGGGACTACCCGGCGGACCCCTCCGACTGTGCGTTCTATGTCGTTCCGTACATGAAGGGCCCGGAAATCGCGGTCCGTCCGCTCAAGGAGATGCGGTTGGTCCAGGTCGTCCAGACCCTCTCCGCGGGCATCGACCACGTGGAGCCCGCGCTCGGTCTGCTGCCCTCGGGGGTGCGGCTGTGCAACGCCAAGGGTGTGCACGAGGCGTCGACCGCCGAGCTCGCACTCGCCCTGATCCTCGCCTCGCTCCGCGGCTTTCCCGGGTTCACGCACGGCCAGGACAAGGAGGAGTGGCGGTCCGGCTTCTATCCGGCGCTCGCCGACAAGTCCGTCCTCGTGGTGGGCTACGGATCGATCGGCGCGGCCATAGAAGACCGGCTCGCGCCCTTCGAGTGCGCGCGGGTGGTGCGCGTCGCGCGCTCCGCACGGACAACCGCACGCGGCCCCGTACGCGCGATCGACGAGCTTCCCGCCCTGCTCCCCGAGGCCGACATCGTCATCCTGTCCACCCCGCTGAACCCGTCCACGCAAGGGCTGGTGGGCCCCCGTTTCCTCGCCGCCATGCGGGACGGCGCGCTCCTCGTGAACGTCGCGCGGGGCGCCGTCGTCGACACCGGGGCCCTGCTGTCCGAACTCGAGTCCGGGCGGCTGCGTGCGGCGCTCGACGTGACCGATCCCGAACCGCTGCCCGCCGGCCACCCCCTCTGGCATGCTCCCCACACGCTGATCACTCCGCATGTGGGCGGCAGCACCTCCGCGTTCCTGCCCCGGGCCAAGCGGCTGCTGGCGGGACAGCTCACCCGGTTCGCCGCGGGAGAGCCGGTGGGCAACCTCGTACGCACCACCGGCTGACCACGTTCCGGAGCGCCGCGGACGCACCGTGTTCCGACAACACCCCAGGTCGTCACGGAGAGTAGAGAACTTATGGCCCTGCGTGACGACTCTGGTGTATCGTCCACAAGAGGGCTGCGCCGTGGAAAGGACGGCGCCGGGGAGGAAGTGCAACGCGAGGGGGCGACGGGCATGTTCGGGCAGGGGAGAGACGATCCGAGGCAGCGGCGCGGGCAGGTGAGGCCGGCGGCGAGGGCTCCCGGTTCAGACGGTGGAGCCCTCCGGTGAGCGCCCTCGGGGCCTTGCTCGCCCGGCAGCCGGCCGTGGGGCGGACGGCGGGGCGGGCCGTGGGGCTGCGCTCGCAGCTCGCCCTCGCCGCCCTCTGCGCCGGATACGCGGTGGGCGCCGCCTTCGGCTGGGGATCGCCCGAGGTCGCCCTGTTCATGGGGGACTTCGGCCTCAGCGTCGCCGCGATGATCGCCGCGGTCTCGTGCTTCCTGCACGCCCGCACGAGCGGAAGCCCCTTCAGATCCGCATGGCTCCTCTTCGCGCTCTCCTCGGCCATGGCCGCCGGAGGCAACGCCGTCTGGGGGTGGTACGAGGTGGTGCTGCGGCGCGAGGTCCCCACCCCCTCCCTCGCGGACCTCTTCTTCCTCTGCTTCGCGCCGCCCGTCGTCGTCGGGATGCTCGTCCTGGCCAAGCGGCCCGTCACCCGGGCCGGCTGGGTCTGCCTGGCGCTCGACGCGTGGCTGATCGGCGGATCCCTGCTGACACTCTCCTGGAGCCTCGCGCTCGCCAACACCGCGCACACCGCGAACGCCGCGGGGGAGAGCGTGGCCAGGGCGGCGCTCTCGCTGGCCTACCCACTGCTCGACATCGTGCTGGTCTCCATGATCCTGGCACTCCACTTCCGGCGGTCCGGCATGAACCGCTCCGCGGTCAACACCGCCATCGCCGGCCTCGCCCTGACGGTGCTGTGCGACGCACTTTTCACCGCCCCGCTGCTGCGCTCGGCGTACCGGTCGGGCCAGCTGCTGGACGCCGGCTGGTTCGCCGGTTCCCTGCTCCTCGCGTACGCCCCCTGGGCCGCCCGTCGCTATCAGGACAACGCTGTCGAGGCCCCGTGCCCGGCACAGCGGACCACGAGCCGGCCGATCGCCGGGTCCCTCGCCGCGCTCACGCCCTACCTGGCCGCGGCGGTCTGCACCCTCGGCATCCTGTACAACGTGGTGGAGGGGCGCAGGGTCGACCGTGTCGTGGTCCTCACCGGTGTCACGGTCGTGCTCGCCCTGGTCCTCCGGCAGGCCATCATGCTCCTCGACAACGTCGCGCTCACCCAGGAACTGGCCCAGAAGGAGAACCACTTCCGCTCCTTGGTGCAGGGGTCCAGCGACGTCATCATGATCGCCGAACCCAGCGGAGCGCTCCGATACGTCAGTCCCGCGGCGGCCGGTGTCTACGGGCGCGACGCCGAGGACATGGTCGGTGCGGAGCTGTCGTCGATCATCCATCCCGACGACCTCGGGGGAGTCATCCACGAACTCCGGCGCTTCCTCGCCGCGCCGTCCCGCGAGGAGCCCACCACCCGGATCGAGTGCCGCTTCAGATCGGGTACGGGTGACTGGCTCCACGTCGAGTCCACCGTCAACCGTCACCAGGGCGGCCTGCTCCTCAACAGCCGAGACGTCACCGAGAGGGTCAGGCTGCAGGCGCAGCTCCAGCACAACGCCGAGCACGACCCCCTCACCGACCTGCCGAACCGCGCCCTCTTCACCACCCGTGTCGGCCAGGCCCTCGGGGGCCGCCGGGCCGGGGACCCGGGCACGGCCGTGCTCTTCGTCGACCTCGACGGCTTCAAAGCGGTCAACGACTCCATCGGGCACCAGGCGGGCGACGAACTCCTCGTCCAGGCCGCACGCCGCCTCCAGGAGTCCGTGCGCGCCTCGGACACCGCCGCACGCCTCGGGGGCGACGAGTTCGCCGCCCTCATCGTCGGCGACGGCACCCGCGACCAGGCCGCACGGGAGGACCAGGTCCATCAGATCGCCGACCGGCTGCGCCTCAGACTCTCCCAGCCGTACCGGATCGGTACCGGCGAGGTCCGGGTGGCCGCCTCCATCGGGGTCGCCTTCGCCGAGCCCTCCATCACGCCGAAGGACCTCATGCGCAACGCCGACCTCGCCATGTACCGTGCGAAGGCGGGCGGCAAAAACCGGGTCGAGCTCTACGCCCCCCAGATGCAGGCCGACGTCGTGCGCCGCTCCGAACTCGCAGCCCGGCTCCGCACGGCCCTGCGCGACGGCGAGTTCGCCCTGCTCCACCAGCCCGTCGTCCACCTGGCGAGCGGCACGGTCGCCGCGGTCGCCGCCCAGGCCCGCTGGCGCTCGTCCCAGGGCATCCTCTTCACCCCCGCCGAGTTCCTCCGCGTCTCCGAGGGCAACGACCGTGCCGCCGAGCTCAGCACCTGGCTGCTGGAGAAGGCCGTCGAGCAGGCAGCCGACCGGGCCAGGGCCGGGCACCCGGTCACCGTCTCCGTCCGCGTGTCGGCCGCCCGGCTGCTGGACCGGGCGCTGCCTCCGCGGTCCGTGGAAGCGGTCCTGACCCGTCACGGGCTGCCCTCCGGCGCCCTGATGATCGACGTGGCCGACAACGACCCCAGGATCCCCTTCGACGAGCTGGAACAGCGGCTGGTCGCGCTGCGCCGGCTCGGCGTCCGGATCGCACTCGACGGCTTCGGCAGCGGGTACGCCGCGCTCAACGCCCTGCGCCGGCTCCCCATCGACGTACTGAAGCTGGACCGGTGTCTGGTGGAGGGCGTCGTCGAGTCGGCGAGGCTGCACAAGATCACCAGCGGGCTGCTGCGCATCGCCGGGGACCTCGGTATGCAGTCGGTTGCCGACGGGGTGGACGTGCCCGAACAGGTGCGCGCACTGCGCGCCATGGGGTGCACCCACGGTCAGGGGATGGCCTTCGCCGGACCGCTCGACGAATACCGGCTGCGGCGCACCCTGATCCGGGGGAACTACCCCGTTCCGGGACCCGTCCCGGGCCTCGTCCCGGCCGGCCGGCCGGTGCTCGCGGGCAGCACGGTCCCGCTCCAGGGGCGCTCACATGATGAGACGCCCGTCCCACCCACTTGACACCGAATGCGTGCCGGAGAGAGGGTCAATGCCATGCGCACCCGAATTCTCGTACTTGGAAAGCGCGTCGGCTGAAGCAGGGTCACTCATGGACACCCCGCAGACCGCACCGGCGCGCTCCCCTCGCTTGCCTCACGGCACGAGGGGTTTTTTGTTGCACCGGGACCTTGCAAAACACCATAAAAACACCGCATAAACCCTCAGCTTCGAGAAGAGAATGCCGATGACCGAGCAGGCAACCGGGGCCCCGCACCCGCAGCCGCGGGCCCGTAACGGCGGACCGTCCTCCGCCTCCGTTGAGCACCTCACGGGCGCGCAGTCCCTCATCCGTTCTCTCGAGGAAGTCGGCGCCGACACCGTATTCGGCCTCCCGGGTGGCTGCATCCTCCCGGCGTACGACCCGCTGATGGACTCCACCCGGGTCCGCCACATCCTGGTCCGTCACGAGCAGGGTGCCGGCCACGCCGCCACCGGTTACGCGCAGGCGACCGGCAAGGTCGGTGTCTGCATGGTCACCTCGGGCCCCGGTGCCACCAACCTGGTCACCCCGATCGCCGACGCGGCCATGGACTCCGTGCCGATGGTCGCGATCACCGGCCAGGTCGCCTCGGCGGCCATCGGCACGGACGCCTTCCAGGAAGCAGACATCTGCGGCATCACGATGCCGATCACCAAGCACAACTTCCTGGTCACCCGCGCCGAGGACATCGCGCACACGATCGCCGAGGCCTTCCACATCGCCTCCACCGGCCGCCCCGGACCGGTCCTCGTCGACATCGCCAAGGACGCGCTGCAGTCGAAGACCACCTTCAGCTGGCCGCCTACGATGGACCTGCCCGGCTACCGCCCGGTCACCAAGCCGCACGCCAAGCAGATCCGCGAGGCCGCCAAGCTGATCACCCAGGCCAAGCGCCCGGTGCTCTACGTCGGCGGCGGCGTCATGAAGTCCGGCGCCACCGCCGAGCTGAAGGTCCTGGCAGAGCTCACCGGGGCGCCCGTCACCACCACCCTGATGGCGCTCGGTTCCTTCCCCGACAGCCACCCGCAGCACGTGGGAATGCCCGGCATGCACGGTTCGGTCACCGCCGTCACCGCGCTGCAGAAGGCCGATCTGATCGTCGCGCTCGGAGCCAGGTTCGACGACCGCGTCACCGGCAAGCTGGACAGCTTCGCCCCGTACGCCAAGATCGTCCACGCGGACATCGACCCGGCGGAGATCGGCAAGAACCGCGCCGCCGACGTCCCGATCGTCGGCGACGCCCGCGAGGTCATCGCCGACCTCGTCCAGGCGGTCCAGGCCGAGCACACCGAGGGCAACACCGGTGACTACGCCTCCTGGTGGAAGGACCTCAACCGCTGGCGCGAGACCTACCCGGTCGGCTACGACCTGCCGGAGGACGGCAGCCTCTCACCGCAGCAGGTCATCCAGCGCATCGGCGAACTCGCCCCCGAGGGCACGATCTTCGCGGCGGGCGTCGGCCAGCACCAGATGTGGGCCTCGCACTTCATCCAGTACGAGCAGCCCGCCACCTGGCTCAACTCCGGCGGCGCCGGGACCATGGGTTACGCCGTCCCGGCCGCCATGGGCGCCAAGGCCGGCATGCCCGAGCGCGCGGTCTGGGCGATCGACGGCGACGGCTGCTTCCAGATGACCAACCAGGAACTCACCACCTGCGCGCTCAACAACATCCCGATCAAGGTCGCCATCATCAACAACGGCGCGCTCGGGATGGTCCGCCAGTGGCAGACCCTGTTCTACAACCAGCGGTACTCCAACACCGTGCTGCACTCCGGCCCTGACGCGGACGGCAACGCAGCCAAGGGCACCCGCGTGCCGGACTTCGTCAAGCTGTCCGAGGCCATGGGCTGCTACGCGATCCGCTGCGAGGACCCGGCCGACCTGGACAAGGTCATTGCCGAGGCCAACGCGATCAACGACCGCCCGGTCGTCATCGACTTCATCGTCCACGAGGACGCCATGGTCTGGCCGATGGTCGCCGCCGGCACCTCCAACGACGAGGTCATGGCGGCGCGCGGTGTCCGCCCCGACTTCGGCGACAACGAAGACGACTGAGAGACAGAGAGAGACCGACTCCATGTCCACCAAGCACACGCTCTCCGTCCTGGTCGAGAACAAGCCGGGTGTACTCGCCCGTATCACTGCCCTGTTCTCCCGGCGCGGCTTCAACATCGACTCGCTCGCGGTCGGTACCACCGAACATCCCGACATCTCACGCATCACCATTGTCGTGAATGTCGAGGGTCTGCCCCTGGAGCAGGTGACCAAGCAGCTCAACAAGCTGGTCAACGTCCTGAAGATCGTCGAACTCGAGCCCGCCGCAGCGATCCAGCGCGAGCTCGTCCTGGTGAAGGTCCGCGCGGACAACGAGACCCGCTCCCAGATCGTCGAGATCGTCCAGCTGTTCCGCGCCAAGACCGTGGACGTCTCCCCGGAGGCCGTCACGATCGAGGCGACAGGGGGCGCGGACAAGCTGGAGGCCATGCTCAAGATGCTGGAACAGTTCGGCATCAAGGAGCTGGTCCAGTCCGGCACCATCGCCATAGGGCGCGGCGCGCGCTCGATCACCGACCGTTCTCTGCGCGCACTCGACCGCTCGGCGTAAACCATCGGGCCATCTCGCCGCTCGTATGGCGAGACCCGGCAACGTACCTCACGCACCCGCCGTACGGTGGGACGCAACACCTGCACACCAAGGAGAAGACCCAGTGGCCGAGCTGTTCTACGACGACGATGCCGACCTGTCCATCATCCAGGGCCGTAAGGTCGCGGTGCTTGGTTACGGCAGCCAGGGGCACGCCCACGCGCTGTCGCTGCGTGACTCGGGTGTCGACGTCCGTGTCGGTCTGCACGAGGGCTCCAAGTCCAAGGCCAAGGCCGAGGAGCAGGGCCTGCGCGTGGTGACCCCGTCCGAGGCCGCCGCCGAGGCCGACGTCATCATGATCCTCGTCCCGGACCCGATCCAGGCCCAGGTCTACGAGGAGTCCGTCAAGGACAACCTCAAGGACGGCGACGCGCTGTTCTTCGGCCACGGCCTGAACATCCGCTTCGACTTCATCAAGCCGCCGGCCAACGTCGACGTCTGCATGGTCGCACCCAAGGGCCCGGGTCACCTGGTCCGCCGCCAGTACGAGGAAGGCCGCGGCGTGCCGTGCATCGTGGCCGTCGAGCAGAACCCCTCGGGCAAGGGCCTGGAGCTCGCCCTCTCCTACGCGAAGGGCATCGGCGGCACCCGCGCCGGCGTCATCAAGACGACCTTCACCGAGGAGACCGAGACCGACCTGTTCGGTGAGCAGGCCGTCCTCTGCGGTGGCACCGCCGCCCTCGTGAAGGCCGGTTTCGAGACGCTGACCGAGGCCGGTTACCAGCCGGAGATCGCGTACTTCGAGTGCCTCCACGAGCTGAAGCTCATCGTCGACCTCATGTACGAGGGCGGCCTGGAGAAGATGCGCTGGTCCATCTCGGAGACCGCCGAGTGGGGCGACTACGTCACCGGCCCGCGCATCATCACGGACGACACCAAGGCCGAGATGAAGAAGGTCCTCGCCGAGATCCAGGACGGCACCTTCGCCAAGGCGTGGATGGCCGAATACCACAACGGTCTGCCCAAGTACAACGAGTACAAGAAGGCCGACAGCGAGTCCCTGCTGGAGACCACCGGCAAGGAGCTCCGCAAGCTCATGAGCTGGGTGGACAACGAGGACGCCTGAGTTCTCGCCGAGGGGCGTCGAGGACGGCGGCATCGAGCTGTACGTCGCCACCCAGTGGCTGCACTCGGACCTCAAGCAGATC